>NZ_AP020335.1:934234-1245646 GCF_013340845.1 Hydrogenovibrio marinus
CAGGGCAAGTGCTGAATCGCATAGTTGATTTAGTGACCAGCTTGGAAAAAAACCTGAATGAGCTTATTCTCAATGCAGGCGTTGATTTGGATAGCGTTACTGGGTTAGAAACGTCCGATGAGCAACGCCATGCCGATGAAATGAAGGGAATTGGCCCTAACGTTACTAAGTCCAGTAAGAAAGATTCAGTTTCTTCTCAGGATGATGTGGATGACCTTCTAGGTGATCTGGGGTTGTAATTTGGGCTGGCATGCTCGTTGCTTAAAGTTTTCTAGATTTAATTATCAGAAAATAAGTCACTATGTTGACAGGCACCTAGACGAGGTATGAATTGTGGATGAAGAAATTTTACAGGATTTTTTAATTGAAGCATCAGAGCTGGTAGAACAGCTGGATGAGCAATTAACCGATCTGGCCAATTCACCAACAGACTCTGATTTACTGAATGCCATTTTTAGAGGCTTTCATACCATTAAAGGCGGGGCAGGCTTTTTGGGCGTGACACCTTTGATTGAGGTGTGTCACAGAGCTGAGAACGTCTTTGACAAAATCCGAAATGATGAAGTTGCTTATGATAATGTTGCTAGTGACGTTATCATGCGTGCTTTCGATGTGATTTCAGACTATATTGAGCAATTGAAAGACGGCGCCCGTGAGCTTGAAGAAGCAGACGACGGACTACTCGCCGAGTTAGATGCTTTATGGCGTGGCCAAGCTGCTACGGCGTCTCATGAGGAAGAAATTGCCACTCCAGAGGCGGAAGTTGCCCCGTCACAGCCTGAAGTGAAGCTTCAACTTGCCGAAGGTGTCGATCCTGACGGTGATATTAGTGACGATGAATTTGAAGCATTGCTGAATCAACGCGATTCACTTTCTATATCTGCTGATGAAGAACCAGAAGCAACTTCGGCTTCCGGTGTAAAACTTCAATTAGAAGAAGGTCTTGATCCTGATGGGGATATTACCGATGACGAATTTGAAGCTCTATTGAATCAAAGAGATATGCTTGGTTTAGACGAACCTTCTGCCCCGGCTGAATCGCCACAACCTGCTCCAGCCCCTAAACCTGCTGCCGCGCCACAACCTGCTCCAGCCCCTAAACCTGCTGCCGCGCCACAACCTGCTCCAGCCCCTAAACCTGCTGCTAAAGAAGATGATGGTGACAAGGGTGAGGATAAGCCTTCGAAAGCTGCCGCAGAATCTACCGTTCGTGTTGACACGCGTCGTTTGGACGAGATTATGAACTTGGTGGGGGAGTTGGTGCTTGTCCGTAACCGTCTTTTGACATTGAAATCTTTAGAAGATGCACAAGAAGAGTTATCGAATGCCGTAGGGAATCTGGATCACGTTACCACGGACCTGCAAACATCTGTCATGAAGACACGTATGCAACCGGTTAAAAAAGTATTTGGCCGTTTCCCTCGTGTTGTCAGAGATTTGGCAAGAAAGCTTGGTAAAGAAATAGAGCTTGAACTGCAAGGGGAAGAGACAGATCTTGATAAAAACCTTGTTGAAGCACTGGCAGATCCATTGGTCCACTTGGTGAGAAACTCCGTTGACCATGGCATTGAAATGCCTAGTGATCGTGAAAACGCCAACAAGCCGAGAAAGGGTACGGTCATTCTTGCCGCTGAACAGGAAGGGGATCATATCCTTCTATCGATTACCGATGATGGGAAAGGGATGGATCCTGATGTGTTGAGACGCAAAGCCGTCGAAAAAGGTATGATGGATGAAGTTAGTGCAAACCAGTTGGATGATAAGGCTGCGTTTGAATTAATCATGTCAGCGGGCTTTTCGACAGCTGAAACGATTAGCGATATTTCCGGCCGTGGCGTTGGTATGGATGTTGTAAAAAACATGATTACCAAGCTGAACGGTAGTATCGATATCCACTCTGTTTTGGGTAAAGGGACGCAGATTAATATTCGTGTACCTTTGACATTGGCTATCTTACCAACATTGATGGTTTCTTTCGGTGAAGACAGTTATGCAATTCCATTAACGAGTGTTCAAGAAATTTTCGATTTTGATTCTGATCAAACGAATAAAATTGATGGTCAGATGATGGTTCGCTTACGCGAAAAAAGTATCCCGCTTATTTTCCTTTCGGAATGGCTGTCTCCTGAGTGTGACAAGACCACTTATGACGGAGATAAGGTCATTATCGTGTCGATAGGTAATCAGCGTGCAGGATTTGTTGTTGATCAGGTTAATGGTCAGGAAGAAGTGGTAATCAAGCCACTGGGTGTAATGATGAAGCATATTGAAGGCTATGCCGGTGCTACCATCACGGGTAATGGAAATATTGCTTTGATTCTGGATTTACCAGGTGTCATTCAACGTTTTCAATATTAAGGAAGGATACACATGGCTTTAGTAGCAGCAAACAAAAACAAAGACTTTGATCTAACGCTTATGAGCGAAGAAGATCAGGAAAAGTATTCTGGTCCAAGCATTCGTTGTGTGTTATTTGAATTGGATTCCGAGATTTACGGCATCAATGTTAAAAAAATCCGTGAAGTATTGAGGGTTGGCTCAATCCGTAAAGTTGAGGGGTCTGGCTACAATGTTCTAGGTGTTATCAATGTTCGTGGTGTCATTGTTACCGTAGTGGACACTCGTCTATCCTATGGCATTTCTCCTAAGGCAATTGATGACCTTTCCAGAATCATTATTGTTGAACTTGATGACGATAATATAGTGGGTATGTTGGTTGACTGTGTTTTGGAAGTAAAAGATATCCCTGAAAAACAATTTGAGTCGATGTCAGCTACCAAAGAGGGCGCTTCGAGATACCTTCAGGGTATCGCGCACTTTAACGGAAATGTTATTATTCTGGTGGACGTTGACAGCATGTTTAAGGTTTAAGTTCTGGTTGTTTGCCGGAAATTTGATAGGCAAAAATCAAAACTTGAACCACTGCTTCATAAAGCGATTCTGGAATTTCACTATCTAGCTCTACCTGAGACAGTAGAGCAGCCAAATTTTCATCCGAAGTGATAGGGATATCGTTTTCCTTGGCTATCTGGATGATTGCTTCAGCAACATATCCATAGCCTTTTGCAGACACCGTTGGCGCTCCCTTACCATCATACTCAAGCGAAATAGCAACAGACTTGTCTAGCGTGACTTTTTCCAAAACAGCGTTTCCTTTTGGTGGTTTGAAAAGGTGTGCTTGGTGAATGATGCCGCTATAGAGATCTATAGCGGCAATAATTTAATTTCTGATAGAGACCCGAGAGGGGTTTAGGAAAGCATTAATTTTTCGCTCAAGCCAAGTTTGCTTGCGCTAGTGGTCAATTGTTCTGAAGGGGTTGTCCACTGGATTGTCTTATCATTTGCTTGCGCGCTTTTAATCAGTGCAAGCAATAATTGCAAACCTGAGGTGTCAATGGTTTCAACTTTTGAACCTTCCAAATTAAAAGTTTCAGCATCGGACTGAAAGGCCAGTCTTAAATCACCAAGCTGACCTTCAATGTGGTGAATCGTCAGACTTTCTGGAAGAGTGATAGTAGTTTCGCTCATGACGTTCTTCTCCAGTTCTGAAAAAAAGGTGATACGCTTATAGAACGCGTGTAATAACTGACAGTAGTTTTTCTGGACTGAAAGGCTTAACGATCCAACCAGTTGCTCCCGCTTCCTTACCTTTTTGTTTCATATCGCCAGAGGATTCCGTAGTCAAACACAGAATAGGCGTAAACTTGTAGTTTGGTAAAACTCTCAACGCTTGGATAAGCTCGATTCCATTCATGTTCGGCATATTGATATCCGTAACAATCAGATCGAATTGTTCGCGTTTCGCAATATCGAGTGCCATAGCGCCATCTTCAGCTTCCGTGACATCATGGCCAGCAGATTTTAGAGACATGCTCACCATTTGACGCATTGATTTAGAATCATCTACTGCGAGAATTTTAGACATTGTTTTCCTCTCAAAAAATTTTTTAGATTATTAAGAATAATTATAACGTTATTCTTCAATACGCAAGTTTTTTTTAATAGCTGCCAATACCCCTTGTGTGATCAACTGATCAACATTCAGGACGATAACCATTTTTTCGGCAACAGTCGCCAGTCCTTTCACATAATCTGAATGAATGGAACCATTGATATCCGGTGCGCTTTGAATCGTGTTGCTATCTAGGGTGTGCACATCCGAGACACCATCGACAACAATTCCGATAATTTTTTGTGTGCCAGTGTTTTCATCGTTGGATCTAAGGATAATGACAACGGTACTGTCGTCATAAGTGACGTTTGGCAGGCCGAATCTTACACGAAGATCAATGACAGGAACTACGGCGCCCCTTAGGTTTATGACACCCATGACATAATCTGGAGAGTTCGGAATACCGGTGGTTTTTTCCCAATCTTTGATTTCTTGGACTCGGAGGATATCGACGCCATATTCCTCTCCACCAAGAACAAAACTCAGGATTTGCTCATCATTTCCATCTGAAGGTTCATACTGGCTAGAATTATTTTCTTCTTCTGTACTCATAAACCACCTTTAGTACCCGAAATCATTTCATTAATGGGTAAAAGTTAACCGATTTATCTCAAAAGGTCTAGCCCAATTTATACGATATTTCATCTTCTAACACCTAAATTAATGCATTGATAAAAGTATGTTGTTGTTTTCTCGATGGAAAGGTGCATTTAAACCTTTTAAATAAAGGTTTTAAACTCTAATGTCAATCAACGCAATTTTCGTTGCCATTGGGTTGACCTCAGGTTTTTGCGCATTCATCAGTATGTGTTTCACCCTAAGGCCGTTCTGCCTTAGCTGCTCTCTGAAACCGCTCAAGTTATCTTCAATTCTTTGTCCTAGTTCAGTCTGTTCTGTCCAAAACTGAAACCCAAACTCTTCATTTTGCATAATGCACTTAGCAACCATTGTGCCCATGTCGCTTATATCTAGAGAAATAATGGTTTCCCAGATGCCATCTTGTTGTCCTGTGGTTTTCCTGATATCCAGTTGAAATTCGATCAAAGGGAGATTGTTAGGAGACGTGGGAAGTTGAATATTCCATGCATTTGGATTTTCAATCGCTTGAATTTGCTGATGAGTGACTTTGTTTAGGAGTTGATGTAGTGTTTTTGCCAGAGATTTAAGCTCAGGTGATTGGGTAGGTTCGTTACGAATGATATCCAGTAATTTGAGCAAGTGCGCCTTAAAATCATTGCTATAAGGCTTTTTATTTTTTGCCAAACTATTTTCCAGAAAAAGTCCGCTGCTGAGCAGAGCCGCTTTAAATTCTTCGACTTTGACTTTATCGGATAGCTTGAAGAGGCCATCAAATAACTTAAATAGATAAGTCTGAATGATAGTTGGCAAGCCACCAGTTTGAGTCAATTGGACCAGTTGAGTTAAGCCTTGAGAAACTGAGGTCTGATCCGGAAGTATTTGCGTAAGAACCTGTTGTAGTATCTTGTCGGAGCTCACCTGAGCCGGTTGGTTTTGATTGTTGGAAAAAGTCAGTACAACATTGGGTTTGATTTGGGTGACTTTGGCTTGTAGTTGCTGTCCTTCAATGAGAGGCATTTCCGGAGATGTTTTTGCGGCAAAGGTTTGCCCAGCAACGTTCAGTAAGGCTTGTCCATTGCTCACTTTCAGCACAGTTGCAGCCAGCGTTTGCCCAACAGAAATTTGCAATCCTTTTCCTGTTGCCCCTAATTTTGCCAAGGAAGATAGCGTGTCGGTTGCTGATGGATTGTTCGGTGGTGTTATCGCCATAGTGTTTTCATACAGAAACGAGTGAATTTAGTTAGGTTCAAGCCTATTTGTTTTATATAATCTAATCATAGATGATGCGCGTGTGAAAAGAAAATTCTGAATGGATTTCGGAAGGCATTAGTTCGTGAAAAAGGTGGCAGATGAATTCGGAAAGAGAGTTTGAATATACGGAAACAGATTTTTTAAGGGTCAAAAACCTGGTTTATAACTTTGCTGGAATTGATCTGAATGAGTCTAAAAAGAACCTGGTTTATAATAGATTGGCAAAGCGTATACGCTTTTTGCAACAAGATTCTTTTGATGAATATCTGAATTACGTTGAAGCTCAAGGGGAAGCGGAGTTCATTCATCTTATCAATGCCATTACCACTAACCTTACATTTTTCTTTAGAGAGAATCATCATTTCGAGTTTTTGGCAGAAACAGTCATTCCCGAACTGTTGCAGAAAAACCAGACGACCAAAAAAATTCGTGTTTGGTCAGCGGGCTGCTCAACAGGCGAAGAGCCTTATTCAATTGCAATTGTTCTGAAAGAAGCAGTGCCTCCTGGGTGGGATGCAAAAGTGATCGCAACCGATTTGGATACAAATGTGGTCAATACGGCTAGTAATGGTGTGTATAAAATTGATAGACTCAAGGGTGTGTCCGAAACCAGAAAGAAAAATTGGTTTATGAGGGGTAAGGGGAGTAATGATGGCTATGTCAAAGTGAAACCTGACCTCCAATCCATTATTGAGTTTGGACAAATTAACCTCATGAACGAATGGCCTATTAAAGATCAGATAGATGTCATTTTTTGCCGTAATGTGGTGATTTATTTTGATAAAGAAACGCAGTCCAAACTGTTTAATCGCTATGCTGATCTATTGAGGGAAAAGGGGTATTTGTTTGTAGGACACTCGGAATCATTATATAAAGTCTGTGATCGATTTGAATTGCTCGGAAAAACGATTTACCAGAAAAAAGATTGAGACAGAAAATAGGATTAGCAATCCTAAATAAGACCAAGAATAGAAGAACAAGAATAATGAAAAGCAGGGTGGCAGTATGTCAAAAGTAAAAGTACTGATAGTTGACGACTCTTCATTGGTAAGGCAGATGTTGTCAGATATGCTCGACTCGGATCCTTTTATTGAAGTAGTGGGGACGGCATCAGATCCCTATGACGCGAGAGAAAAAGTCAAAACGCTTCGTCCGGATGTGTTGACGCTGGATATTGAGATGCCGCGTATGGATGGTGTGACCTTTCTAAAAAATTTGATGAGATTACATCCTATGCCGGTGGTGATGGTTTCCACCTTGACGGAAAAAGGTGCTGACATCACATTTGAAGCACTGGATCTTGGAGCGGTAGATTTCGTTACCAAACCCAAAATTGATTTAGAGCATACCTTTGAAGCCTACTCGTTGGAGATTCGCCGTAAAGTCAAAATTGCAGCGAAAGTTTCAAAAGAACAATTGGTTAGACAATATGAGCGTTATGTTCAGAACTTGAATTCCAAGCCAGCATTCAAACCCAACTTGGCAGCTAAGGCAGATAGAGTGCCTGATAAGTTGAACGTCGATGCGATTATTCCATCTAAACCTGTTCCCAAGAGTTTTGGTAAAACACACCAAGTCATTGCCTTAGGTGCTTCGACGGGGGGAACAGAAGCCATCAAAGAAGTGCTGATGCGTTTACCGGAAAATACGCCACCAATTGTTATCACCCAGCACATTCCGGCGGCATTTAGTTTGCCATTTGCTAATCGTATGGACACGATTGCGGCAATGAGAGTGGTGCAAGCGGAAGATGGGCAGGAAATTCTGCCAGGTTGGGTCTATATCGCACCTGGTGACCGCCATCTACTTGTCGAGAAACAAGGTGCTAAATACATTTGTCGTTTAAATGACGGCCCACCAGTGAACCGTCATAAGCCTTCTGTAGACGTTATGTTTAGAAGTGTGTTGCAAACCGTTGGAACCAATGCAATTGGGGTGATCTTGACGGGAATGGGCGCAGATGGCGCGCAAGGGTTGAAAGAGTTAAGAGAGATAGGTGTTCACACAGTTGCTCAGGATGAAAAAACCAGTGTGGTGTGGGGAATGCCGGGTGAAGCAACCAAAATCGGTGCGGCAGAAGAAGTGATGCCACTAGATAAGGTTGCGGAAAAAATTCTCAGTTGGGTCAAATAAGTTTGGCATTGATTTTATTTGGCATAATGCCTGCTTTACACAAAGCATAGTTAATGTCGATATAAGGGCTCAGTATGTTACTAGTTTTACAGCGTTATTGGATTGCATGGTTGCTTACATTGGTTGGTGTAGGCCTATCCTTTACCGTCATACCTTATATAGGGGTGATTTTCCTATTTACTGTGTCCATCACTTGGACACTTCTTGCGGCAAATTCTGCCGATAAAACCACGCACGTCGTTTCTGCGACGTCCGCAGAGCCTGTTAAAGTAAGTGGTGGTGCGGTTCCTGATGCTGAAATCAACCTTATTGAAAACACGCTGGCAACCATTTTGGCAGATATTGACTCCGTAATGGGACAAGAGGTTGAAGT
The DNA here is from genome assembly GCF_013340845.1 of Hydrogenovibrio marinus. NCBI lineage: Bacteria > Pseudomonadati > Pseudomonadota > Gammaproteobacteria > Thiotrichales > Piscirickettsiaceae > Hydrogenovibrio > Hydrogenovibrio marinus. The sequence goes on from NZ_AP020335.1 coordinate 942,523, forward strand.
GGTTAGAGGTGAATTGACACAGGTTAAGACACTAGTTGGAGAAGCCATCGAGACATTGAACGATAGCTTCATGGGGCTGCATGAGCAGACACAAGCGGAATACAACTTGGTTCTGTCTTTGATCGACAACTTGGGTGGCGGCTCTTCTGAAGGGATGAGTATTCAGAAGTTCTCTGAAGAAATCAAAACGTTGTTGAGCTATCTGATTGAACTGCTCACTATTTCCAGTCAGCGCAGTAATGAAACGGTTAGTAAGATCGATAACATGGTTGAGCAAATCGAATCTATCTTTATCTTATTGGAAGATGTAAAAGGGATTGCTGACCAAACCAACCTGTTGGCGTTGAATGCGGCAATTGAAGCGGCAAGAGCGGGTGAAGCTGGTCGAGGGTTTGCCGTTGTTGCAGATGAAGTTCGAAAACTATCACTTAACTCTAACTTGTTGAACGAACAGATTCGTAAGCAAGCAGAGAAGGCAAAGCAAACAGTTGATCATGTTCGTAAGTTGGTGAGCGATACTGCGGCCAAAGACATTCAAGAAGCCAATAGTTCAAAAGACCAGGTTACTGGTTTGTTGACGGACTTGGAATCCATGAACACAGGTATCTCTGGTAAGCTAGGTGATGTCTCTGGTATTATTTCGGAAATCGAAGTTTCTGTATCCAATGCAATGCGTTCACTACAGTTTGAAGATATTGTTCGTCAGTTAGTAGAGCAAATTATGCATCACTTGGATAACTTGCATTCTTTCTCGGAAGAGATTAACAAGCAAGTTGAAGAGGATAAGGATAAGCCACCTGTGAGCTATGACGAATATAAAGAAAGAATGGCGATTTTCAGAGCCAAGATTCACAGCCAAAGAGAAGCAATTGAAGCTCAGCGTATGAAGCGCGTGACGTCTTCAACGATGGAAGAGGGAGAAGTTGATCTTTTCTAATCTTGTAAGTTTCTGACAATAAAAAAGCCCGCCTAGTGCGGGCTTTTTTATGGCTAGAAAATGATGGGGGGCTTACATGCCGCCCATTTGAGAGTTCCAGAATGTTCCGAAGATCAAACTGAAAAACAAACCTGTCGCAAATACGACATACCAATATTTCTTATAGGTGGCAACTTTAGCTGCTACTTCTGAGTTACCGTCATCTTTTGATGAAGGGTCCTTGAAAAAGACCAACATAAAACCAATCGCGGCGATGAAACCAGCGATATTGGCAAAGTAGTGTACTTTTGTCACTATAGAAAGAATGCCGAGAGCAAGGATAGTGGCATAGGTAATCAAAATCAGTTTCATAGATTGCATATCAAGTATCCTAGGTTTTTTGTATATTGTATCTGCTATTCGTTTTAACGAGGGAGATTCGGTTTGTTAAAGTTAACGTTTTTTGTTCCCAATTCCCATTTGGAGCAGGTTAAGTCAGCCTTGTTTTCAGTCGGTGCCGGCAAGATAGGACATTATGATAGTTGTTGTTGGCAAGTGCAAGGGCAAGGACAATTTAGACCGATGGAAGGGAGTCAGCCTTTTTTAGGGCAGCAGGGTACTGTTGAAACAGTCAATGAATATAAAGTTGAGATGGTATTGGAAGAATCTTTTGCAAAAATTGCTCTAAAAGTGCTTCTTGAGGCTCATCCGTATGAAACGCCAGCCTATGAATTTTACCGATTGTTTGATGTGGAAGCGGGAAAATAAAGCCTATATATCAACTTTATCTATAGTTATAAAAGAATATTATATTAGTAAAAAATAATGCGGTAACTTAATATGGGCGGCTGTTGAAAACATCAACAATCCTCCCTTGGTATTTAGAACATAATACAGCCCCAAATTTTGGGGCTTTTTTGTATGCGGGAGTAAGAGAAAGCTTAGTGACTGGGTTTGTCTTTACTATAGGTAATCATTTCGATTGTAAAGATCAGTGTTTGGTTTGGTCCAATCACTTTCCCAGCACCTTTTGAACCATAGCCCAATGAAGGTGGAACAAAGATTTTCCATTTAGAGCCTGGCTTCATCATCTTCAGCGCTTCCCCCCAACCAGCAATCACGTCGTGCATTTGGATTTCAATCGGTGTGCCACGTTGATATGAGCTATCAAACACTTTTCCGTCGATATCTGTTCCTTCGTAGTTGGCAGTGATGTAGTCGCTATCCGTTGGAGGGGCACCTTTACCTGCTTTTAATACAACATATTGAAGACCGCTTTTAGTCACTTTAACGCCAGGCTTGTTCTTGTTTTGTTCCAAGAAAGCTTGACCTGCTTTAGCATTTTTTTCGCCTAAAGCTTTGCGGGCTTCCATTTGCTTTTTGATTAGGTTCTGCTTAACCGTTTCTACAGCTTGCTGCATTTCTTCTGGCGTTAAACGGATTTTCTCTTTGTTCATAACATCGGTCAGACCCAGCATCAATGCTTTTGAGTCGACTTCCAAGCCTTGTTTCTCAAAGCTTTTTGCCAAGTCAATTCCCAGAGCGTAGCTTGCTTTTTGGTTTGCAGTTTTTAAATCAACATTCGCAGCAAAAGCGGAAGGGGCAAGCAAAGAAGTTGTGAGTATTGAAATTAAGGCGGTGTGTTTCATATCAATCCTTGGATTTATTTGTGATTAAAATCTGCCAGATTGAGCCGGCAGATTTAAACTAGACTTGACTATACAAGAAGATGTAGCGTTATTCAAACCCTTTTGGGGCTAGGATTTTTTCGCTTCAAGTTGATCTAGATACTTCTCGGCATCAAGTGCTGCCATACAGCCTGCACCTGCTGAAGTAATGGCTTGTTTGTAGACTTGGTCCATAACATCCCCAGCGGCAAACACCCCTTCAACAGAGGTTTGCGTAGCATTGCCTTGCAAGCCGCTTTGTACTTTGATGTAACCATGATCCATCAGCATTTGATCTTCAAAAATGCTGGTATTTGGTGTGTGGCCGATGGCGATGAAAACCCCAGAAACATCAATTTCTTTGGTATCGCCCGTTTGAGTGTTTTTCAATCTCAAGCCTGTAACGCCCATGTTGTCACCTAGCACTTCGTCGATTTCGCTGTGGAACTCAATTTTGATGTTGCCGTTTTCAGCTTTGTCCATCAGCTGCTGAGCCAAGATTTTTTCAGATGAAAAATAGTCGCGACGGTGAATGACGGTCACCTCTGCAGCAATGTGAGAAAGGTAAAGTGCTTCTTCAACGGCCGTGTTTCCACCACCAACAACCGCGACTTTTTGATTACGATAGAAGAAGCCATCACAAGTTGCACAAGCTGATACCCCTTTACCTTTGAAAGCTTCTTCAGAAGGCAGTCCTAGATACTTTGCAGAAGCACCCGTTGCGATGATCAATGCATCACAGGTATATTCACCTGCATCCCCTGTTAGTTTGAAAGGGCGATTTTTCAAGTCAGCAGTGTGAATGTGGTCGAAAAGGATTTCGGTTCCAAAGCGTTCGGCGTGCTTTTGCATACGTACCATCAAATCCGGTCCAGTCAATCCCTCAACATCTCCAGGCCAGTTATCGACTTCTGTAGTTGTGGTGAGTTGTCCGCCTTGCTGTAGACCAGTAATGATAACTGGCTCCAAGTTGGCACGTGCTGCATAAACCGCAGCGGTATAACCAGCAGGTCCTGAACCGAGGATGAGTAGTTTACAATGTTTTGCTGCCATTAATTGGTACCTCTATTTTTTGATGCTACACTAGCTTGAATACTTTGCCATTAGACCGCATTTCGATCTGATGGACCCTTTATGTCATGACTGAACATAACACTTTGCTAACCATCAAGGGCGCTAGTAGTAGACTGAGTGAATCTGAGATTAAACTCTGTGCTTTTGTGCTAAAATTCTAGCAGTTTTTATAGTGGCAGGTTAATGAATTATGATTCTCTCAAGGGTATTTCCATAAAACCTTTTTTAACATAGAAGCATATTTTTAACCTGGCTGAATGAGTGTCTCGACAAGACCTTCAAGCGACTAAGTGATTTGAAAAAAAACATGCCTGATTATTCTCAATCGAACCTTTCCAGAAAAAGTGGCGAAAGCTCAGATGCGCCTACACAGCGCTTTCATTGGATAATGAAAGATGCAATTGTATTGGCGTGCATCGGTGTGTCTTTCTTTTTGTTTTTAGTATTGTTCAGTTACAACGGGTCTGATCCTGGATTTGAAACAGCTTCTTCATCACAAAACATCCAAAACTACGGTGGCAGAACCGGTGCTTGGATTGCTTCGCTTTTGCTATATCTATTTGGATTGTTCGGCTTTTTGATTCCATTTGGTATTTTCATGGCGGGAATGGTGACGTTGAAAATCCGTTCTGAAGGTGATACCGACTACTTGCACTTCGGGCTAAGTCTGACCGGGCTAATTCTTTTGATTGTATCTGGCTCTGCGCTATCGACACTGTTCCTGTCTCCTGACCTTGGGTTCCTCAAGCTGCCTTATTCCGGTGGTGGGGTGTTAGGTTACGAAGTCAGTAATGTGCTGGTGTCCGCGATTGACTTGTTGGGTACAACATTATTTTTACTGGTCATTTTCGCTGTTGGTATCAGCCTTTTCACCCAGTTGTCCTGGATGACTATTCTGGATAAAACCGGGCAAATCAGTTGGGTATTGATCAATAAAGTTAAGCCGCATCTTCAAGCATTGTGGGGCAATGTCTCTTCCAAGACTGAAGGCAAAGCGTCAGCTGACTCGTCTTTTCCGGTTATTGCATCACGAAATGAACATGAGCAAAAGGTTAGAAGCCCATTGGTTGGTAAGCTGGCAGAAAAAGTTAAAACCAAAACCTTGGCTGTGCTTGAAAAGCCGCAGGAAAAAATGTCTACCGCAGCCGATCATGAGATCGCTATTGGTGACGAATTGTCTGAAAGTAGCGCTTCTCTAAAAGTAGGTCGTAAAGCCTCTTCAAATATCACTGTGCCTGTACACCAAGGCGGCGATTTGCCTGGTGTGGATTTATTAGATCCTATCCCAGACTCTGAAGAAGGCTTTTCATCTGAAGAGCTGACATCGTTATCCTTCTTGCTTGAACAACGCCTGGAAGAGTTTGGTGTTTCCATTAAGGTTGAAGCTGTTCAACCAGGGCCAGTCGTGACCCGTTTCGAGGTGTTGCCGGCAGCGGGCGTGAAGGTTAGTCAAATTTCCAATCTGGCGAAAGACTTGGCTCGTGTACTTTCAGTGAAGTCAGTACGTGTAGTTGATGTTATTCCAGGTAAAGCGGTTGTTGGGATTGAAATTCCGAATGAAAAGCGTGAAGTGGTGAGCTTCCGTGAAGTGATTTCTTCTGAAGAATTTCAAACTTCTAAATCTCCTCTGACGGTTGCTTTAGGAAAAGACATTTCCGGTAAGCCAGTTGTGGCAGATATTGCCAAGATGCCGCATTTGTTGGTGGCGGGTACCACGGGTTCCGGTAAGTCGGTCGGGGTCAATAGTATGATTCTGAGCTTGCTGTATAAAAGTACGCCAGAAGAGGTTCGCCTCATTATGGTCGACCCAAAAATGCTTGAGCTTTCCATCTATGAAGATATTCCTCATTTGTTGACCCCTGTGGTCACAGACATGTCGGAAGCGGCAAATGCCTTGCGTTGGAGTGTGTTTGAGATGGATCGTCGCTATCAACTCATGGCGAAGCTTGGAGTGAGAAATATTGCTGGCTTCAATGCTAAAGTCCGCGGCGCTATCGAAAAAGGTGAGCCTTTGATTGATCCGTTGTATCAGCAAGCGGCAAACTTTGGTCATGAGTTGGGTGAAAAACCGCCAACGTTGGAACCATTACCTTTTATTGTGGTGGTGGTTGATGAGTTCGCCGACATGATTATGGTGGTGGGTAAAGAAGTTGAGCAGCTGATTGCGCGTATCGCACAAAAAGCACGTGCCGCGGGTATTCACCTGATTTTGGCAACCCAAAGACCTTCTGTGAATGTTATTACTGGTTTGATTAAAGCCAATATTCCGACCCGTATCTCTTTTATGGTCAACACCAAAATCGACTCCCGAACCATTCTTGACCAAGGTGGCGCTGAACAACTACTGGGAATGGGGGATATGCTGTTCATGCCGCCGGGGAGTGGTAATCCACGCCGGGTGCATGGTGCATTCATGACTGATGAAGAAGTGCATCGCGTCGCCGATTTCGTGAAGTCTCAAGGTGAACCACAGTATTTGGAAAGCATCACTCAGCCGACATCAGCCGATGGTGGAGATTTGTTGGGTGAGGATGCCGAGCAGGACTTGCTCTATGATCAAGTAGTTTCCTTTGTGACTGACAATCAGCGTGTGTCCGTATCTTTGGTGCAGCGCCACTTTAAAATCGGCTATAACCGCGCTGCCAGAATCGTTGAGGCAATGGAGTCTTCCGGTGTGGTTTCGTCAATGAAATCCAATGGTAACCGTGACGTTCTTGCGCCAAAATCGCCACAGTAAAGTTCCCGATTTAATTTTTAGTGAAATACCGGGTACCCCAACCTGGTAGATTTTTGAATACAAACGTGTGAAGAAGAAAATATGAAAAAGCAGTTTTTAACTTGGTTGGGTTTTATTGTCTTAGTGGCCAGTAGTTGGCAGGCACTGGCAGAGTCGCCAAAATCCAAGATAGAAACCCTGCACCATTTTTTGGAAAACCTTCACACCTTTAAAGCCAACTTCATCCAAACCCAGCCTGATGAACAGCTGTTTCAAGAAAACAAATCCACAGGTTATGTTGTGTTGTCCCGCCCTGGGAAGCTGATTTGGGTTTATAAGAAACCAGATCGTCAGGAGATTATTTCTGACAGCCTGAACCTATGGGTGTTTGAACCGGATATTGACCAGGTTACCGTGCGTCCATTGACATCGGTTCAGTCCGACTTTCCATTACGCTGGTTGCTGTATAACGACAATATCGAAAGTAACTTCAATGTTTTGCCTGAGAGCATTAAAGACGGCATTAGCTGGTATAATCTGACGCCTAAAGATTCGACTTTTTTCCAAAGTTTGGAAGTCGCCATCAAAGGGGATAAGTTGGTTCAGATTTGGATGTATCAGAGCATGGACAACATCACCAAGGTGAAGTTTACCGATATTCAGCAAAACGTTAACATCGCCAGCAACCAGTTTGATTTCAGCCCACCAGAAGGGGTGGATGTCATTGGGCAGCAGGTCAATAATCTAAAATAGACATGAGCTATAAGCCACTTTCCGACAGGCTTCGACCAACCGAGCTAGCACATTACGTCGGGCAAAAGCATTTGCTCGGGTCGAATCGTGCCTTGTCTAAACTGTTAAATTCTGGTCGCTTGCACTCCATGATTTTTTGGGGGCCGCCGGGCACAGGCAAAACCACGCTGGCAAGATTAATCGCGCAGCAATCGGATTTACAGTTCATCAGTTTGTCTGCAGTACTGGATGGGGTGAAATCAGTACGTGAGGCGGTTGGGCAAGCCAAGCTTCACCAAGCGCAGTTTAATCAAGGCACTTTGTTATTTGTTGATGAAGTTCATCGCTTCAATAAAGCGCAGCAAGATGCGTTTTTACCTTATATTGAAGATGGCACCTTCATCTTCATCGGGGCGACGACAGAAAACCCGTCATTTGAGCTTAATAACGCTTTGCTTTCACGAGCACGTGTCTATGTGTTGAGACCGCTGGAACAAGAAGATTTGATGCAAGTATTGCAACGCGGCATTGAACTTCTGAGTGAAGACCTGGGTACAACCCTTGAATTGGAACCACAAGCCGAGGAGTTGTTGGTGCAATATGCGGATGGCGATGCACGACGCTTATTGAATATGTTGGAGCAGGCGGTCGATTTCGCCGAGCAAAATCTGCCAGGTCGGGTGGTGCTGACTGCCGACCATTGCCGAGAAGTCGTGCAGGGTGGTGTACGCCGTCAAGACAAAGGCGGTGAGTTGTTTTATGATCAGATTTCCGCATTGCATAAATCCATACGTGGCTCAGATCCAAACGCTGCATTATATTGGCTGACGAGAATGTTGGAAACAGGGGTTGATGCCCGTTATCTTTCCAGACGATTGATTCGCATGGCGAGTGAAGATATTGGTAATGCTGATGTGAAAGCTTTAGGCTTGTGCTTGGATGCGGCGGAAGCCTATGAACGACTCGGTTCTCCAGAAGGTGAATTGGCGTTGGCACAAGCGGCGGTTTACCTTGCGGTCGCCCCTAAGTCCAATGCCGTTTACATGGGGTATAAAGCTGCGGTAAGAGACATTCAGGAGCATGGTACCTCCGAAGTGCCATTGCACTTGCGCAATGCGCCGACCAAATTGATGAAGAACCTAGATTATGGCGAAGGCTACCGTTATGCGCATGACGAACCTGAAGCCTTTGCTGCGGGAGAATGCTATTTCCCCGAAGACATGCCGGAACGCGATTACTACCAGCCAGTGCCGAGAGGGTTGGAGATAAAAATTGGCGAGAAAATGACTCGACTCAAACAAATGAATTTGCAGTCACCACAAAAAAGACGACCATAAGTCGCTGAATACAAAACTAGAATAGATTGACATAGTACAGATTGAAATAGATTAGGAGAATTTTTGTGCAAAGTTTTCACTTGATGCAATTACTCGCTGTCGGGATCGGAGGTACGTTTGGTGCCATGTCCCGTTTTTTGCTGTCGAACCAGATGTATGCCTGGTGGGGGCGTGATTTCGTTTGGGGAACTTTGACGGTAAACGCCTTGGGTTCTTTTCTAATCGGGCTTTTAACGATTTTGATGATTGATAAATTACAGCTTGCCCTTGAGTGGCGTGCGTTATTGATTGTTGGTTTTCTGGGATCTTTTACAACGTTTTCGACATTCGCTTTTGAAACCCTGCTGTTCTTACAGGAAGGTTTGTTTGAAAAAGCGATGATGAACATTGTCGCCAATGTCGTGCTGTGTGTTTACATGGTTTGGTTTGGTGTTTGGTCAGGCAAACAGTTCTTGTTGTAAATGAAGGTTTCTGTTGAGAAGTTTTCAACAAGAAACCCTAAAGAATTTAACGAATATTTTTTCTCCATAAGTTCACATTTTGATAAACTTTTGACTTCAAATTTTCGCAAATTAACGTCAGTTAGAGAGACGCCATGACAGAGTCCACCAACCTTCTAAAAACCCCTTTTTACGACCTTCATGTCGAAGCAGGTGCCAGAATGGTTCCTTTCGCGGGTTACGATATGCCGGTGCAATACCCGATGGGCATTAAAAAGGAGCATTTGCATACGCGAGAAAAAGCGGGTTTGTTTGATGTTTCTCACATGGGACAGGTCAAGCTCAAGGGTGAAAAAGCAGCCCAAGCATTAGAAGCGCTGGTGCCAGTCGACATTATTGACCTGTCATTATTGAAACAGCGCTATGCATTGTTCACCAACGATAAGGGTGGCGTGCTGGATGACTTAATGGTCACTTGTGTTGAAGATGGTCTGTTTTTGGTCGTCAATGCAGCCTGTAAAGAACAGGATATTGCGCACCTGAAAGCCAACCTTGATGGCTCAGTCGAAGTGGAAGTATTGGATGATAAAGCCTTGTTGGCTTTGCAAGGCCCGGAAGCTAAAAATGTGATGGCAAAGCTAGCGCCAGAATCACAATCCATGACATTTATGACAGCCAAATCTTTGGAGATTGGTGGTATTAAGTGTTTTGTGACACGTTCCGGCTATACCGGTGAAGATGGTTTTGAAATTTCTGTTGCCAATGATCAAGCCGTTGCCTTGGCAAAAATGCTATTGGCAGAAGACGCTGTGGAGTGGATTGGCTTAGGCGCACGTGATTCTTTGCGATTGGAAGCCGGATTGTGCTTGTACGGACATGAGCTGACAACTGAAATCACGCCGATTGAAGCCAGTTTGAACTGGGCAATTTCCAAAGCAAGACGTCCAGATGGTGCCAGAGCAGGTGGTTACCCGGGGGCGGATGTGATTGGCAGGCAAATGCTGTCTGGCGCACCGCGCAAACGCGTTGCGATTCTACCGCAAGGGAAGATGCCTGTGCGCGATGGCGCGGAAATCGTTACAGAAGGTGAAACTCTTGTCGGTATCGTGACGAGTGGTGGTTTTGGCCCTAGTTTGAATGTGCCGATAGCGATGGCGTTATTGGATAAGGATGCAGCTCAAGGTCAACAACCGTTATTTGCAATGGTTAGAGGTAAGGCGATTCCTGTTGAGATAACGCCTTTGCCGTTTGTTAAACAAAATTATTACCGCGGTGCTCGATGATAAATTCAACCAGCACGCTAAAACAATTTAATAGAACAGTTTATTGATTCAGAGGAGATAAGTGATGAGTCAAATTAAATATACAGAAGATCACGAGTGGATTGAAATTCATGGTGATGGTACAGCGACTATCGGTATTACGGATTTCGCTCAAGAACAACTAGGTGACCTAGTTTACGTTGAAGTGCCTGAAGAAGGTTCTGAAATTACCAAGGGCGAAGCTGTTTCAGTTATTGAGTCTGTAAAAGCCGCTTCAGATTTGATTGCACCTGTTTCTGGAACAATCATCGAATCAAACCAATCTTTGGAAGATGAACCTGAAAAGGTCAACGAAGACCCAATGGGCGCTGGTTGGTTTATCAAAGTTCAAATCGCTGACGAATCAGAGTTGGAAGATTTGATGGATGAAGCAGCTTACCAAGCTTGTATCGAGTAACTCGACTCTCATTAAGTAATATGTACTGACAGCAAATTGATTAAGAGAAGATTATGAGCGGAAAAATTGCAGACTTGATGACGACCGATAATTTTAGTCAGCGTCACATTGGTTCAAATAACGAGCAACAACAATTAATGTTGTCTGCATTAGGTTATAACTCTCTTGAGCAGCTTTTGGACGGGGTGGTACCTAAGTCTATTCGTCGTCAGTCTGAGATGGCGCTTGGTGAAGGTTTGTCAGAGCATGATGCTTTGGCAAAACTCAAGGCTATGGCAAGCCAAAATCAAACGATTAAATCTTTTATCGGCATGGGGTTCTACAATACCCTAACGCCGCCGGTGGTGCTACGTAACGTATTGGAAAATCCGGCTTGGTACACAGCCTATACACCTTACCAAGCGGAAATCTCTCAAGGTCGAATGGAAGCCATGTTGAACTTTCAGACCATGATTGCTGATATGACCGGCATGGAGCTTGCCAACGCTTCCATGTTGGATGAGGCTACAGCCTGTGCCGAAGCCATGACTTTATGTCAACGCATGTCAAAATCGAAGGGCAATGTGTTTTTCGTTGCAGAAGATTGTCATCCGCAAAATATTGAAGTACTGAAAACCCGTGCTGAACCATTGGGTATTGAAGTGGTGGTTGGCAATCCAGAAGACGGGTTTGCAGACTTGGAATTGTTCGGTGTTTTGCTGCAATATCCGGGTACCTATGGTGATGTAAAAGAGCTATCTGCCATTATCGATGAAGCGCATGAAAAGAAAGCCTTGGTTGCCGTTGCAACAGACTTGCTAGCACTGACGTTGTTGAAATCCCCAGGTGAAATGGGGGCGGATGTCGCCATTGGTAACTCACAACGCTTTGGCGTGCCTTTAGGGTATGGCGGACCACATGCTGCCTTTATGGCAACCAAAGATGACTTTAAACGTTCCATGCCGGGGCGTTTGATTGGGGTATCTGTCGATCGTTTAGGCAATCCGGCTTATCGCTTGGCACTACAAACGCGTGAGCAACATATCCGTCGCGAAAAAGCGACCAGTAACATTTGTACCGCACAAGCACTCTTGGCGGTGATGGCGAGCTTTTACGCTGCTTATCATGGGCCAGAAGGTCTAAAACGTATCGCCAATAAAGTCTTTCAGCTAACCGCAGCTTTTGCTGATGCGCTCAATAAAACAGGCATCAAGGTTCAAAATACCACTTACTTTGATACGGTCTCTTTTGAAGTCGCTTCTGCTGATGCGACTTTGCAAATAGCTGAGCAAGCAGGTTATAACTTAAGAAAAATTAACGATACGCTAATTGGGGTATCTTTTGATGAATCCACGACTTTAGAAGATGTTACAACCCTATTGAGTGTGTTGAAAGCATCTACGGAGATTGCGGATAACACGCCATATGCTTTACCAGCAAAACTACAGCGCACATCAGATTTTCTAACGCATGAAGTCTTTAACCGTTATCACTCTGAAACGGAAATGATGCGCTACATGCGTCATCTTGCCGATAAGGATTTGGCGCTAGATAGAGCAATGATTCCGCTAGGGTCTTGTACCATGAAGTTGAATGCTGCTGCAGAATTGATGCCGGTATCTTGGAAAGAATTCAGCGGAATCCATCCTTTTGCCCCTTTGCACCAAGTGCAAGGCTATCAGCAAATGATTGAAGACTTGGAGCGCATGCTTTGCGAAGCCACAGGCTATGATGCGGTTTCCCTACAACCTAACTCAGGCGCACAAGGCGAATATGCCGGTTTGTTGGCGATTCGAGCTTACCATGAAAGCCGTGGCGAAGGGCATCGTGATATCTGTTTGATTCCAGCCTCCGCTCACGGAACCAATCCTGCCTCTGCACACATGGCAGGGATGAAGGTTGTGGTCGTTAAGACGTCTGAAAAAGGCGATATTGATCTTGCTGATCTTCAAGCCAAGTGTGAGCAGCACGGGCAAAATATTTCTGCGATTATGATTACCTATCCTTCAACGCATGGTGTGTTTGAAGAAGATGTGAAAACTGTCTGTGACATGGTACACCAACAAGGTGGACAGGTTTATATCGATGGTGCCAACATGAATGCGATGGTTGGGGTTTCATCACCGGGTGAATTTGGTGGTGATGTTTCCCACTTGAACCTTCACAAAACCTTTGCCATTCCACATGGTGGCGGTGGGCCAGGTGTCGGACCAATCGGTGTGGGTAAACATCTTGCACCTTTTTTGCCGCGCACGCCTAAGCAGGATTCAAGTGTAGGACAGGTTTCTGCCGCTCCTTGGGGAAGTGCAGGGATTTTGCCAATCAGTTGGATGTATATCGCCATGATGGGTAAAACCGGGCTGTACCAAGCAACTGCCAATGCAATTTTGAACGCCAACTATATTGCGCATCGTTTGGCGCCGCATTTCCCGATTTTGTATACCGACAAAAACGGTCATGTTGCTCATGAGTGTATTGTTGATTTACGTCCAATCAAAGCAGAATCAGGCATTACTGTCGATGACATTGCCAAACGTTTGATTGACTATGGCTTCCACGCACCTACCATGTCGTTCCCAGTTGCAGGAACCTTGATGATTGAGCCGACCGAGTCGGAATCACAAGTGGAGTTGGATCGTTTCTGTGACGCTATGATTCAAATCAAATACGAAATCGCACAAGTGATGGAAGGGCAGTTTACTGCGGAAGATAATCCATTGGTGAATGCGCCTCATACCGCTCTGGAAGTCACAGGCGATTACTGGGCGCACAGTTACTCAAGACAACAGGCGGCTTATCCGTTGGAAAGCTTGAAGCGTGAAAAATACTGGTCACCGGTGGCAAGGGTCGATAACGTTTATGGTGATAAGAATCTTGTGTGCTCTTGTTTGCCAGTATCGGCTTATGAGTAACGTCCCAATACAAAAACAAGAGGTGATGAGATGAGACAATCGATTGTAGTCAGTGTGTTGGGTGAAGACTCTCCGGGCTTGGTCGCGGCATTATCCAAACTGATTGTCAGCTATCATGGCGACTGGGTGGAAAGTAGCATGGCAAGCTTGGCGGGTAAATTCGCCGGCATCCTACGTGTTGATCTGCCTAGAGAGCAAGTTGAAGGCTTTACCAAGGCGCTTGAGTCCGAAAACCTAGGGCTGAAAGTGATGTATGAAGTGTCTGAACCCGAAACAGCTGCTCATGCATTCAAACGATACGACATTGAGTTGATTGGGCAAGATCGTCCAGGTATTGTCCATCGCCTAACGGATGCTTTGGCAAGACTTGGCGGCAGCGTTGAGAGTTTGGAGTCTGAAGTGATTGAAGCCAGTATGTCTGGAGAGCAGTTGTTCAAGGCTCAGCTATCGCTGAAGATTCCGTTGGATGTGAATCGTAACGACATTCAAGAGGCACTGGAAGCCATTGCCAATGAATTGATTGCTGACATTCAATTGGCAGATGCTTAAAGCTCACTTACAATACGCCCATTAAGAATTTATTAATTAAAAATAGAAAGAAAACTAAGAGATTACCATGCTAGATGCAAAGCTACTGAGAACAGAACTGGAACAAGTCGCGGAAAAACTGAAAACACGTGGCTATGATTTGGATGTTGCCCATATCCAAACGCTTGAAGTGCAGCGTAAAGACTTGCAGGTCAAAGCACAAGAATTGCAAGCGCAACGCAACAGCCGTTCCAAAGAAATCGGTAAAGCCAAAGCATCTGGACAAGACATTCAACCATTGTTGGATGAAGTTGCGAATCTTGGCGATAGTTTGAAAGAAGCCGAAGAAGCCAGTCACGCTATCCAATCGCAAATAGAAGATATTTACGCAGGTATTCCAAACCTTCCTCACGAAAGTACGCCAATCGGCGGTGGTGAAGATGACAATGTATTGGTACGCCAATGGGGTGAGCCAAGACAGTTTGATTTTGAAGTGAAAGATCATGTTGATCTTGCCGAAGCACGTGGTTGGTATGACAATGATGCAGCTGTGAAAATCACCTCATCAAGATTCTCAGTTCTAAAAGGGAAAATGGCAAAGCTACAACGCGCCATTACCCAGTTCATGCTAGACACGCACGCGGAAGCGGGTTATGAAGAAGTCTATGTGCCATTCTTGGTAAACCAAGACAGTTTGCGCGGTACCGGTCAGTTACCAAAGTTTGAAGCGGACCTGTACAAAATCGACAAGCATGAAGAGCATGATACCTCTGACCGTGATTTATATTTGATTCCAACCGCGGAAGTGCCTGTTACCAACCTAGTACGTGACGAGATCATCGATCAAGCCGCATTGCCGTTGAAATTTACCGCACACACGCCATGTTTCCGCTCTGAAGCAGGTTCTTATGGTAAAGACACCAAAGGCCTGATTCGTCAGCATCAGTTTGAGAAAGTCGAGTTGGTACAAGTGGTTGAGCCTGAAACGTCTTACCAAGCGTTGGAAGAGCTTACGCAGCAAGCCGAGTTGATTCTACAAAAGCTAGAGTTGCCATATCGTGTAATGGCGCTTTGTACTGGCGACATCGGTTTCTCATCTGCCAAAACCTATGACCTTGAAGTTTGGTTGCCGGGACAATCTGCTTATCGTGAGATTTCTTCTTGCTCTAACTTCGAGGATTTCCAAGCAAGACGCTTGATGACGCGTTATAGAAGCGGTCAAGACAAACCTCAGTTGGTACACACCCTAAACGGCTCTGGTTTGGCGGTAGGGCGTACGTTGGTTGCCGTTTTGGAAAACTATCAGAATGCAGACGGAAGTGTTACTGTACCAACCGCATTAAGACCTTATCTTGGTGGGGTTGAAACGCTTTAATCAAGCCTGTAATAAAAATTCAAAAAAGTGCGTTATTTGCTTGCAATTATTTTGCCACACTCTATAATACGCACCTGTTCCGGTGGACTGGCTGAGTGGTTGAAGGCGGCGGTCTTGAAAACCGTTGTAGGTTAGTAGCCTACCTGGGGTTCGAATCCCTAGTCCACCGCCATTTTTCAATGCTTCGCAACGAGAAATAGGAACAAACCGAATTGGAAGAAAACTTGACGCAACGTCAAAAATCCTTACAATTCACAGCTTACTTTGAACCTTCGTTACAAAGTTCTCAATAAGCGCCCGTAGCTCAATTGGATAGAGTACTCGGCTACGAACCGAGCGGTTAGGGGTTCGACTCCCTTCGGGCGCGCCATTACCCATGCGGGTTTCAAGCGTTTCACCATTTACTTATATTTGCATTTTCCCACAAGATTTCCCACAAAATTGAACAAAAAAATAGAATTTTAGTCTATTTTGTAGCTTCAACCTCTTTCACTTTTCGCATATAAACGGCCTTTGCTTTTTCTGATTTATGGCCTGATTCATTCAGCGCATGATCACTCACACCTTTTGCCTTAATATCATGAAACGTGAACCGTTTATCTGGATCCTTACTCGCTTTTCCAAGTTTTACTAATTTTGCATACGCTGATCGCCATGCAGATGACCTTGAACTTTTATTGAATGGCAACCCATCCTGTGAGATCAATAGATGATTATTTAATGGAACGGCTTTACCTTTGCGCTTCAATTCAGACTGTGTTTTCTTTCTAAGCTTCAGTGCTTTATCAATGACTGATCGAAGTCGTGGTGTCCATGTTGTCCATTCTGGCAAAGATCCTTTAGTCCTTTGAATGAATATCCCTTTATTGTCATCTATTTTATCTAGCGTTATATCCCAGGCCTCAAATCCCCTTGCTCGACATAGATAGGTAATCTCTGCAGCAATATTGAGCGGCTTTCCTTCAGTAACTTCAAGCAAGGCTTCATATTCATCATCTTCAATATATTTTTCACGTGGTTTTTCAGAGTTATGGCGAACGCCTTCACATGGGTTTTTTGTTGCAATGTCTCTTTCGTATGCCCAATTATAAGCAGCGCTAAGTAATTCAACTTCTCTATTTGCACCAGTTGTGACACCTTGTGAAACCCTAATATCAAGATAAGTTCTTATTGTCCCGGGTGTAACGATTCCGAAAGGCATCTCACCAAATGTTTTACCATTTGACATTTTCATTTCAGTAATTGTTTTGTAATAGAAACTATATCCATCCCTTGTTGATTGAGATAATCCTTGAACGTGTGTGCTGTTCAAGTATTTATCTAAAAGAATTTGAATAGTCTTTGATGGCGCCTCTAACATTTCATGAATCATTTCATGAAGGACATGACACGGAGTGTCTTCTCGTAGAGGTTTTTTATTTTTTTGAAGCGTTATTTCTTTTCGTGGTTGTCCAGGTATAGAAGGGTAATAAACCCAGCGACCTTTTCTAAAATAACAGTATTTAGGTGCGCGCTTGCACCGTATCGAAGTTCCATTGCTCATGGTTCGGCTCTCCTAGCAATGCTTTGTTTATAGCTTGATGTGTCGTTATCGGCTCTCCATTAAACGCAACCTCATAGGGTATATGCTTATTTTCAAGCCAATTAATGATGTCTGCTTTTCTATTGTAGCCCGTCCAGATCTGCAAATCATCAAATGACACAAGGAAGCTATTCGACATCGATCAGGCCTTCTTGAATATCCATGTCTTGATGCCGACAAGGTTTGAATAGACAAAGACCAGTTCCATGATGAAAGCAGGGTAGAGTTCTTTGTATAAAAAGAAAATTGCCATCGACACACTAGCGAGTAGAAAGGCCACCCATCCATAGGTGAATCCTGGTAGCTTGTGAGTCAACCAAATGGATCCAATGATGGCGCAGAGTGCGCCTAAATATTGAAGTAGGTCGATCATGGTCTATTCCTCTACCGGCTCTAAGAATGTTTCGCCATTGTTTATTGCTTCTGAACAAACAGAGTCAATAAATCGTCCAAACTTTGCATCATCATCAAAGTTTTCAAATTGCTTGCAAAAATAATGAAGCATGTCATTTTCATCAGTGATAATTGCTCTATCATTTGTTGTTACTCCGGCAAAAAATTGACGCTTCAAATAGTCAGTTGGTATGGTCAGTTGAATACCATCCTTTCTAATTACTGCTTCTACTAGCTGCATGATTTGCTCCTTATCTACCAGGCTTGGTTAGCGCGGTTGTTGCGCTGAAAAGTGTGCTATTTCGTTTGGTGTCATTTGTTGGCCGTCTGACCATGACCATTGATCGTTGTGAAATAGCGGTGGGTTGATTTGTTGGTTTTGGTACCGGCTGACTTCTTGCGGTGTCATCGGTTGGTTATTGTGTGGCCACACGTATGTTTGTGTTTGCGGAGAATGTTGCTGTGGTGGTGTTTGCTGTTGGCCGTTGTTATCGTTACGGCCGTCAACCGGATATTTTGAAACCATCACGCCGGACTTACCTGGTTTACGTGGTAATGCTGCCAGGTTGATATGAGATTCAAGGATAATGAAACGGCCACCGTCATCGGTTTCCATCTCTACGCCGATATTCAGGTACTTGTTTTTATCCAGCCCTGTTTGCGGATCCTTATAAGTCTCGATCGCCACTGCTAGGTCGTTAATCTTTCTTGTTGCCATGTGTTACTCCTTTTTTTGATTCAAGTAGTTCGGTTAATTTTGCGAATTGAACAAGGCCGATAAGATTCAGGCTTACCGCCTCATCCAGAAAGTCTTTGATGATGTCGTTTTCATCATCAGCCAGTTCTTCAAGACGGCGCGCTCTATCTGCCAGTTTGTCGTCATAGGTTTGTGGGTTCATTTACTTCTACCTCGCATTGTTTATGGATGTTTTATTAAGTTAGATTCCCCAAACTCTTTCAGTTAGATCGATGGCATAGACTTCTTGTTTTCCATCGAACTCTGGGTGTTTTACTATCATTGGAAAGTAGCCATTCCAGACAAACACTATGATCCTGTCAATCTGTGTTTTTGATGGGTAGCCAAGCTTTACGAAAACAAAGTCGTATTGCTTACCTACCAGTCGTTTAAACCAGTATTGATTTCTTAGTCTGTACTCAAGTGTTTTGATGCCGGAATTGATCTCATTCCACCATTGTTCTTTTAGGTTCAAGTGCAGGATTCTGAGTTTGTCTTGGTTGCACTGTAGGCATGGAATACCTCGCTTTGCTTTAGTGATGGTTTTCTCTACCATCCAGCTAGTTTCAAGGTTGCAGCAAAAACACTGATAACGGACGCTATTAACACCATGAACCTCACCGGCATCAATAACCGTCATACGCTTCAAATAGGGTGCTTTTGGCTTAGTTCCGAATAGATCACCTTGTTTCATCATTTCTTCTCCTCAAATATGTAACAGCGGACGCTTTTGCCTTCCTGTATGCCTGAATTAACCACTGCGTATTCCTTGAATTTGTGTCTGTGAGATTGCTTGATGTGACGCTTTAGTTCTGTGATGTCAGGTGCTTTGACACCTTGATCTCTACAGACGCGCTCAAAATGAACCAGGTTGATGGCAATGGTGTCTGTGTTCTTACTGTGGTTGATGAATTGCTTCACGCCGCCATAATCGTTGCTGTCTTCCTTGATATTGAGAAATTCATAAATGTCCCACATGGCATGCACAGCAGGGTGATCGACCTGGGTATCAAGCTGACGTTGCACCGCACGTTGTCGAATGAGTGAGTAGGCGGCAGGGATTAGGTCTTTGTCTATCGGCAAGATAGTTGCCAATGTCTCCAATATAGCTGCAAGCATGGCGTGGTTGTCACGGATCCTATCGATGCGCAGTTTCAGGCCATCCATGTCTTTGTAGTAAACCGGTGTGCGCTCGATTATCTTTGCAACAAAGGCTTTCTCATGCTGCAGCATGAATGGCAAGAATCCGGATAGGTCCTCAACGTCAGTTCTAGCCAAAGCCTCTGCATGGTCTTTACCACCTGGTAGATGATGTGTTCTGTCAAGCGGTAGGTGAATGAAACGCGATAGGATAGCTTCTGAGCCTTCAATCGCTGTGTTTTGTGCTGCCATTAGGGTTCCCCTGAATGGATTGAATACCGTTTCATTCCCGCCGTTCTGAATACCACGTTCTTTGAGAGGTTCACCGGTATAGGCGTTTTTCATGTGTTCCCAGTTGAATTTCTTGCCGTTGCGCTGGTCATCGTTGGCATCTGACTCGATCAAGACAACCGGTAGGTTTGATACTTTGGCAAAGTTACGGTCGATAGCACTGAATGATGAGTTAAGCGGGTTAAACCCTTCATAGTCAGAGCGGCCATATAGCTTCCATAGGATCTTGATTAATGTCGACTTACCTGATGATGCCTGACCCTGCAGTTCAAAGAATGGATAGCCCTGGAAGTGATCACGAAGCTGTTCTGCAAATAAGGATCCAACCCACCAGGCTAAAACAAGCAGACCACGTTCACCGTATGCACCTTGAAAGTGGTTTAGGAAGGTATTGGCATTGAACCTATTTGATATTTTAAGGCGAGTGTCCTTATTGACTGTTTTGATTGCTGTGGTGCGGTTGATATCGAAGAAACCTTGCTTATTGATCTGTTCGCGTTTGCCGTTTAGGAATGCCGTGTCGTTATAGACATAGGTGCCACTGATCTTGTCGTAGCCGATGAAATTTAGAGTTTTAACCTCTTTGGCCGGCTTATAAAACCAGACCTTTTCATGTAGGTGTTCTATATGAGCCTTGCCACCGGTAAAACGCGCACCAGGTGTATGGCGCAATAGTGCCTGGTTGAATGATCCGGCATCCGCAAGGGCGGTACCAGGAATGCTGATGGTAGACTTTGGCGATCCGTTCTCGTATGAGATCTCGAAATAGTTCAATCTGTCCTGGTCGTTGTATTGGTCAACCTGTTGGTATTCAAACTTTGCCACGCAGTTGGATAGCTTCTCGATTGAGATCGCGCTTCTGATCTGGCTTAGAAATTTATCGTCCATCAGCACTTCAAGCGTGTCTCGGTTAAAGTAGCTGTTAAGCATTTCAGGGTCGTCTTTGTCGCCTACGTCTTTTTCCAGCTTATTGCGGCTGTATTTGGCTTCAAAATAGGCATTGTTCTTTTGGAATATGCGGTAAGGCCTACGGGTTTGTGCGACATAGATGGCGGCGGTGTCACCGGCTGTCGGCGCTTGGATTGCCGCGCCATTCCATAGGGCTTTATCCATGACATCGTGCATGCCATCTTCACCGCGAATTTTGTAAATATCGTTCCAGTCCTTTGTGTTGTCCGGTATGGCAATGAATGATTGATAACCGCGTTCTGTACTGGTCTTGTGGAATTTCTTGGCGGCATTGATGCCGGCTTTGTTATTGTCCAATGCCCATATGACAATCTGGTTTGACTTAAGTTTTTTTGTCAGTTCTTCTGGCCAGTTATTCGATGACATAATGCTGACAACCTGGACACCGCAGAACCATAATGCGATTGCATCGAAAATGCCTTCAACCAAATAGAGTGGACGTTCAGGGTCGATGTGCTTTTGTGTTGGAGGTTCCCAATAAAGGCCGCTATATGATCCTTTAAAGTGGGCTTTTTTATCGAAATTGTCTGCATCTGTGTAATCGATCAAACGTTCCCAGGACACAGTTTTCTTTTTGTCTAGCCAAAACTTTACCGTGGCTGTAGTGACATGGGTTTTATCATGCAACATCAAACCTTGCTCGAACCATCCTTCAAGCTTAGAGACATCAAACCCACGTGCAATGCTTAGATATTGTTTAGCGGTGATGTTTTGGTCATCTGCAGTCGGCGGGTATTTCTTGGTGAAATGCTCGAACAGATCAGGGTATAGATCCTTGATCGTTTCTTCATATCCACAGTTATTGATGCGATTGCATTTGATAGAAAATGGTTTTTCAACGTGGGTATGAAGTTCTTTTTTACCGCATTCAGGGCATCGCCCTTGTGAAAGGTGTTTGCCAGAACGCTTGAAACTGAAATCAGTAATTAAGCGATCGACAACCGAATCATAGTCAATTGGATGGTATTGGTTTGATTGCATTGTTTTATTCTTCTATTGCTTTTAACTCGACAAAAACATTCCGGCGGTTGCCGAAAACATAGCCTCTGATGGTATGGATCTTCTCGCCATCAGAATCACCGTTTAAAAACTCCAACAGTTCTGACCAAAGATTGAATGAATGATCGTTTTTATCGCTAAACGCACGATAGTTGATGCTTTCTTGGTAAGAATGGCGGCGCATATCACACTGATCTTTAAAGCATGAAAGCGGGTTTGCTTTAGGTTCATATCTATCTTTTAAATCGCCGTCGACAATGTAGGAAATTTCATGGCGCATGGCTTACTCCTGAATAGTTGGTATGCCATTTAAGATGGCATTGAACGCTTTGATTTGACCTGTTAGGTCATACAAATCTGCAATGATTGGTAAAGCTTGGTTTAGATCGCGTAGATCAGAGAATTTGATGTTTTTCAGTTCTGATTGCTTGTTCTTCAGCATCTCAAGGTGAGATTCGATGGCATGAATTGACAGTATTTGTTGTGACATGACAGCCCCTTATGCATTGACGAAACTAGAAAAAAAGTGTGACAATGAAGCCCACTACTTTTTTGGAAACTGGAGCCGAACCCAATACCAAGTAGATTGAGAATGCCAAAATCGTTGGAGAAAAAGCATTCGCAAACAGAAAGCAGTGGACTTCATTCTCACACCTTAGATCCGTTCCTAGCGGGTCTGCAGCGATTGCGGAAGTCTTTTGTTTTCCCACACGTAAAAAACCATTAACCATGCTTTGAATGGCTGTTTTGCAGTTGTTCTGTGTGTGAGTGGTAGAAATATTCATGGGTTCGGCTCCATTAAATTATTACCGTATGCGGTAACTGTTTTAGATATTACCGAAAGAGGTAACAGGATGTCAAACAAAAAATTTAATGAAAAGCTGAAATTGATACGAGAAGCCGAAAACTTATCTCAAAGTGAACTGGCTGAAAAGACTGGTATTCCAAAAAGAAGCATCATCAATTACGAAAATAGCGATAGACAGCCGGCATTTGATGCCGTCAAAAAAGTTTGCGAGTCATTCCCTGAGTACACCATGTATTTGATGCTGGATGATATGCCTGAAAATACTGGTAGTGACCAGATAAAACCTGAAGAGAAAAAGCTGCGGGATTTGTCTACGTCGGAGCAAACGGCTTGAGATTATGGCTATGGGTCAACGAGAAACTCTGCAATAGCAATTTAGACACTTTGCCAACTTTTTATTAACAAAATTTATACCAAGGGCGACAAATATGAGTAGAAAAGCGCAGTGGGTTACTGTTGCCATCATCTTTTTTTTATTAGCACTGTTCTTTATGTTGATGTTTGCAGTTGCATCGGTTTCCGAAGATGAACAGTCACAGAAAAACGCCGTATCTAATGATACGGTTAAGCAAGCGTATCTTGAAACTGCTGGTATAGACTTGAATGCAGTATTGAAAAACTCTTTGCCTAAAGACATGAGTTATATGAAAGGTCGGGTTGATAAGGTATCAATCGACATGGATAAGCTAAAAGACAATTTGCTAGTGATAAGGTTGAATGTCATTCCAGACCATCGTAAAGAGTACATGGTTGATAGGATGATGTTTGATAGAGATATGATTCTTAGTATTGCTAAGAATTCGATAAAGTATCTTGTCAAAATAGGACAGTCACCTGATGACAAAGGGTTTAGTATTCGAGTTTCAGCGACTATGATTTCTCCAAATAAAACACCTACTGGAAAAGAAATTTGGCTCCCTATAGGTGTTGCAAGATATTCACCAAGTGCAGTGCATATAAACTACCAGGCTGGGCATTTCTAATGCGCTTACTTTTAGCCATGGCTTTAATGGTTATTTCAGTGGGTTCGTTTGCCACTGAAAAAACTTATGGAAGTGCCATGGTAAGTGAAGTTACAAGCATTTATGACGGTGATACATTTCGTGTAAATATCAATGGTTGGCCTGCAGTCGTTGGCCACCATATTCCAATCAGATTGAATGGCGCCGATACGCCGGAAATGAGAGGGAAATGTCAGTTTGAAAAGGATCTTGCAAGACAAGCAAAACAGTTCACCGTTAGTCAGCTTAGATCGGCAAAGGTAATCGAGTTGAAGAACATCATGCGTGGAAAATACTTTCGCCTGGTAGCCGATGTTTATGTCGACGGAAAAAGTCTTGCTGAAGAACTACTGCAGAGAAAGCTTGCAGTAGCATACGAAGGCGGAACGAAAACAAATTGGTGCCAATAAAAAAGCCTATTATTGAGGCTTTTTGTAGGTCTTTATCAGGGCGTTATGCCTAGTGCGGCAATCCTTATACTCAAGGATAACTGCCTTTTTCCATAGCAGGTGGTCGGTGTCTTTTGTGCTGTTTGGCATTGGCAGATCCGCACATGGCAACAGCCATGAATTATCCACCTGGTTTTGCATCATCTGCAGTTTTTGTTCCGTTTGCGAATCTGGTAAGGTCTTGGAGGATGCGCAGCTCGTCAGTGCTGATGTCACCAGTATTGCAATCGCCAGCTTTTGGAGTTTGTTTTGCTTTGTCTTCAACATACTTTGTCACCTTTTGTTCTATGGCTTGAGCTTGTGGCTTTTCTGCTTGCCTATCTGCCCAAAATTGCTGTGAGATCTCATTGTTTTGCTGGTTAATTTCGTTTGCCTGGTCAATGGCATTTTTGATGCTGGCCAGCTTTTCTTTTTGCTCTTTGATTTGGTCTTCTTTGGCAGTTTTGTCTCTGGCATCAAAACCGCTGCTATACCCAACCTGGTAGATTTTCAGTGCTGCCAGTGTAATGGCGATTATTAAGGCGATACCGCCGATTATTTTTGCTCGGGCTTTTAACCATTCAATAATCATTTTTTCAAAATCTCAATAATGCCCTGAATCTTGGTGAGATCTTCACGGTTCGCGCCGGTCATGTAGATGATGATCGGCACCAAAAGAAACAGGTAAAGAATGACGGAAACCCCTACGAATGGGAAGTCTTTCACCGTGGTGAAGTGGTACACCAGAAGGCAAGCTATGGCATATATAGCACCAAAAGCAAGGCTTGCGTATGCTAGTGCGCGACGGTGTACCCAATAGGTTGCCGGAAACGCCGGTATTTTTGGTTGCTCTGATGGCAGTGGACGAAGTGGTCCTTGTGTTAATGTTTCGTCAGGCATTGTCTTCTCCAAGTGCTGCAAGTTTGTCTGATAGTTGCTTTGCTCGATCTGGTGTTTGCTCTCTAGCCCACTTTGAATCAAGCATTTCATTGGCTGCATTTTCCCACTGGCCAAGTTCTGCATAACGCCATGTATTTTTGAAGTCCATCAAATCTTCAATTCCCATCTGATATGCCATCTCGACAAAAATGTCCTGGGCTTTGATTGGCATGGAAGTGAAAAAAGACTTCCGTCTGGCTAACTCATGACGGATATCGTACAGCATCATGGCCGTACACATTCTTGCTTGTTCTTCGGTGATGAATGTCATGCCATAGCCGAAAGTGATTTTCAGACGGTCAAACCATTTGAGTATGATTACCTTTTCGGTATGTGGAATCTCGCGCATGACCAAAGGGTCAATGTATGGCTTTTCTCTAAAGCCTTCATGCTGGGTTACGCTGTCGAGTACCTCGTCCATCACCGGTGTTCTTTCTTGTTTGATTCAAGGATTGAAACGCGCACCTTTAGGCTTTCGACATCGTTTCGCATTTTGACGACATCATCAAGCTTATTACTGAGTGCGATAATACGCTCATCAAGTCTTCCGAATAGTTCTTGATATGAAGTGAGTTTGACTGCAGACCACAAAATTGCGGCTGTAATGATGCTGACAAGGATAGTTTGCACGTGCCTTTCCATCCGTGGGCTTTTTGGTTGTTCGTTGTCTGTTTGTTGTGTCATGTTGGCACCTGTTTAACTGTTAAGTTAATTCTTTATAAATATTTGATTTTTATCAATTTAATAAGTTTTTAAATGGCTTTGTTAAAACTAGAGTTTACAAGCTTATTAAGTAGTCTTGCGCCATCCGCATGTTTAGAATGAGCAATAAACGCTTTGGTGCGCTTATTGATTTGTTTAGCTTGTTGCTCTGGGTTCTGGTAGTGCTTTTTGATGAACTTGATGTCGCGTTTGAACTGTACTATTGCGCGTTTTCTCAGTAGCTTATGGGTTGGCCAGATGCGATAGCCAACCATATTCACGCCTTGTGTTGCTCTATGTATGCTGACTTTTGAGAATTTAAGCTCAAGACTTTCGCTGAGTTTTGAGAGTTCGGCAAAGTAGAGTTGCGCTTCTATCTTTGAGCCAAATATTGCCACGCAGTCGTCCATGTATCTCAAGTAGCGTTTCACTCGTAAATTGCGCTTTACGTGTTGGTCAATGATATTTCCGACTAGATTCGCCAACCATTGTGATAGCAGGTTGCCAACCGGCATGCCGGGTGATGGCACGCTGTCTATGATGTTAAATATTGCTTTTAGCGTAAGTTGGCAGTCGATGCCTTTTGCTGCTACTTGTTTCAGTATGTCATGATTCAGGCTTTGAAAGTATTTGCTGTAGTCGGTTTTAACTATCCAGATGTTTTCAAGCGATTGGTTTTTTGCCATGCCTTTCAGCCAGTGTTGAATGCGGGTTGCCGCCTGGTGTGTGCCTTTTCCTTTTCGGCAGGCGTAGGTGTCATCAATCAGTCTTTTATCCCATTGTGCTTCAAGAATATTGAGCATGGCATGTTGAACTACTCTATCCCTAAAAGGTGCAGCGAGTATTTGTCTTTTCTTGGGTTCGTAAACTACGAACTCTCGGTATGTGCCTATCTGGTAAGTGCCGCTTAATAGGTGTAGCTGGATATTACCGAGATTAAGCCAAAGGTTGGCGCCAAATCTTTCTACTTCATTGATGCCGGATTTTCCTTTTCTGGCTTTTTGGTAGGCGAGTAGTAGGTTATCCCAGTCGGCTATTTGTTCGATAAGTGTCATTTTATTGCTCTGTAATAGCGCACGGCTTGTGTGGTACATGCGGTACGCTATCGGTTTTTGATATTTGACCATGTGGCCAGGATGGCATGGCTGATCCATAGGATTCTAGGTAGCCTGTAAAACAAGACTCTCTCTATTAGATAATGCATCACTGAAGCCGCGCACACCAACATTGCCATTGGTATTCCAGGCATTGGCATTCAAGTTGAGACAAGCGGAGCCGCAGTGAGCACCCTCATTCCAATTGCCGCCAGCGATAGCGTAGCTTACGAAACCCATACCATCCTATTTCTTCGTTTTTGCCTTGTTAAGCATAGACCTTGATATAGCGGCTAACTGCCATAATTCACCACCCGGATGTTCATCTGATTTTGGTTGCATGATAGATGCTATATAGCCGCCTTTTATCAACTTATTAGCTGCGCCAATCTCAAGCATATCATGCAGTAAATCAATGCTATCAACCAGTGCTGCGCACTTGGTGATGGTCTTTGCTCTCGGCGCTTCTATTGATAGTTTTAAAACTTCATGCATCACTCCTTCTAATCTTGACACGTACCGATACCTTTGAGCGCGATGCACTCTGTCCAGCATGGGTAGGGTTTTGGTGATTAATCTTTTCGCCAAAGACCTAGTAATTAAGTCTTGGCTATTTCTTGAAATTTGATGACGACCACTGCCGTGGCCGTCTTGAGATGGCATCATGCGCGACGGGATCGACTGAAGCCGCGCACACCAACATAGCCAGCGGTAGACCAGGCACCGGCATTCAAGTAGAGACAAGCGGAGCCGCAGCGAGCACCCTCATTCCAATTGCCGCCAGCGAGAGCGTAGCGCCAAGCGGAGTGGTAAACAGCGCCACGGCCATAAGCAGCATCTTGACCAGTATTAACAACACTGGTATCCCAGTTGTAGGTGCCAACCTGGTCGAAGTTATGGCAAAGTCTTTCCCAAAGGTTGCCAGAGGTATCGACTATGTTTTGGCAGGAGACTGCCTTTTCAACATAACCGGTAGTGCATGGACCGGTGTTCGATGTCATTGACCATGCCAATGTATTATCACCATCATTACCTTGTGGTGCGCCATAAGCGCCGATTTTCCAATCGTCATAAGTCGGCTCAAAGTAGCCGCTGGCACGCAGCCCTTTATTCAAGTCAGCTTCGCAATATCCACCAGCTGAGCGTACAGGTGTTGCGCCATACACGCTGCCAAACCTAACGTCAGGCCAAGTGCCAGATACCACGCTTAAAAGATAAATAGATGCCCAAAGTCCAGGTGCAATCTCTGCCATGCCTTCTGTTAAGCTTTCAGGTCTATGTCCTTCATCCCAAACAGAGTTTGGTACGATTTCAACCGTTGGCACATAAGCAGTATCAAATCGGTTGGCAATTGGTCGGGTTCGACCGACATGAAAGCCGCCAATCTTTCGCGAATTGGTAGCATCATATCCAGTAGGGTAGGTTGCATTTTTTGAGCAAACCAATTTTGCATAAGGTGAGCCTGCTGCTTGGCAAGCATAAATGTAAATATCATCACCAAGTATTACGCCGGAATAAGATGCATCTGTATTGGCAGAATTATATGGGTCAAATGCAGCATCAGCCTGCAAAATATAGCCATAGCCATTACCGCCGATATTCACCATACCTTCTGGGATGGAGAGTGTGTTATCTGCGTTTTTGGCGATTTGACCTTGTAGGCTGATAAAACCAGCGGCCATCGCTGGGATAATTGAATAATCTCCTGATTGCATGCTATGCCTCCAAGCTGATAATTAAGGATTGAACGTCAGCTACTTGATAGCCAAGGTTGAAAAGTCGTGCAGTAGTGTTCTCTGCACGCTTTAATTGCTGACGTGTAGTGACATTGGTTTTCATATCTGTGTTTTCAACGACGATATAATCAGGCTCCGCGCCATCTGGCGACTCAGTATCACCAAGATTTCTATCAAAGTCATACTGATAGGCGCTCTCGATTAAGCCGTTCAAAAAGTCGATGATTTTCGCCTTTTCAATCGCTGTGCCTGCATTGGCAATAGCATTATCAATGTCTTGCTTGGTTTGAAGCATTTTTGGTGTGTTAATCATGATGGTTCCTTAGATCATTTTGATAGCAGCAACCACGGTATCAACGGTTACGATTTTGTGTGTTGCGCTTAGTGGATTTGCAGCATCAATAGCTTGCTTGGTTTTTAAAGGGGTCATTGCCTTTGTATCATTTGACAGATCCGATGCATCTTGTTGCGTTGCGATTTTCATCACACCGCTAACCGTTTCACTCGCCGGTGGATTTGAAAACGAAGTATCACCAAACGTCAGATTTTTTGCATCCAGTGTTCCAAGCACAATGTCAACTGCCATATTTAGTGTTCCATCTGCTGACTTTTGCATGATATCGCTTGGTGCTGAGTAAACTGCAAATAGAGTACCACTGTCAGTAAATACACCAAATTCACTGAAACTATATGCATCTGTTGTCAAGTCTTGAACGGTTACATGAATAGTGTCTGCAGATACAGCTAAACCACTGATACTGTTTAGACGTTTAAATTCATTTTGAAGTTCTGTTTGTGAAGGATCGCTTGCGTTTGTTCCACTTCCGAAAGCAATTTGTGATAAGACAACAGGACCGGTACCTGTATTGTCTGCATTGATGACTTCTGCACGACCTGCATCGGTAATAATTAAACTAATAGCTGACATATCATGTTGCCTCTGTTGCGGTTAATCTTAAAAAGTTCATAGGTCTAGAAAACCCTTCAAATCCTATGCCTCCAGAATATGGGGCTTCTATTGCTTCTAGTCTTCTGTAGATCATTGTTCTACAAGTTCCAATAAGGCCTAGATAGCCTGTTTTCATCCATACAACTCGTATATTAGATAGATTGAGTTCATTTACCTGGTTGAACACTGCTAGTGAGTCTTCTAGGTTATTGATGTTGAAATAAATGTAGCTTGGCATTGATTTATCATCGAATACTGTTCCATCAATACCGTTCTCATCTAATAGTCTTTGATAGTCTGAAATTTTCCAACCAAACAGCGTATTATTAGCACCAAATAAAATGTTTGTTTTTAGTTCATCTGCTGTGGTTTTCCACTCTTGAGCGATTGCCCAGTAGAGGTTATCCAAATCACTATCATCCTCTGGTTGTTCCCAATATTTACCAGGTGGAAAAAGCTTTTCTACGGCATTACGGTAGTCTTGAAGTGTATATTCCTGTGTATCTACTGCCATGTAACACCTCCAAACGTAATGACTTCACTTTTTGCAGGTGTTACAGATGTTGTTGGTGAAATGAGACTGAATGTTTCAGTTATTTTAGAGATCTCAATTACCAGTTGACCAGGTGTTATAGGATCATCATCACCCATGCGATCATTTATGTAGGTTTGTAGTGCCTGTTCAATGCTTTGTCTTGTTGTTACATCGCTGACATCTGCAAGAGTGACAGATAATGAATTTGTGCTTATATGTAGAACATAAACGATGACACCGCCAATTCGCTGACTATCAATAAATATTTGCGCTGCATCTTTAACGCCATCTGTTAGGACCGGATCATTTTCTTTCTGTCCGATATAAACGGTTACATTTCCAGCATCAGGGAAGCAATCTGCAACTTTTGCGAAATCTACATCTGGATGAGATGAAATCGCCCAAATTTTATAGTCTTCAGGGCGACCTACGGCATAACGTTCGTTATAAGCAGCTTCAACTCTTGTACGATAGTGCGAAATATCTTCAATATCTGTTCCGCCGCTAATATCATTCGATGTAATTGAATCTGGATCCAAACCGGTTACCGCAGTTACCAAAAATAGACTGACACCTGCAGCGATATTTCCGGTTGTTCCTGAAGATAGGCATTGAACTGGTACCGGTTGGTCTGATTGTGTTTCTGCAGTGACTTCGTATTCAACACCACTTTGAGTTTTGATGATTGTTTCAGCCGGTATGCTAACGATATTCGTAAGGCCTGAGAAAACGACTGTTCCAGTTGCATAGGTTCCTTGAACTCTGGTTACTTTTAATCTGGCACCCCAGACATATAGCCAATCTTCATCACATGAACTTGGGTGCTGTTGTTTTGCTAAATAATCTTGATAGGCATAAAGACTATAAGTTCCACCGCCTAAAGCAGCGGCAATGGCATCTGTTGCAGGATTTTGTGCTTTAGTTTTCTGAATAATAGATGCTTTGGCGCGATCAATCAGAGTTTGAAGACTTGGTTTTGTACTCATACTTTCACCTCAAATTTTGTTCCGTCTTTTAGGGTTACTGTGATGACACGAATGAGCCAGTCTTTATCGTAATATGCAGTGACATCGATCGCTTTTGCATTGTCATTCGTTATTAGCCAATCAAGTGCTACTTTTGTGTAGTGAATTGCTTTACTTTTTGTCTCATCAGTTTGCTTTGATCTTTCTAAAGTCCAGTCCCTGCAGTCAACTCCAGATAGAAATTCATTTGCCCACCATCCGCGTTTGCTTTTGTCAGGTTCAAGATCATCGTTTGCATGAGCCTTACCGAAATTCAGTAGGCTTTGCAATATGGCATGCCTTAGACCTATTTGTGTTGACAGTGGCTCATACAATGCTGAAAACTCAAATTTGTTATCGCTCATTTCTTCCTCGCTATGGCAAAGATGGTGAAGTTGGATTACCAAGAGAATCTTCGTGGTGATGACCTTTCACGCCTATTCCATCGACAGTGATGTCACCGCCTATCATATCCATACCACCTTCAGCCTGAACTGCACCACCTCCGGCAGCGGCTAGTCCACCAACCGAACAAACATCAGTAACAGTTGCCTTTCCATTCACTTCAAGATCATTGTTTATGGTGGTTTTTCCGTTGATCTCTGTTTCTGAATTGATAGTGGTTTTTGTAGCTTTTACCGTGGCATTTTCACAAGTTACATTGACGTTCTGTGTTGCTTCAATATCAACCGTAAATGGTGTTTTTACCTTGATCCCTTGATCTGTGAAATGTACTAAGTTTCCTTTGTTATCAAGAATGGCAACTTCACCTGGTTGTAATTCCATTTGATAGCGTTCATCTTCAATGCAAACAGCAATACCTCTTGAGGTGTCTCCGGCAACAAATAGGGTATAAGCCTTACTACCTTCAAGTGGCCGGCTCATAAATCCATAATTGTGTACACGCTTTATGCGATCATTCACCACACCGGTAGCCATTTTCAACTGAACAATAAACGTGGTTGCACGCTGCGTGATTCCAGTACCGAAAATCAGCTTTAAACGCTGGATAATTTGTTCAATACGATCACTCATGGAATGGCCTCATAAACTCTATCTGTGTATTTCTTGTAGTACCTGTTTCAGATAGGGTTATTGTCTTAATCAAAAGCTGTTCATTTATTTCATCGCTTGGTATATCAACCTGGATCAACTTGTTTAATTCTTCTCCGGTCATATTTGAGTGAAGACCTGGTATTGTTCCAGATACATGAAGTCCTTTTGCGATAGCTAGGTCACGTTCATATTCTGCACGAAGCTTGCAGCTTTCTTGGTTTTGCAATTTATCCGATATGATTATTTTTTCTCTGCAGGTATTAGCGCCTGCGTATTTAACAACAGCATAGGATTCATCCCATGCACCTTGCACTTCATAGTGGTAGAAGAGGTCTACGAATGATTCCTTTACATTGATAGTTTTTAGGTTAATCCCTTCTGTCAGTTTTAAATTAGTTACCTTGAATTGACCAGGCTGTTGAATAACTAGGTTTCCATCTCTCTCGATCAGCATAAGCTTTTGTTGTTTTGCAATTTGTGAAAGCCCTGGTATTGGGCTTTCTGCATTCAACTGGAACTCTGGTACTAGTGGCAATTTAGTTACATCTGATTTTGCGCCAAGACCAAACTTAGGAACAATCTGCTTTAGGATCTGAAGTAAGTTTTGCGTATAGATTGCATTGATCTTAATTCGGCTATCAATGAGGTTTGCTGATAAGGATCTACCAGAAATAGACATCTTATTTGCGCTAGTGTCAATTGATCTGTCTCGTTCATCAATCTGGCCTTTAAAAATAGTTGTATTGTCCAGTTTTATTTCAATAGGAAGTGGTTGCTTTACCTTCATTTTTTTTATGGTTGCAGCGAAGGTGTGTGCAAGCTGTTCAATACTGAATGTCACTGATAAAGATGTATGTTTTACCAGTTCGTTGTTGATGAATAAATTGAGTTTAGACATCTTCTTTCCACCTGATTTGTCCACTAACAAATAGTGGGTGAGTGATGGAATTTAGCGATTGCATGGTTGTTGTTTTGGATCCAAGTTCTTGTGATAAAGACAAAAGTGGAACCGGTGAAAACTGGTCCTTTGTTTTCATTGATTCAATCAGTTGTTCAACCTTTGTTTTTTGATCAGAAATATTAACGCTGAGTTGTTGAAGTGCATCTAGTAAATCAAGTGATTCATATGTAGCACTTTGTGTTGACTCATCAATGCGAGAAGACACGCGGTCATTTAATGCAGATATCTCGAGTAAAACTGTATCTGCACTGTATTGATAAATACCATCTTGTCCACTTTGATTGATGGCCATTAAATATCTGTTTGTGTTGATACTTGCAGTTGTTGCCAAAAGTTTTATGTGATTATTTGTACTGCTATCCTCTGTATTCTTAAATTCATATTGAGCAACACGCTCTGGTGAAACAGTAATCAATAGTGGATTATCAGGATTGGTTTGATCCTGAATAGTGATCGCATTTACTTCGTTTGAAATACCTTGCAGTGTGGCCACGAATGTATTCAAGAATGTGCGAGGTTCATTTGCAATGGTTGAAATAGCAGATGTTGCTGTTTTGACTTGAGTATGGATCTGGTCCATTACATCATTAGGCGCCTGAACACGTTCAGCAATTCTTTGAAGGCTTGAAATGAAACTAGTGAACTCAGACTGAATAGTATTTATTTCATCTGGAGATGCATTGTCGACGTCTGATACAAACTGATTTGCTGACTTCTCAATAACTGAACTAGTCAAGTCATCTGTGGTTGTAGGGTAGAAGTCAGTAATTTCTGTTGGATTTCCAGCCTTATAGAATTTTATGTCGACAACGGCAGCACCTTGCTCAAGTGTTGAATAGCTGATGCTGCTATCTTCATAAACCAGATCAAGTTCACCTTCGTATGGGTGTTCAATTTTTCCGTTTGGTTCTGATTCAAGAATGCTGATGAAGTTATTTGCTTCTTTAAGTGAGGTAGGGCCAACGAAAATAGCTTTAATATTTATTGTTGGTGTCTTAGCACCAAGGTCTTCAATGTCTGGTTCATCAGATCCAGGGTACTCGCTAACTTGCAGGCGGCGACCTTGGTTCTTACCTGTTGAAAGCAGGTTGAACTCTATACCATTCCATTTCGCTTTTTCAAACTCTGTTTCCCACATACGTGAAACCCTTATAAACAGTGGCTTTCAAGCCTTATCATCTCGCGTTTTTCCCCGTCAATGCTAACGTCCTCGATTCCGCTCCCCTCCTCCTCCGCTCAAAAAGTCCTTACAAAAAGAGCGAAATGGTGAAGCGAAGTGTTTTTAGACGTTTGCAACCTCTGAAACTAGCCTATATTCGGTAGTTTCACCAAAAATATCCATTTGATCAGGGTTGTTTGCTAATTCGGGTTGTTTCGTCGGATCAGGTGGTTGCGAACCAGTATCCGGTGCTTTGATGATTTCTTGAATTTCAAGGTAACCCCTGAATGTTCCAGAGCATCTTATATTCAAGCATTGAATGTAAATGTATCTTGTGCTTGATGTAAGTTGTTCTGATGCAGCTATTCTTGCTTTTGAATGACAAAGCGGGCAGCGTATAAGCATAAGAAACCATCCTTTAAAATCGGCTAACTTCTCATACCTTCGGCTAGGTGAAATCTATTGAAAAATTCCACGGCATGGGTGTTTAATAAAAAGTGTAATTTTTAACTTTTTACAGCATAAATTTTAACATAACCAAATGATTTATAAAAAGAATATCTAAAAAAAAATAGTGTAATTTAATAGTAATTATCAAGTATTTAAACTGTAATCACATTACACTTTAAAAGTGTAATTATTTTAAAAACAAAACAGTAAAAAAACTTAAACAAATCATATACTTATAAAAAAGTGTAATTTTTCATTACAAATAATTACACTTTTTTGTAATTTTAAATCCTTTATTTATCAACTACTTGCATTTAAAAAAACCGTTAATTACACTTTTTGGCACTTTTAAACCCCAAAAAGGTTAGAAGCCTATTCAACCGCTTGATATTCGTTGATGTCCAATAAGTCAATTCTGAGTTCATCATTTACTTCGATTAAAGATTCCGCGATCGGCAACAACTCATTCTTGTAGAAGATCCTGTCTACCTTATTCAAGTCTGTTGATGTATTGAAACCATCTTGTACAACACTCATCAATTCAAGCGGTATTCTATGCGCGGTTAGAATGTCTCCCTTTGATACGTTCTTAATGTTCAAGAACTCATCTCGAGCATCTATCTTTCCAACGGGTATCAATTCAGGCTTTGTTTTGTCGGTATCTTTTCCTTTACCGTTAATAAACAGGTTCTTGAAATTACCTAGTCCTTTTTGAGAGTTCAATGCCTTTATAATTTCCTCTTCATCTTTATCGGATAAGTTGGCATTGTTCATATACAGCAAGAACCCTGAATGTGCGCCATTCATGTAGTATTTTCTGCGAAATAGGGTAGCGTCTTCGTTCAACCAAACAGCACTTAGCGTTGCGAACCACTCAGGTACGCCATAGATTTCTTGCGTGACATCATATTCATTGAATGACCAAACAGTACCTGGAGGATAGTAGACGGTTTGGTTGCTTGTTCTGAATGAATGTGATTCAAGATCCTCTTCACGTCTCATATAGAGCGCCGGCAAGTGTTTAAGTTTGACTATTTTTCCAAATCCATTTCTGATGATATTCAGATAAGCGTTTCCAAAAGTTCTGAAATCAAGAATGAAGTTTTTCAAATCCTTTCTTGATAATAGATCTTTTGATTTTATTTGCATGACCGCTAATAGAAGATTGCGCTTGGCAAATATTGCAGAACTGTGAGTAGAGTTTGCTCTGGTTGATTGAGCAAGACCTTCTAGTGATATCGGTGGTTCATAGTAGCCATCAAACAAGGCACTTTCAGCATAATCCAATATGCTTTCATTTCGTACTGATACCGGATCGCCAAATTTTACGCTCATATTATTTCCTTTTAAATGACCTTAACAGTCGATTTTGTTTCAAAAGAACTATCCATTGGCTCAAGCGAGAATAAGTGCATTGCAGCCATTGCTAAATCTGCGTGAGAGTTCTCTTTTGTCCTGGTCGCGGCAAATGTAACCTGGTTACTCTTCGGTGTAACAACTCGCTTAATCATCAAAAACGCATGAACTAAGTCATCCCACGCAGCATCAAACTCAACCCTTGCATCGTTAAAAATTTGCTTGGCCTTATAAACCATGTTCGATTTTGTATTAATGCTGTAGATGATTGGCGTTACACGCGGGAAGAATTTTTCAACTAACTTGCATACAGGACCACCGATTCCTGTCACATCAATCGCAATTTCAGTGACGTTATATTTCTCAGTTAATGCTTTAATCTCATCTGCCTGGTCTTCATAAACAACGCCTTTCAATCTAATTTTTTCAATCAGTCTGAATTTACCTTTTAAAGTCGTCGGTGGTATCGCGACAATAATTGCAGCTTCATCTTGCATACCTGAAGGATCATAACCAATCCAAACAGGTGTATTTCCAACAGGCCGTTTGCTTTCAAGGTCTACGTCTTTCCATTTATCCGTGTCAACCTTGCATGCCATCAACTCTTTCAATGCAAATGCTGCTTTAGAGTCATCTCTAAATTTACACATGAACAGGCTATCGAATACTTCTTTAATCGGGTATCGCATTTCAATTTTCTTCATATTGAAGAAATTTGCGCCGCCGGCAATCGCATCTTTTACAGTGATGATTTGTCTGTAAATTCCATCAATACCCATGGCACCTTTTTTCAATGCCTTATGGCTTATGTCGATATTCTGCTCTTTGGTACCAGACCATTTCGGATAAGCCTCATGAGCAACACTTGATGGTGTCGACAAATAAGTCGTTCTCCATTTCTCATGAATTGACATACCACCGGCAAGATCATCCAACTCAGCAAATTTATTGATCCAAAAAACTTCATCAACATACAAATGACCGTGATACCCTTGCGATGTTCTTGAGTTTGTCGACAAGAAGTACAACGTGGCACCATTTCCAAGCTGATACTCATCTTTTCCTTTCAACTCTATACCACCGAGTTCCATGGCAAAGTCTTTGATGTAATTTTTAAAGATCTCGCTTTGTTTCTTTGATGCTGATATGAAAATCTGGTTATCACCTGTCAATACAGCATCTTCAAAAGCTTCGTACGCGAAATAGTATGTCAAACCGATCTGGCGAGACTTCAAATAGAATCGTACCCAACTTAAAAGAGGGTTGTTTTTTACACGCCAAGCCTGTTTTTGATACTCGAAAAATGTCTTTTCTCGGTACTCATCCAACATTTCTTTAGTAATGCTAGACACATCATTTTTAACTTTGTTAGATGGCCTACCACGATTTGAACCATCCTTAGCTTTGTTATTCTTTTTCTGTGGATCACCAAGGTTATGCTTTAGCAACATATCAAGTTCACGCATTTGTGAATCTGATTTTGGATCCTGCCAAAGCAAGTAAGCAATACGTTGTCTAATTGCTAATTCAGTTGGTGAATCATCTCGTAGTTGCTTCCACTTGAATTTGTTTATCCAAATTTGTACAGTTCTCTGACCTACCTTTATACGGTCAGCTATTTCACGTGTATTCAACTGTTGCAGATATAAAGCCAGTGCTTTTGTCTGTTCCTGTGAATATAAAATCGTTTCTTCGATTGCGTTATCCATGCCTGAATTATGCAACGAAACACCACTTATATATTCTTGTCCGTCTTTTAAGATGCAGATTTAAAAAGTCATTCAGTTTCAATCTCTTATCGCTCGTCAGATACTAAGGCCTAACGAATAAAACACAGTTTTTCGATAAGAGGAAATTTGAAATGTTGAAACTTGGTTGGCTGGTTATTCTCACATCTGGTTTTACTGCTGATAAGCGTGAGATCACTCCAGAAATGATCAAACAAATGGCTGAAGACTATGATCAGAAAAAGTACAACGCCCGCATCAATATCGACCATGCCAAGTTTGCAACAAAATTCGGATCTGTTCTTGAGTTGCAGGCTGTTGAAAATAATGGCGTAACTGAACTTCAGGCAATGTTGGAGCCAAATGCTTATATGTTGTCTGTTATCCAGTCAGGTCAAAAACTTCACACTTCATGTGAAATCCGACCGAACTTTGCCAACACAGGCCGTTATTACCTTACCGGCCTAGCATTAACAGATGAGCCAGCAAGCCTTGGAACATCAATTATCAAACTTTCTTCTAATGATCCAGATTCAAACTTCTACTCAACAGATGAAGTTATTGAAGGATCTTCAAAAGAAGAAAAGAACATCTTCAAAAAACTGTTATCACTTACCAATGAGGAAGAATCAATGAGTAAAGAAACACAAGCATTGCTAACAAAAGTAGCTGAAGAACAGAGCAAGACCACCGAGGCTTTGCTTGAGTTGACAGAAAAATTAACTGCAGGAAAACCAGGTGGAAACCAAGAAGATACTGCACAAAATAACAACCATGGCACAGAAGAAAATGCCACTGAAAAAGGTGACAAAGAGTTTGCAACTAAAGAAGAAATGCAGGAATTGACAACTGCATTGAACACTGCAGTTAAGGCGTTTGCTGAATCTAACAAGACAGTGAATGACCTTATTACGAAACTCTCAGCCCAAACAGATGAGCCTGCACGTCAACCTGCAAATGGTGCATCTGCAGACGAAGAGTCTGGTTGCTTGTAATAACAGTCAACTTTATTTGAACTCATAAAAGGAACAAAGAAATGAATCAAAATACCCGACTTCAGTTTAATGCATTGTCTGCAGCAATGGCTAAACAGTATGGTGTCGAAGATGTAACACAAACATTTGCTGTAACACCATCAAAACACCAGGAAATCATCGCGGCTACTAAGGAAAAGATCGACTTCCTAGACAAGATCAACACGATTACTGTTGACCAACAAAGTGGTACAGCAATTGGTCTTGATGCATCCGGCATGATTATGGGCAGAACTGACACATCTGCTAATCCTCGTGTTCCTCGTGATCCTACTAGTATGTCTGGTACAGACTATAACTGTACACAAACAAACTCGGATACATTCCTTTCTTACGCGAAAATGGATGCCTGGGCACACAAGAAAAACTTCAAATCAATCGTTGCAGAGCAAATCCGTAAATTGATTGCCTTGAACAAAATTCAGATCGGTTGGTACGGTGAGTCTGAAGCCGCAACCACAGATCCGAATACCTATACAAAAGGTGAAGATGTCAAAAAAGGATGGTTGCAGAAGTTGCGTGAGCAATATGCAGAAAACTTCCTTTCTGAAGGCACGACACCTGGTGAGATCCGTATCGGTCTAGGTGTTGATGGTGGTGCAAATGCTACTGACTTCAAAAACCTTGATTTGTTGGTGAATGATGTCAAGCAAATGATTGATACAGAATTTGAAGATGATGAAGATTTAGTAGTCATTATCGGTTCTGAGTTACTTGGTTATGAAAAAGCTAAGTTCTATTCGGATCATGGCAATACGCCATCTGAAAAATCAAAAATCGAAGATATGCAGGTCATTGGAACTTATGGCGGGTTGCCTGCCTATAAAACACCAAAGTTCCCAGGTCGCGGAATTGTAGTTACATCTTTCAGTAACCTATCAATCTACGAACAGAATGGAACAATGCGTCGTCGTGTAAAAGATAACCCTGATTATGACCGTGTTGATACTTTCCAGTCTCAAAACATGGACTACGTAATCGAGAAGCTAGGAAAAATGGCAGCTATTGAGTTCAAAAACGTTAAGTTGTGGAACGAAGCTACATCAGCCTGGTATTAACTTCTACCTCCTCCGTGGGTGTTGGTGTCCAAATTGACCGAACTTTGTTGAAGTCTTTTTGGACGCCATAAGCCCGCTTTTTTAACCTTTAACCTTGGAAAGAGCATGGCGACATATACAGGTGATACAACTGGAAACTACAGTTCTGATTTGCCGGCAACCGCGTTTTTCCCAAGCTTAAAGATTGCTGATTTTCAGCAAATGTTTGCCTTTAAAGACACGTTTTCAGAAGAGGCAATATTGCAACAAATGAAAGTTGATCGTGTTTCGATCCATAAAGAACTGTCATTGCTTGTTTCTACCTATTCAACACTGGAAGCTATGTCACAAACAATATTCAGTGATGACACAACGGCAGCGACACTTTACCAACAAGCTGTTTTTTGCCTAACTGCATCAAATCTTATAGGTAATAGGATGGCAACTGATGCAACGAAAGATGGTGCAGACCGTCAGCAAGCATTGATAGAGCGTAAGGATCACTTGCTTGATATGTTTAGACGGGCTATTGATCAGTTAAAACCAGATAGCACTGGTTACACCATGAAGGTGGTTTGAAATGGACTTTTTGCAAGGACTTACAGATCACCTTATTAAGAATGGTGTGCCGCCTGAAAGATTAGAAAGTTGGGCTGAAGACGGTGAGTTAACCACAACAATGACATTCAAAGAGGATGGATTCGAGAGAACGTACATCGCAAATTTTGAGATGTCATCAGTCCGAATGGATCCAAACGTACTTGATGCTTTGGTGCTGTCATGGTTGCAAATTTATGATCCAGGTAGAGATGGAAAAAAACTCGATAAACCGCAGTTTTTTTGCCAGCCGCTTGATGGTGGAAAGTATGACATAGGGTACAAAATTCAGTTTAAAGAGACCTGCAAATTTGTACCAAGTGAAACAGGGAAGTGGGATATTGGCGGCGTGAAAATGTCCATAGAGACTAATTACAAAGAGCCAGAATCATTTGGTGAATTGCTTGAATTCGACGCGGTAACACAAGACACAGAGTTGACTAACTGATGCAAAACATTTCAACGCCAGAACAAGTACTGCAGTTGCTTAAAAGCGTTGATTTGCCTGCATCAGAACGAAAAAAACTAAATAGAGACCTAGCCAACACAACTAGGCGCTATTTCCACGAACAGATCCGTGAACAGAAAGACATTTATGGTAAGTCATACAAACCACGAAGAAAGCGCAAGTATGAGGCATCAAAAAGCGGGAAAGTACACTCTCGTTTAAGCATGTTCTTGGGGTTCTCAAGAATGATGAAAGCAATGTCTGATGAAAATGGTTTTGAGGTTGGCCTTGCCGGTTTAGCCGGAAAGATTGCAAAGGTTCATAACGATGGTGAAACCGTAACGCTTCCAACAAGAATGCATGGTTGGTTCAACTCAAAAACCAATCAGTGGGAAGGCGGCGTTAAACGAAAAATGCAGGTGAGAATGCCAGAAAGAACATTTATCGGTTGGACGCAAGAACTCGAGAAGCAAATTACAACAAAAATCATCAAAGCTATGGAGATTAAGCCATGACAGGACAAACATTTAAGATCAAGCCAGCAAAAAAAGGTCTTCAGGTCTTGGATCCAAAAACACGCGATCCGCTAGATGAGGCGGGTGAAGAAAAACCACGCGATGAATACTGGCTTCGCCGCCTGAAAGACGGTGACGTTGTTATCATAAAATCAATTAAGAAGGAGACATCTGAATGAGCGGTGTTAGTTTTAATGAAGTTCCGGCGAATACTCGTATTCCTGGTGCCTATATTGAGATTGATAACTCACTGGCAAATAACGCCGAAGATCAACAGGAAGTTTTGATCCTGGGTGATATCGGTACCGGCGGTGATGTAGCAATCAATATTTTAACGCAAACTACCTTGCCAGATGATGCGGCAACACATTTTGGTGCTGATAGCCCAATCTATAAGATGGCTTCTCGATTCTATGATCAAAACAAGGTACTTCCGATGTCTGCTATTGCATTGGATAAGGTAACGCCGGATATTTCCGCAGCATTATCCGCTATCGGTAGTAAGCAGTTTCATCACATTATCTGCCAATACACTGATGACACTACGCTAAACGCGCTTGATGTCTTCTTGAAGGACCGTTTTTCTGCATTACAGCAAATCCCTGGTGAGGCATACGCTGCTAAGAAAGATACGAATGCAAATCTTGTTACCTTTGGAACATCAAAAAACTCGCCATTTGTCACAGTTATGTCTATCAATAGCGTTGCTGATATTAATGGTGATGCAGTTGAAGACTATGAAGTTGCAGCAGCTTATGCCGGACAAGTAAGCAAAAGTGTTTCAATTGACCCTGCAAGGCCAGTTCAAACCCTGCAATTGATGGGGCTTTACTCAAGTGCTTCGACAGAGTGGATCTACAGCGAACGCAACTTGCTTTTGTATTCAGGCATGTCTACATACCGAACCAATAATGCAAAAGAAATTTTTATCGAACGTGCCATCACTATGTATCAGGAAAATGCTGCAGGTGTTGCCGATGATAGTTACTTGGATATTGAGACGGTTTTCACTGCAATGTATGTCCGTGCACGTCAACGCAGTGAAATTTTAAGCAAGTACCCTCGCCATAAACTGGCAAAAGATGGTACTGATTTTGCACCAGGTCAAGCGGTTGTAACACCATCAATTATTAGAGGAACATTGATTGCGCTTTATCTTGAAATGGAATATGCCGCTATCGTTCAGGATTCCGACAACTACAAAGACACCATGTATGTCGAAATCGATCCTAATAACCCGAATCGAATTAACCTGGTAGATGAGCCGATCTTTGTGAATGGCTTCATGATCTACGCCGGCAAGATTCGTTTTCGTAAAAATTAATGAAGGATAAGGGGTAAACCTATGGGAATTATCACAAGTGAAGCACTTATTGATGCCGGTAGCCTTGGTCGTTTACCGGTAAAGCCTGGTGCCAAATACAAGTTTGGAAAAAAAACACGAGGTGCAGTATTCGGTAATGGTGGTGTTCTTGGCCACACTGAAAAAAATGAGAATGTTCCTACCATTACCTGCACTTTGGCAGATTCTGATGCTGTAGACAAGGATGCTCTAGGGGAGTTCTCAAATGAAACCGTCGTTTTACATACAAATAACGGTCAAAGTTTCGTACTAACTGGCGCATGGGTATCAAATGATCTTGAAGTTGATACCAATGAAGGTGACTTGGAAGTCATCTTTATGGGCAAAAAACTGGTTAGACAATAATCTGGAGGTAGTATGAGCATTGCATTAGCACACAAACGCAAAATGAGACAGCTTCAACAAGAAGCTGAACAAAAACAGCCAGAATCACTTGAAACAGGTACTGTTGAAAAACCAGTATTAACACAGGCTGATCTTGCTAAGTCATCGACTGATTTAGATGCAGATTTGACAGCATTACGAGCAATTCCTGATCACAAAGACCGAGATGAACTGAAAAAGCAGTTAATCGAGAAGTACCGTCAGCCTGTCATGGAAATCATGAAAGACTATGGCAGCTTTGCAGGTCAAAAACTCGTATTCTGGTGGATCATGTGGCGCCTTGATGTTGAAGGCTTTGAACCTGTTCAAGCTGATATGTTGGTAGGTGTTGAAAAAGGCCTGACAACTGAAGAACCATTCAGCAGAGACTTTGCTACGTTATATCTTGATAGCGTTCAAGACTTTACTGCAGCAGGCATGAAGTCAGGTGCAGATTTTGATGAATCATATCTGAATGGTGCGATCGCCATGCTTGAATCTGGGAAAGTCATCACAAACGATGCTGTTAAGTCAAAACTTTACGTCTGCCATGGAAGATTGGCATTAGCACGTGATGACAACAAGGTTGCCATTGACAGCTTAGAGAAGGCATTGAAGTACAACGATAAGGCCGGCGTTAAAACTGACCTTAAAAAAGCGAAAGCAAAGGGTTAAGTTGATGGAAAAGAAAACAGAAACAGTTGAACTTGATTTTCCGATCGAGCAAGTAAAAGGGGATGAAAAATCCGCACTTAAAACGGTTGAAATCAAAGAACCAGATTCTGGTAGTTTGCGCGGCCTTCAGCTTTCTATGGTAATGGCACAGGACATGGACACTATGTTTGAACTGGTACCGCGTATTTCAAACTTAACTAAAACAGATATGCATAAACTCAAGGTATCAGATCTTTTGAAGGTGTGTATTACTGTTGTGGGTTTTTTCGTAACGGTTTAGTTCTTTGTCATGACACAGTAGAGGATTATTACGCAGACATCGCCACGGTTTTTCACTGGGATCCATTTTGCTTGGATAGGTTCAAACTTGATGAATTAGCTATGTGGAGAGATAAAGCGGCAGATCGTAATAGTCCATCAAGAAGCAATGAAGCGGATGAAGAGGCGGATGAAGATTAATCCGCCTTTTTTGTATTTACGCCATTGAAATAGTCAGCGATTTTTTTAGTACCCCAAAAAAATAGAATTACGCCAGGGATAACTAGCAATTTTGGAAATACGGCAAAAAATATCATAGCAACGAAGATGATAACGCCAAGAATTAAAGATTTTAACGATCTGAATAAGGAATAAGCCATGGCTAAATTGAACCTTTCTGTCGTAATGGGCATTATTGACCAGGTATCTGGTCCAGTTAAACAAATGTCCGGTGAATATGGTCAGTTTACAACAAAAATTCGAGCTGTTCAAAAAGCAATGAAAAGCAATGCTGACGCTATTTCAAATATTCAGTCTTTGAAAAAAGTGCAACAGCAGTATATGGCAAACAAAGATGCCATTAATGCGGCTCAAGAAAAGATGGCACAACTTGAAAATAGAATTAAGAGTTCAAAGGTACCTAGTGCAGCACTGACAGCACAATACAACAAGCAGCAAGCAAAATTACGCGATCTGCAAGATAATGGAACTGGTTATCTGCAGGTGTTGAAAAAAACAGGGCAGGCCCTAAAAAAAGCAGGTGTAAATACCAAAAACTTAACTGCTGAAGAATCACGTCTAAACAGAGAAAACAATAAGTCAATCTCAGTGTTAAATCGCCTGAAAGGACGGTATAACCTAATTCAAAAGGCTAGAGATAAAATATCTAAGCCATTCTCATTTGGTAACCTAAAAAATCAGGCTCTAGTGTTCGGCGGAATCTTTGGTGGTTGGGCTTTTGGTGTTAATAGCACAGCACAAGAGATGGATAAACTATCAAAGACGGCACAAAACCTGAATATGCCGGTTGAAGAACTGCAAGTATATCGATCTCAGGCAGAGCATGCCGGTATTGCAAATGAAACACTTGATAAATCATTCATTCGTTTCACTAAACGATTAGGTGTTTTACAGACAACTGGCGCCGGTGCGCTTGGATCATTCTTGAAGCAAGGCAAAAGCCCACTGTATCAACAGTTGAAAATGGCTAAAACAACAGATGAAGCCTATCAAAAGATT
This sequence comes from Hydrogenovibrio marinus, assembly GCF_013340845.1. NCBI lineage: Bacteria > Pseudomonadati > Pseudomonadota > Gammaproteobacteria > Thiotrichales > Piscirickettsiaceae > Hydrogenovibrio > Hydrogenovibrio marinus. The sequence goes on from NZ_AP020335.1 coordinate 987,462, forward strand.
CTTGAAACGTTCTCTAAGCTTAAAACTAACCAACAGAAAATGGCTTTTGCTGATGCTGCATTCGGTCAGGATGGACGCCGAATGCTTATCATGCTTAAAGAGGGCACTAAAGGCCTTTCAGACGCTAGAAAAGAATACAACGCACTTGGTGGAGGAGTTACAACAAAAGACGCTAAATCAGCAGAGGCCTATGACGATGCCATGCAAAAAATTGCAGAGGTATGGAAGTCAATCAAGTATGCTGCAGTCGCACCGGTACTTAGACAAGTGACAACACTGCTTAATCAGTTTTTGACACAGTTCAAAAATGCAGACTGGAGACAAAATACCATTGAGAGAGTGAAAATCGTACTCATGCAGATTTTTACCGTATTGACATCAGTTGGTGGAGCCTTTGTATTCCTTAACAACCACTTACCTGAAGTTATCCTTGGAATAACCATGCTGAAAATAGGAATGATTGCTCTGAATGCTGCCATGGCATCTAATCCGATCGGTTTAGTTGTTGCGGCTATTGCGACATTGGTTACCGGTTTGATTTATGCCTATCACAAGTCAGAAAAATTCCGAAACATCATCAATGGTGTTTGGTCAGTTTTGACTAATATTGGAAAAGGTATGATCGGGTTTACAGGACGATTAGTTGGTGGTTTTTTAACTATTGGAAGCGTTATCATCTCAAGCGTTATCAAGCCAGTTAAATGGTTGTTTGGATTACTGTCTAAAATTCCTAAATCAATGCTGCCGGATAGTATTGCCGGAGGTATCTCTGGCACAAATAAATTCCTATCAGACCTTGATAAGAAAATGGCCGGCTATAAAAAGCATGGGATCCAGTTGGCACTAAATGGACCATCATCAGAAAATGCCAAACCTCTGGCAAAAGTACAACCGCTTAATCCAGGTTCAGGCACAACGCTTGCAAATAACAATGTATCAATTAATGGCCAGAATGATACAGCAACAAAATCACAGTCCACAGTACACTTGAAAATTGACTCTGATAAGCCGGTGAAAATTGCTCGAGTTGAGACTGATAGAAAGACAGATTTGATGGTCGATACTGGTGGGCTTTTAAGCCATGGTTTTTAGTGCAAAAAATTTCCCACAAGAATTGCTTGAAACCGCATATAAAAAGGGGGTAAACAGGCCAAACTTGTGGGAAAAGTAATTGTAAGTAATTGATTTTAAAGTATTGTTTTATCGGCTACGAACCGAGCGGTTAGGGGTTCGACTCCCTTCGGGCGCGCCATTTACATTATTTATCAGGTTGTTATTTAAAGACTTTTTTTGTTTTTATTTTTTTTGATACCGTAAAAAATACCGTATTTTGTTTTAAGGGCTGATGATTTAATATTGCTAGTTTTGAGTTTTTTTCAATAATTCATTCATTTCAGTAAGATTAACTTTAGGTGATCTTTCTTTGAGCGATTCTGCAATTGTATAGATATCTTGGTCTTGGTGTCGGATGATTCGTCCATAGCGTTTAAGTTTCTTTGTATCGATTTTTGTTTCCGCATACGCTGGAAAGTTCTTTGAAAAATCAAGAAACTGAATTATAAGCTCGTCGGTCATAGTTATAGCACTTTCATTTACCTCAATTAGCTTGGCTACAATGGTTTGGTTTGTATCTTCGATGGCGCTTTTTAGGGTGATTTCAGCAAATGCATTGTTATCGTGCTTTGCCATCAATAGATTTCCAAACTCTTCGTATAACTCATCTCTTTTTTTCCAAACTTCGAGAGCTAGATTGTAGTTGGCTGTCATTGATTGTATTTTAGCAATGCGAGACCATTTATTGTTTTGCTGTTCCTGTTCCTCAATTGAAGAGGGAATTATGAAAGATAGTTCATGTATATCATTTTCGAAATATTTATATATATTTATAGCTTGTTTAATGCAAGCTATCCTTTGAATAGGGTCGTCCTTCAGTTTTCCTATGTAGTTAGCCTTGATGGCTATTAAAGCGGAGAGGGCATCAGAAATATTAAGCATCCACTTGTTTGCAATATTTAGCTTGTCTTTTTCTATTTGAAGGTATTCTTGATGTTTTAGAGTGCCATACGCAATACCCGCGCCCAGCATAGATGAGAAAAAAGCACTAGCTATTGGAAAAAAATAGTCTTTAGTGAAACTGCTTTCTGGCTTCAGACTAGTAATGGCATCAATCAATTGCTGTGTTTCTTGTATCATTATCCACGAGCTCCCATTTATTCTGTTGGACGATTTTTAGGTAATATAAAGTTTAAGAATTTTTTAGTCTAAATTTTTGCTTTTCCAACCTTTTGAGGATGTCTTATTTTTCTTTGTTCATTTATTGGGAATTGTTCTTTTTATCGTGTCGCAAAATGCTTGCGTATGTTGTTCTGAAAACTCTTTTTATGGTCGCAAGAAACTTTTAAAGTTGTTGTGGGTGGGAATAAAGATTAGCTTTTTAGGGAGTTCGAGCCTTTGTGTTGGCTATCTTAAGTGTATTAGTTGATGCTATTTTTTATAACCACTCATTTATTCTTTATTATGTCAAACTGTTTGTTCATGGTGACTTCTTGTCTTAGTTTGTCGAAGTTCCAAAAAGAAAAGTCCGTATGAACTTTAAATCCATCTAAATCCTCATCCCAAGTGATGTCATAATTTTGTGATGTGTTTGCAAATGTTGTTGAATAAAACAAGCCTGCACCACTGCTCAAGCACCTGAGAATTTTTTGCTCCCCTGATGAAAATTTTTGCGTAGTAACAATAAGGGAATTCGGTCGACATTTCTGCTCAAAAACAGCTGTCGCAATTAATTTGTAGTTGTCATCCAAAGTTGCAAAAACTACTAACTTTTGGTTCAGGTAGACTTTCCGCAAAGTGCTCTTCCCGTTCTTCGTCTGAATCTGCACCCCATCCAATTTTTTATGCCACTTCCAAGGAGCTTTTGCGTGAAATTCTAATTCAGCGGCTTCACGTTTACTCTCTTGATACTTGTTATATCCAATTATGAAAGCAATAAAAGTCATAGTGAATAAGGCAATAAACAAGATTATTTTAAAAACTTTTTTTAGCCACATGATATTGCTTCGTCCTTAAAAACAGATAGTGGGTTCATATTGTGTGCAACCTTCTCTTCTTATTTTTCTTTTAATTAGTGTCGCAACATTGCTTGTGCTTATTGTGGTTTGTCCTCTTTTTTTCGCAAGAAGCTAGAGCAAGAATTAATAACATAAGTTCGAATTAGATACTTCCCATTGCCTTCCATTTTGATCATAACCATTAACGCCAACTGGCGTGAGAAACGGGAAATCCATTTTTATAACACTAGCCTCATTAGGTTTCCAAAAAATTACTATGTACTTGTATAAAGAGTTGTACTTGAAAGAGCTTGTTTTGAGATTTAATTCAGAACCATCTATGAATGTTGCGTTAACACTATAGCCGTGTGACCAGCCGTCTTGAGTGTGGTATTTAGCACAAATGTGAACATTCTCGGATGCAAAAAGATTTGAGGAGTAAGAGATAGAAAAGCCTAACAATATCAAAATGATTTTTTTCATGTTTTAGCCAATGGAAAATATACTTGTTATTACTTTAACTTATTGGTTTTAGTTTAGCAGTAAAACCTTGTCTAGTAGATTAGTGTTACACATTACTTTCAACTTCTACCAAGTTGTATCTAAAACACGGTCAAACAATTCATCCATTGTTTCATTTGGCATTTGGATGAAGTCAAAGCCGCCACTTTCATTTCTAACCATATATTCTTTATTAGATAAGGAAGCGTTATTAGCTAGTACCTCATTAGCTATTAGCAAGTAATTAGTAGATGAAATGTTGTTACTAACTGAACTGGTCTAATGGAAACGGACACTTCAATGAGAGACAATAGATGTTGTCGAATCTAGGAGTGGTTATGAATCAGAAGCGAGTTTATAAAACTTACACCAAAGAATTTAAACAAGAAGCGGTCGCGCTTGTCACTGAACAAGGTTATAGCGTTGCTGAAGCGGCGCAAGCGCTAGGCGTTAATCCAAACTTGCTTTACAAGTGGAAAGACAAGCTTGAAGCGCAAACCAATGGTGCGGCCTTAAGCGATAATGAGCGTGAAGAACTCAAAAAGCTGCGAGCTGAAAACAAGCGGCTTCGAATGGAAAAAGACATTTTAAAAAAGGCCTCAGCCTTCTTCGCCCGAGAAATGCACTAGGATTTGAGTTTATCCATACGTTGGCGCAAGAAGGCTACTCGGTTAAATTAAGCTGTAAGGTGATGAGTTTTAGCCGCTCCGGCTATTACGATTGGATCAAGCGTCCCAAGGCTATTATTACCGAAGAACAACTGCGACTGTATCGGCGAGCTAAAGCCCTTTTTATAGCCAGTCGAAACAGTCTCGGTTCACGAGAACTGATGAAGCGATTACGTAAAGAAGGCTTTAAGGTTGGGCGCCACAAAGTCATCAAGTTAATGGAAATCTTAAACCTAAAGGTTGAACAGCGTGTTGCATTCAAAGTCACCACAAAACGGGACCCAAGCCACGCTGTGGCAGATAACCTTGTGAACATGGACTTTAACCCCACAGGCATGAATCAAGTGTGGGCCGGTGATATCACCTATTTAAAAACCGCACAGGGTTGGCTATACCTGAGCGTGGTGATGGACTTGTACTCACGCCGGATTATCGGTTGGTCAATCAGCCCGCGCATGACCACCGAACTCGTGCTTGAGTCGCTCAAGCAAGCCTACTGGCTTAGAAAGCCGCCCAAAGGGGTGATCTTCCATAGTGATCGTGGATCACAATACACCAGTGACGCATTTAGAGCGCAGCTGAAACAATTCAAAATCCGAGCCTCAATGGGCGATGTTGGCGCGTGTTGGGATAATGCCGTGGTTGAAAGGTTCTTTGGCAGTTTAAAGCATGACTGGCTGCTCAAAGTACATCAACCTAACCATGAGCATATGATTGACGATGTGAAAGCGTATATGCGTTATTACAACTTAGAAAGGCTTCATACAAGCAATGGTGACATGAGTCCTATTGAATATGAAAATTATAAACGTGATGTGTCCGAAATTGCTTGACCAGTACAAACCAAGTTTTTATGCGGGTTTGAGGTCTGTTTCTCTTTCCAGCTTCTTTCCTGATGTTTTCCAGCTTCTTTCCTGATGTTTTCCAGTTTCTTTCCAGGTTGTGAGTTATATGCACCTCGTTTTCTGTTTATAAGTACACCTCTTTTTGAGTAAGCATCATCATAAACTGGTGAGCATGGGTTAAACTCTTTGACACAATAAAAGCTGTCATGATTCTTTGCTCTGAATTGTATTTTAGCCTTGCAGTTAAGTTCTGGCTGAATATCTACGAAATGTTGAATTAACTGTTCAGACTTCGAGAACCGGTCATTATTTACCATTCCAAAGCAGAGACGATAGGTGCAAGCAAATTTTGATTTTGTGCGTTCTGTTTTGTAATTCTTTTTGTTTTTGGAAAGCGTAAAGTTATTAAAAAATAATTCGACTTCTTCATTAGATGTTTTTCCATAAAGTTTGAGGACTAGAGCAGGCTTTCCCTCATAATTGGTTTTGTACCAATCAAAAGGGATGTAGATGCCTGATATGATCTCATTAAGAATTTGAGGACGAGGGGTGCTATTTCTGGTCTCTATATCAGAAAATGCTTCTGGATTGTTCCAGTTGTCCATCAATTCAATGTTCACTAATTTGTGATGCTTATGTGGCTATTTTTTAAGCCAAGCCTTGGTTTCGGTCAATTATTTTCTGATCTATCCACTCTTTGATTTCACTTTCAATCCAGGCGACTGATTTTTCTGAAAGTTTGACGGGTTTAGGGAATTTTCCATCCTTGGAAAGAGCGTAAACGTATGAACGGCTAAGGCCTGTTTCAGCCATGACCTGTTTAAGTCTTAATAATTTTTGCATGATATGACTCCATAGAAATTTTATAAATCAAATATAGTTTTATCTGTGCTACGGAGTCGATTTTATGGATTGAGATATTGAAATGTTAGGGGGGTAAAAATCTTTTTTAAGCCCCTTGTTAATTGTGCGTATTCCTGTATTTTCTATTCTCCCGTAGGAGGGTTTCAAAATCTGGTCTCTTTTGGTCTTTATAGATGTATGGGGTGTCTAAAGTATATGCAACTGCCTTTTCATAGCTTCCTAAGTGTTCATGTAGGTAGCAGATAAAGTTTTGGATATAGGTTTGTTGCGGCTTGCCTCTGCCTTTGTGAAAGCGTTTTTTTATCAGTTCTTCCTCAAAGTTTATTGCTCTTTCGTGAAGTATCTCAAATAGCATTTTTTTTGCATTAGGATGAATGTCGGAATCATCTATTGCTAGGGCTAGAGATTCCGTTATTTCGATTCCCAGTCTCAGACGGTGGTGTTCAGGATTGCCTAGAAAATCTTCATCAGTCATTTCCTTTACTTGTGTAACCATGCAAGTAATGTATTGTCGATAATGCTTAAAATGGTTTGTTTCCCATTTTCTAGAGTCACCATAATGACTTTCAAGCATGGTTATCAAAGATGATTCCAATCGTTCAATAAGATTTTTTTGTAGATTTTCTTTCATTGTGATTAAACACTGTGTTTAAGCGGAATAATATTAGACTCGCTTTTTAGTGCGCCCAGATAATCTGCCCATGCTTGCATCATTTTCATTCGTTCTGGCATAAGCTCAGCTTTGTTATAGGTTGCCCTGATTCGATCCTGAGAGGCGTGTGCTAGCTGTAATTCGATGGCGTCCGCACTAAACCCCATTTCGTTTAAAAATGTGCTGGTTGTGTGTCTAAAGCCGTGTGATGTCATAATGCCTCTGCCAATAGGTTTTCCTGTATTTGGGTTTGTTATGCGAATAACGGCCTGATTTAGTGTGTTTTCGCTCATTGGTTTGCCCGTTCTTTGGCCGCAAGCTGAGAGAAAAACGAACTCATTGTTTGAAGTAAGTTGCTTCATGTCTTTAAGAATGGTTAATGCCTGTTCAGATAGTGGTACTTTATGTGGTCTGTCCATTTTCATTTCATCGGCTGGAATGGTGATTAGCTTCTCTTTAAAGTCGATATACTCCCAACGCAAAAAACGAATGTTGTACGGTCTTAGCATTGATAATGAGGCAAACTGTAAAGCCTTTTTTACGGAATAGTCGCCGCTATACATATCAAGGCCTTTGAGAAAGTTGGCAAAATCTTTCGGGTCTGTAATATGGGCAAAGTTTTGAGACTTTTTCGGTTTTGGTAATAGATCGGCAATGGTGGCAGCTGGGTTGTTACTTATTAACTGTAAACTAAGTAAATAATTAAAGGTTTGTCGGCAATAGGTTGCAAGGTCTTTAGCTGTTTCTCGCTTATTGGCATCTGCAATAGGTTTGAGTAGGTTCAATAAATCGACGGCTGTTATTTCTGTGACAGGTTTTTGATCTAAGTGGGTGAATAAATGGCGTTCCATTTTTGCCAATTTCTTTTTTGCAGTAGTAGGGCGTAATTCCTGGGTGTTAAGCATTTCTAATGCGTAAAAGCTGAAGGGCTTAATTTTTAAATCTCTTTGTTGTTCTGCTTCTCTTGGGTCGATTTTTTTGGCAATTAAGGCTCGTGCATTGTCATGTTTTTCTCTGGCATAAGCTAGAGATATCTCGGGATAAGTGCCAAAAGTTAATGTAAAGCGCTTTCCTTTTAAGCTTGTATCAAAGCGAAAAGATTTACTGCCTGCCTTTGTGACATAAACATAAAGACCACCCCCATCAGTTACTTTATAAGCTTTGTCTTTCGGCTTTAGGTTTTTTACTTTGGCATCTGTTAATGCTCGTTTCATCTGTGCCGTCCTATGTTGTTAGATACCGTAAAAGATACCGTAAAATTTACGGTATTTCAATGGGCTTCATGGGACTTTGTGAGACAGTGTTTTATTGTAACATTATGAAAAATAATACTTATTTTTACAGGCTGGACTGTTGTTTGACATTCTTCGGGCGCGCCATTTATCTTAGTTTTATAATCAGTCACTTAGGGTAATTATTTATTCCATTGTTGTCTCTCAAATAAACCCTTTTCCCTATAAATTTCATTGTATTTGCTTCTGTCAAAGTTGTGCTAATATGGTTTTTCAGAAACTAAGCCACCTCAAAAGGAGTTAGGCGTGGATTTTAGCTCTTCAGATTGTTATAGGTTTAAGACATTCATCGAAAACATGAACGATGCCATTGTTGTTGAGAACGAGAATGGTGAGATATCCCTAGCGAACCAAGCCTTTTGTGATTTGTTCAATATCACAGCATCACCCGAAGAGATTATTGGCGTTGATTGTGCGTATTCGGCACAGCAATCAAAGCATCTATTTAAAGACCCCGAACTCTTTATTGAAAGAAAAAACGAAATATTGAGGAATAAAGAACCTGTCCGTCATGAATTGGTTGAAATGGTGGGGGACAAGTTTCTGGAAAGGGATTTTATTCCAATTTTTGAAGACGGTAAGTATGTGGGGTTGGTTTGGGTTTTTAAAGACCTGACAGCGCATTACATCATGGAGTCACAACTCATGATGTTGACGGACAAAATACGAAAGCAAAGCCTGACAGACGCGTTAACGGGCATTGGTAATAGAAGGTACTTGGATAATGAACTACCTAAATACCATGATTATGCCAGACGTCACGACACTCCCTTGTGTATAGCGATTATTGACATAGATTACTTTAAGTCCATCAATGATGAGTATGGTCACGAAATAGGAGATCAGGCGCTTGTCCATGTGGCAAACTACTTAAAGACGTCTATTCGTTCATCTGACTTGATTGGCCGAATGGGAGGTGAGGAGTTCATGGTGATGATGCCGGAAACTTCCCTGGAAGACGCTGAGAAATGGGTAATGGATTTGCATGCATTGTACCGTTCGCCTTCTACGCTTAATAAAAGAATGACGTTTAGTGTTGGTATGTCGTGTGCCTTAGCGGATCAAGACTATAAGGTGACATTGAATCGAGCAGATCAGGCGTTGTATCAAGCAAAAAGAGAAGGTCGAAACAGGGTTGTTGTTTCAGAGGCTTAGGCATTAAATGGAAATAAAAAAGGTCAGCATTGCTGACCTTTTTTGTTTTAGTGTTGCTTATTTCACTAGCGCTTTGCACCAGTCTTCCATAAAGTCGGTAGCGACTTGCATGGGTGGTTCCATAAAGCTGACCATAAACGAATCGCCTAGATCAACCACAGCAATAGAGCGCGGACGTACTGCCAAAACTTCGGGGTTAGGGATTTTCATGCCGAAGCAGAAGATAATGTTTTTGGCGTCTTTGATGTCTCCACGGATGTCACCTTCAATGCTTTGTGTGTGGCTGTAGTGGTCGAAAATGGCGATCAGCATCGCTTTTGGGTTGGCTTCGATTTCTGACCGCAGTTGTGCAATGATGTCGTCTACAGTAGCGAATTTCGATTCGGACTTGTTAAACTGAATCTTGTAGATTGGAAACTTTTCCTGGAAGAACTGCTGTTGCATGCTAGCCTCCTAATTGTTCGGGCTATGAAATAGGTTTAAATGAAGAATTGATAATAATTATAAATATAATTTATATCTAATAAATCTTATTAATGGAATCTCTAAAACAAAACTAATTGATGTTAATTTAAGTAAGTTTATGCGCATTTTTATCGGTATTGAAGTTTGTGATGGTGAATTGAAAGATGCTATGTTGTCTTGGCAGCATAATGCGGATCCTTTTTTAGGGGAAAGATGGCGCATGACAAAACCATACAACTTTCATCTAACGCTGCGATTTCTGGGGCAGGTTGAGGCTGCTCAGGTTGAGAGCATAATTGAAAATCTACCAGGTTGGGTATCTGACTGCAAAGCTCTGAGTGTGGGGAGTAAGAAGTTAAATCTTTTACCTAGTGATGATAAGGTGAGGGTGGTGACATTGGCGTTTGAAAACTCTCAGGCATTGCAAGACATGGCGGATAGAGTCAATGCTGGACTGATGAGGTTAGGGTTTGATGCGCCAGATTTACCCTTTTTACCGCATATCACGCTTGCTCGTCATAAGGGCAAGCCTTTGAAAGGGTTTGATATAACAGGGGTAGAGTGGCATCAAAATAACGAGGTTCATTTGGTAGTTGATTCAGTCTCGGTGTTTAGTAGTGAGTCGTCATCAAGTGGTGTTGTTTATCGTCCGTTGTTTAGTATCAATATTTAGTGTTTTTACTAATTATATTTCGAAATTATTTCCTTGTTTTTCATCTGGTTACTTGTATTTTTTCATATAAAATGACGCTTATTTTTCTTTTTATGGGCGTAAAAATATCGCTTCATTCATGAACCAATTTGGTTCATTCCTGTTTTATTTGCAACACCTACTTTCTCATAAAAAATATTAAGTCCTTGATTAATTTCTATAAATAGTATTTGGAATGTTAATTGTTACCAGTAGGCGACATTTAGTTCGGAGGTGCAAAGATGCGTTCAAAGTTTGATGTATTGATTGTCTCGGATGGCGATGACGTTAGCGAGCTTGAGGCAGGACTGGTTTCAATTGGTGCAGATCAAGTAAAAGTATTGCCAATAGAGCAAAACATTTTGAAAGCGCTAAATGAAATGCCGGTCGATTTGATGGTATTGGATGTTAAAAAACCAACTGCGAAACTCTTTGAACAGTTTAGCTTGGTAAATGAATATTGTCCAAAGCCGGTTATTTGCTTTAGTGAAGAGCGTGATAGCAAAGTTATCGAGCAATCAGTAAAAGCTGGTGTGGCCGCTTATATAGTGGAAGGAAAGGATGTTTCCAGATTGAAACCGATTGTCGAAGTGGCAATGCTGCGTTTCAATGCATGCCAAGCGGTGAAGAAAGAATTGTTGCAGGTTAAGGATAAGCTGTCACAAAGAGCAATTATTGAGAAAGCCAAAGGTCTGTTGATAGAACATAAAAATATGTCGGAAGATCAGGCCTATAAGACTATGCGAAAAATGGCGATGGATCAGGGGAAGAAAATTTCAACGATTGCGCATGAAATATGCGACGTTGTTGCGGCATTAGAAAACACGATGACAAGTGTTTAAACAAGCAGTTACCAGCTTGATTTGATACGGAAGGCGCATTTCATCTGAAATGCGTTTTTGTCTCTAAATAAAATAATAATGGGCGCGGAATTCCGTTGGTTTGTTTGGTCGTTAAGTAGACAGGTTTATAAATTATGGAAAATTTAAATAGGTTGGATATGGATCAAATAGACCCGTCGGAACTGTCGACGTTAAACACCCTGGAAAACAAGCTGTATTCAGTTTTTCAACCGATATATAGTTTTTCTAATCAGGCTTGCGTTGGTGCGGAAGCCTTGGTAAGAGGGCGTTCGTTGGAAAATGGCTTTCAGGTACCTGTCTATAATTGCTTGGAAGTGCCGGAGGGCTTAACACAAGCCGAATTCAGCCACCAATTGAATCGTATGCATTTTGAAAACTGGGCAAAATTGAAGCGCCCGGATAATTGGATGTTTTTAAATCTGGATTTTGAAGGTGTGACCTCTTTGGGTGACTTGTACATTTCCGAATTTCTCAAAGATCTCAAGATGCAAGGCCATGAAGTGGTTATTGAGGTTGTTGAAAGCGAGATCAAAGACGAAGGGTTGTTTGATAAAGTCATTAACACACTTAGAGATTTGGGGTGTTTGATTGCCTTGGATGACTTTGGTGCCGGACATTCGAATGTGGATCGTATCTGGAAGGCGCAACCAGATATCGTTAAGCTGGATCGAGGAGTGCTGCTTGAAGCAACTAAGAGCTTAAGAAGCCAAAGTGTGCTACGTAATCTGACCAATCTTATTAAGCAAGCAGGCAGTATCTGCCTGCTGGAAGGTGTCGAAAATAGAGAGCAAGCGCTGTTGGCGATGGACATTGGCGTTGATTTGGTTCAAGGTTTTTATTTTGCACGCCCTCGCCAGTTGTTGGATCGCATCAAGCAAGGTGAGTCTTGCATTAAGGAAGTGACTGAGCAATACCCGGCTTATATTGAAGAAAAAGCATTCTTAAAACAAATTCAGAGGAAAGGATACGAAACTTTATTTGAAAGTTTCCTGGGCATGCCGAACTTGGCGGAACTTGAACTACAGATGGAAAAATTGCTGACGTTATCTTTTGTGAAAAGGTTTTTTATCTTGGATCAAGAAGGTTATCAGGTCAGCGATGAGTACAATGTCGAAGACAAAGTCAAACAAGTTAGTGTGTTGAAGAAAGGTAAAGGTCTGTGCTGGAAGAATCGCCGTTATTTCGTCAAGGCGATACAGTCTCCGGGAAGGTTGTATGTTTCGGAGCCTTACCGGTCATTGATAGATATGCAGCTATGTCTAACGGTTTCAAAAGTGGTGTATATCAATGAAAACCCCTTTGTCGCATGCTTTGATGTCAGCTATGTCGACAAATCTACAGAGAGCGTTCAGATATCGGTTTAACCTATCTTTTGTGTGGGCTTTAAGGCAAAGATAGATATGCACCAAAATCGAACAAATGCCTTGTCATAATTGCTAGGTTTTGTTCGCTAAATTTCATAATAAATTGCTGATATATAACATAAATTTAAGAACAGGTCTCCTTCTCGCTTTGATAGGGTAAAAGGGGAGATTTATGCAGGAATTTATTAATCTTTATCAAGACCACCGGGTTGAAATCGAAAAGTTTCTGATCGAAACCATTCGAAACAACGGGCAATGCCTGCAGCCTCATGTCGTCGGGATGAAAGGTTTCTTCTCCATTCTACCAAGCCTTGAACTGGTGTATATCACCGACAAGTCGTTTGTCCAAATTTCACCGAATGTCTTCAAGAACAAGACCAACAAGTCCGCGGTGGGCAAAAACCGGGATTACTTGGTTTCTAAAGTTAAATCTCGTGATGAATTGGTTTCCATTAGTGAACCCTATATCAGTTCTGCAACAGGTGAGTCGTGCGTGACTGTCATGATTGCGGACGGCGATTACTATTACTTTTTCGACTTTAATCTACCGACCTTGTTGACCCGCTTTGGGTTGGTGGAGCGCCACCAATTGTTTAACTTGGTCACTAAGAGCTTCTATTTGGTGATAGGTCTGTCGTTGATGTTCTTTTCAATTATGTCGATAGGCTATGCCTTCTATGATTATGTGATTCAGTTGAATCACCTCGAACAATATAGCCTAGAGAGTATTTTCAAACCGATCATTTCTCTGACGATGGGCTTGGCGATTTTCGATTTGGCGAAAACCCTATTGGAAAGGGAAGTATTCTTTAAGGCATATTCTGACAAAAAAGACGACGCTCGTTTGCTGGCAAAGTTTTTGACGGCAATCATTATTGCCTTGTCGATAGAGGCGTTGATGGTGGTCTTTAAGGTGGCACTGAACGATCCGGCTCAAATGCTGTACGCCCTGTATTTGATTGTTGGGATTGCATTGATTATTTTGTCACTGGCCTTTTATAACAAGTTTGTCATTAAGAAGCCGGAAAATTAAAGCTTCAAGTGAAGCACTTCCCGCTTTGATTAGGAATTGGCGTTTATGAGTCAAATGGTTATTTTCACCGATTTGGATGGAACTCTACTGAATCATCATAACTATGATTATCAGGGGATTTGTCCACTTCTGGTTAAGCTAAAGGAGATGAGGATTCCGGTGATCTTGAATTCAAGCAAGACATTGGATGAACTGGCCCGTTGGCAAGAACTGCTGAAGCTTGATCCGCCTGTTATTGCAGAAAATGGTGGCGTGGTGCTATTGCCCTCCCATGAAGGGCCTAAAAAAATATTGATTGGCAGGCCCTATAGCGAAATCCGCTCTTATTTGAAGCACTTGAGGAAGTCACATCATTGGGATTTTGAAGGTTTTGGCGACTGGACGGTGGCAGAAGTGATGAACAAAACCGGTTTGAAGGTCAAAGAGGCTGCATTGGCAAAAGAGCGTGAAGTAACCGAACCGATTATTTGGAAGGATTCACCAGAGGCTTTAGAGCAGTTTGAAATCGAGTTGGAAAAAGAAGATTTGATCCTGAAGAAAGGTGGACGTTTTTACCATGTGATGGGCAAGCATGACAAAGCCGATGCCATGCAACTCTTGGTGAATAAGGAATATTTCAGTTGTGGCAGTCTATGCAAAATTATTGCATTGGGTGACAGTGATAATGATTTGGCGATGTTGAATTATGCCGATACCGCGGTGGTTTTGCCGGCGGCTTCGGGTGAAAAACTGGAGGTGGCAGGTGCGATTTATGTTGAAGATCATGCGCCACTAGGTTGGGTGAAAGCTGTTGAGTCGATTGTAGGGTTATAAATGGCGAAGTAGTTAAAGTGAAAAAGCATAGGAGCTTTGAGTTATGGGTGATTTTTTTCAAAACGGAACAGTAACGACATTTCATAATCTAACGGATAGGCCGGTTGAAGAGTTGGAAAGAGAGCTTCTCAATTTCAGTCAATCCAAACCACTCGGTATTATCCTGCCATCCTTATTCAGCGAGCTTGAAGGGCCTGCGCTGAAACACATCGTGAGCGAATTGAAAAAAGTGCCATATCTCAGTCAGATTGTTATCGGTCTGGACAAAGCCAATGCTGAGCAGTTTGCTTTTGCCAAGGAATATTTCGCTGAATTGGGGAATGTCAAAATTGTCTGGAATGATGGTCCTCGTATGCAAGCCATGACTGCCAAGCTGAAAGAACAAGACCTAGCACCATTGGAACGAGGGAAGGGCAGTAATGTCTGGAACTGCTATGGCTACGTTTTGGCGTCAGATCAAGTGGAGGCGGTCGCCCTGCATGATTGCGATGTACTGACCTATGACAGAAGCTTGTTGGCACGTTTGATTTACCCTGTGGCTCACCCGACATTTAACTTTGTTTTCTCAAAGGGTTATTACCCAAGATATGCAGATGGCAAACTTAACGGTCGGGCTTCGCGTTTGTTGGTGACGCCGCTGTTACGTGCCTTGAAAGGTGTCGTGGGAGATGATGCCTTATTGGATTATCTGGACAGCTTCCGTTACCCGTTGGCAGGTGAGTTTGCGATGGATGTTCATTGTTTGAAAGAAATTCGCATTCCATACGACTGGGGCTTGGAAATCGGGGTGATGTCGGAGGTCTTGAGAAACTATTCAAATCGCCGTATTTGCCAAGTGGACATTGCAGATGTTTACGATCATAAACATCAGAATGTTTCATTTGAAGACAAAACGGCTGGGTTGTCTCGAATGAGTCAGGATATTGCCAAATCGCTATTCAGAAAACTGGCCGTGAGAGGACATGAGTTTTCTCGCAGTACCTTGAGAACGATTCGCGCCAAGTATTACCGAACGGCATTGGATCAGCTTGAATCCTATGCATTCGATGCGGAGATGAACGGTTTAAGGTTGGATTTGCACTCGGAAGAGAAGGTGATTGAATTGTTCGCGAAAAACATCATGGATGCCGGCGTCGGTTTTATCGACAACCCGGGAGAAATGCCGTTTATGCCGAACTGGAATCGTGTTGTCAGTGCTTGCCCGACCATTCTCGAAGAGATCAAATTGGCTGTAGAGTTGGATAACGCCTAATTGGATTAAATAGACTAAATGTATAGAAACGCACCGGAGAAAGTATGAGTAATGAAACGCTTCGTCAGATAGAAACCAAACTGCAATCACTCTATCCTGAAAAAGAGGCGGCTTATGCTTACCAACGTATCGTCGAAATGATAGAAGCCTTTCCTAAGTCAAACTTCGAAGGAGAGCGTTGGAGTCAGGAAGATGCGTTGTTGATCACCTATGGCGATACGTTCCTACAAGAAGATTTGGCACCACTGGAAACTTTGAAGAAGTTTTTACAGACGCATATCAAAGATGCCATCAATACTGTTCACATCCTGCCGTTTTTTCCTTACAGCTCGGATGATGGTTTTTCGGTTATCGACTATAAAATGGTCGATCCTGATTTGGGCGATTGGGAACATGTCGAAGGCTTGAAAGAAGCTTATGATTTGATGTTCGATTTTGTTGTGAATCACGTCTCTCGTGAAAGCTTATGGTTTACCGACTATAAGGCGGACAGGGAGCCCTACAATCGCTTCTTTATTGAAATGGAAGGTAAAGAGGATGTGTCTCAAGTAACGCGTCCAAGAAACTCTCCGCTACTGGTTCCAGCCTATACACACCGTGGACGCAAGATGGTTTGGGCGACTTTCAGCTCCGATCAAATTGACTTGAACTTTAAAGAAGTGGAAGTCTTGATCAAGATGGTCGAAGTGCTCTTGATGTATCTGGAAAAAGGGGCGCGTCTGATTCGTTTGGATGCCATTGCTTTCCTGTGGAAAGAGTTGGGAAGTAACTGTATTCACTTGCCGCAAACCCATACTGCCGTGAAATTGTTTAGAGACATTATGTCCGTGGCGCGCCCTGAAGCTATTATGCTGACAGAGACCAATGTGCCGCATCAGGAAAACCTGTCGTATTTCGGTAACCAGGATGAAGCCCACATGGTGTACCAATTTGCTTTGGCGCCATTGGTGTTGCATGCGCTGCACCGTGGTGACGGGCAGTATCTGACGCAATGGGCGAGTGAGTTGGGTGAACCGCCGGAAGGTTGTACTTTCTTAAACTTTACCGCTTCACATGATGGAATTGGCGTGCGCCCAATTGAAGGTATTTTGCCAAAACGTGAAGTGGATGATCTGATTACCGGTATGCACCGTTTGGGTGGATTCGTATCCATGAAAAGTAACCCTGATGGTACGGAAAGCCCTTATGAAATCAATATCGCTTTGTTCAGTGCTTTCCGCGAAACGCATATGTCCAATGGACCGGATCAATGGCAGGTGGATCGTTTTATTTGTTCCCAGAATATTATGATGACCTTACAGGGAATTCCCGCATTTTATGTTCATAGCTTGGTGGCGACACCCAATGACTTGGATGGGGTTGAGAAAACAGGGCGAACGCGTTCCATCAACCGTCGTAAGTGGGACTATGAATACCTTCAAGCATTGATCGAAAGTGGTAGAACTTCTAATGCTGAGGTCATTAAGCGTCTGACGAATATTCTGCAAAGACGTAAAAAACATAAAGCATTCCATCCAGATACACCGCAGCAGATTGTTGATTTGGGAAGTGATTTCTTTGCGTTATGGAGAGATGGGGAGGGGTTAGTTTTCCCGTTGTTGGCAATTCACAACCTGACGAATGACATCAAAATATTGAACTTATCTGAGATAGCGGGCATAGAGCGACACAATTACTGGGTGAACCTATTGGATAATCAAGGGGTTAGTAGTCAAGAAGAGAAGTACGTGATTCAGCCGTATCAATCTATTTGGTTGATGCCGGAATCCGTTGATAGTGTTTCTGCTCTGTGGGCGCCGTTTACACCTTAATCAGCTTTGCACCGCTTTAATACACGAATGCATAACCATGAAGCAAATATTACAAAATTATTGAGGGAAAATGATTGAAAAAAGTATAAATTTAATTTAAGTTGTTGAATTTAAATGTTTATTTAGTTTTAGGCATGTCGATTGTTATATGATAAGTGTTAAGTTAGAGTGCCTTGCTCGCACAAAGCGAATGATTGTTTTGTGCGGGATTTTTTTAACTTAATCAAGAGTTTATCTGTTGCATCTTTTTGAATTTATGCGAGGTTCATCTGGATGTTTAATATGCAACGATAGTATCTGATTTTTTTAGTCATTATCACCTCCATTGAGCCATTCATAATACCCTCATTATGAGTGGTTTTTTTTACGCCCGTTTTTAGCTTCCAGAGTCTTTTCTGCTTATAAATCGCCGATTTACGTTGGTAATGAGTGCTAACAGATAGACAAAACTTGCACATCTCAGTAAAATGCCTGCCCAATTAACCCCTAATAATTTTTTATTCGAAAGAGAGTGATATCAGATGGGAAGAGCCTATCAAAACCGTAAGGATTCCATGGCAAAGACCTCCAATATGAAAGCGAAGGTCTACTCAAAGTTCAGTAAAGAAATTTACGTTAGCGCCAAAAATGGCGGGACAGATCCGACGGCTAATTTGTCATTGTCCCATTTGATTGAAAAAGCCAAACAAAACCAAGTGCCTGCACACGTTATTGATAAAGCGCTGGAAAAGGCTTCTGGTGCAGGTGGTGAAGATTTCGTAACGGTTCGTTTCGAAGGGTTCGGTCCAGGCGGCTGTATGATGATTGTTGACTGTCTAACCGACAACAACAACCGTACGTTTGGCGAAGTCAGGGGGGTATTCAACAAAATTAAAGCGAAGTTGGGTACGCAGGGCACAACCGCACATATGTTTGACCACCGTGCAGTGTTCGAGTTCAAGCATGACGATGAAGACGCGGTATTGGAAGCTTTGATGGAAGCGGATGTTGATGTGTCGGATGTTGAGTCGGAAGAAGGTTTGGTTCGCGTATTGACCCCACCAACAGAATACTTCAAGGCAAGAACGGCATTGATGGACACTTTCCCGGGTGTGGCGTTTGAAACCGATGAAATCACTTTTATTCCTCAAACCTACACTTTGCTGCAAGGCGAAGAGTTAGAAACTTTTGAGAAGTTTATGGATTTGTTGAACGACCTTGATGATGTTCAGGAAATCTATCACAACGTTGAAGTAGAAGATTAATCTTAATCTCGCTACTATCTTTCACCCCAACCTGGCAGATTTCACACAAATATCTGCCAGGTTGGGGTCTTTCATTTAAGCCAGATTAATTCTCTTAACAAGCGCTAGTCAAAGCTCTTTCCAAAATAGAAGTAAATAGATTGCTTACTTGGATTGTGATATCCGTAGGCAAGATATGCAGGTCCTAAAGGCGTATTCATGCCGAGGAAAACACTGACAGCTTGTTTAGTCTTATCCCAGTCGATTTTCTCTGGCGCTGTATAGCTACCAAATACATTCCCGGCTTCCATGGTAGCACCCAGATAAAGCGGAAAGTGAAATACGGAGTTGCTTTCACCCAGCAGGCGGTAGATGTACTTCAATCGAGCAAAGACGATCTGGTTACCTATCAACTCGTTTTGACGAAATCCGGATAACCTCTGGAAACCACCCAAAGTATAAAACTGACTACTCTCAAAACCGATAGGGCCGTTCATATCGGTGTATTCCGCATAGAAATTGAAGGTATGTCGGTGAAAAGAGCGGTAGCTCGAGAGCTTGAAAACATCCGTGTGGCTTTCCAATGAAGGTTCATATTTGCTGGAAATGCCCGAAAAACCGTAATATAGCAGCGTACCGGATGTTGGGAAAGCGACATGGTCTAGTGTGTCATGCGCAAGCCCGACGGTGGTGGCGGTTTGGTGGTATTTGTCGCGGATTTCTTTTGAGGTTTTGTGCCCGATAACCAACTCACCACTTTCATAGTAATACTGGGTGAACAGTCTGTTGTTGGTGGTGATGTTAACGCCAAGTTCCAAGCCGGTTTGTATGCGCTTTTTATCTAGAGCAATAGAGAAGGTTCCGAAAGATGCATTGTTATAAAGGTAGTTTTCGTCCTGGTAATCAGCGAAGGGTTTGACGTAAAGACGTTGTCCTTGGGTAATGGGCTGGTAGAACTCAGTGCGTGCATGTTGAATCTCACCGATCTGTAATTCATTTTTCCATTCAGCCCCCATATCATTCACTGGCTGGTAGGTGTGTTTGAAGCCCAAGTTGAATTGGGTGTCGTCTCCAAGGTTTGAAGCCAGGTTAAATTTGAGTTTAAAGAAGTTTGGTCCCCACTCAGGTTCGGAAGTATGTATCACCAACTTTCCTTGACCTTCGTGGTTGATGAAGTCATAACTGACATTTTTGAAAAAACCCAAACCATACAGATATGAGAGATCCGTTTCCAGTTGGGTTCTGTCTAGCGGTCGTTCGGTTTTCTGATGGATATAATGCAGGATAACGTTGTTAGCAATGCCTGTTTTATTGTCTAGTTCGATTGTTTTGACAAGCAAAGAATGACTGCGATGTTCGTTAGGTGGACTGTAAGGCTCAGGCAGTGCCAGTTTTCTTAGTGCATTATCATGCTTGGTTACAGCTTGCTCGCCACGTTCGATAAATAAGATGCTTTTGTCAAAGTCAGTAGAGGTGAACCCAGTTAAGTCAGGACAAATCAGGACATCTTTCGAAGTCAGTGTAGAAAGCTGTTGCAAGCTGTTGTTGAGTGTTAGACCGGTAATCAATTGATTGGTGATGTCGACAAAGCTTTTGAGTTTGTCACGGTGTGCTCGCTCGTCATGTATATCGGAAACGATAACAATGTCTGCGCCCATCTTTCGTACCACGTCAATGGGGGTGTTGTCGGTAATGCCTCCGTCCACCAAGAGGTGTTTTCCGATTTTAACCGGTGCAAAAATACCCGGTACAGACATACTAGCTCTCAATGCTTGAGACAGGTTTCCTTGTTTTAAAACAACGCTTTGACCTGTGGCAATATCGGTAGCAACTGCTCGGAAAGGAATGGGGAGTTTGTCAAAGTTCTCCGACGGCGCGGTATTGAGCAACAGGCTTTCCAGTAGGACGTCTTGTTTCTGTCCTTGAATCAAGCCGTTGGGCAGACGGAAAGTCCAGTCATGCATGCCGACTTCGCCTTTGATGTAGTAACCAAACTGCTGTTGCTTACGTCGAAACGACTGGTAGTAACGTTTTGGATCGTCATTGAAAGTTTGCTCCCAGTCGACATGGGTAACGAAGTGCTCTATTTGCTTAATGGGTAAACCTGCAGCATAGAGACCGCCTATCAATGCGCCCATGCTGGTTCCAGAGATATAGTCGATAGGAATGTGTCTGGCTTCTAACGCTTTGATGACTCCAATGTGGGCAAGCCCTCTAGCGCCACCGCCAGCGAGCACCAGCCCGATTTTCGGGCGGACATGTTCAGGCGTTTTTTCGCCTTTTACCTCTGGGCCCGGTGTGGGTTGTACAGGAGTTGAAGGTGTTTGAAGTTCGCTGGCATGAGCATAAGAAAACAACTGAACACTGATTATTAGCAGGATAAGCAGGGAGTGTTTCATTATGCCGCCTATCATTGTCAGCGCTTTCCGTTACCGCCTGCCTTGAGAAGCAGTACATCTAACCAGCGATTGGGGAGGATTCGTTTCAGCCAAGCAAACAGATGGGTGGGGATGGTTACCGGGTAGCGAATCTTGGGTTTGTTGGCGGAAATGATTCGTTCAACAACATCACTGACTGCTTCAGGTCCAAGTGTGAAAGGCGCTGCGGCACCTTCTTTTTCAAGCCGCTGAATCATTGAGTCGTAACTGTCTTGGTGTGCACTTGGTTTGCCGGCAATCCAGCGCTGATACTGCTTGAATGAATTGGCGCGGAACTCTGATAAAATTGGCCCCGGTTCAATCAAGCTCACGTGAATGTTGTCTTTTTTAAGCTCAAGTCTTAAGGTATCTGCCAAGCCTTCAATTGCGAATTTACTCGCATTGTATGCACCGCGGTACGCCATAGCGGCAAACCCCAGAATTGAACTGTTATAGATGATTTTGCCACCGCCGTTTTGTCGCATGACCGGCACCAGTAAATTGGTCAATTCCTGTGTGCCGAACACATTGGTTTCAAACTGGTAGCGTAATGCATCGCGAGATAAATCTTCCACAGCACCCGGTAACCCGAAAGCGCCGTTATTGAACAAGACATCAATTTTACCCTCGGCCATTGTGAGTAATTCATCAACAGCATGATGGATAGAGTCCGAATCGGCTAAGTCCAACTTCAAACAGTTAATGCCCATTTGGCGGATTTTGGCGACATCTTCTTCTTGCCGGCAACTACCGATAACGTGATAGCCTTTGGCGTGAAGGGTTTTAAGGGTGTAATGACCGATGCCGGTAGAACAGCCAGTAATGAAAATAGTTAGGTTTGAGTTTGAAGTCATGTCGGTGTTTTTGTGGGTAACTTTGCCAGATATTGTTTGTGAATCTCAATACTTGTCATCTTAGAATATTTCGGTTGGATGCCCAAGCCATAAATGAATGCTTTAATTTCGATAAAACCATTCAATTCTTATATAATAAGCCATTCTTTTTATTTCGAGTTTTGTTTTCGGGTTTTGAATTCATTTAGCCATGTCTCTGATTAAACGTTATTTAATTGCTGGATTGCTTGTGTGGCTGCCTTTGGGTGTCACGATTGCGGCGTTGATTTTTCTGGTCAATCTGTTTGATAAGAGTTTGGTTTTGCTGCCGAGACACCTTCGCCCGGAATACTGGCTAGGATATGAAATTCCAGGTTTTGGCGTCATCCTATCGTTTTTGTTGATTTTGATTACGGGAATGTTGGTCGCCAATTTCTTTGGTCGTTACCTATATGGTTGGTGGGAAAAGTTCCTGGCAAGAATTCCGCTGGTGCGTTCAATTTATATGGCAGTCAAGCAGATTGCGGAAGCATTGTTTGGCTCTGGCGCGGAAACTTTCCAAAAGGTGTATTTGATTCAGTATCCACGTGAAGGCCTGTGGACCTTGGCATTTCAAACCAGTCGTACCCATGGTGAAGCGCAATTGAAAACAGGGTTGATTGATGCTGTGAACCTGTTTGTGCCGACTACGCCAAACCCGACTTCAGGATTTTTTCTTATTGCCTCTCGACATGAAATTCTCGAACTGGATATGAGTGTAGATGATGCATTGAAAATGGTGATATCAGGTGGGGTAGTTGTTCCGCCGTGGAAGAAGGTGCCAGAAGTTGTACCAGACGTCGCACCGGAAGTTGCCATCCCTGAACAGAATCTAGCGCCGACAAGCGAAAAATAAATTTTATTAAAAACAATTTTCAATTTAAAGGTAAAAAACACATGATGCGTACACACTACTGTGGACAAGTTACAGAAGTCTTAGAAAGTCAAAAAGTCACAGTTGCCGGCTGGGTGCATAGACGCCGAGATCATGGTGGCGTTATTTTTATCGACTTACGTGACCGTAGCGGCTTGGTGCAGGTAGTGGTAAATCCGGATGATGCGGACAAATTTGCTAAAGCGGAAAGAGTGCGTTCAGAGTATGTGTTGAAAGTGGAAGGTCAGGTTTGCGCGAGAACACCGGAAACCATCAACCCTAAGATGGTGACAGGTAAGGTTGAAATTGTTGCGGATAGCATTGAAATCCTGAGTGCTTCTGATCCGATTCCTTTCCAGTTGGACGACAAAAATATTTCGGAAGAAGTGCGTTTGACTTATCGTTATTTGGATTTGCGTCGTGATGAAATGCAGCAAGCGATGAAAACCCGTTATAAAGTGACACGTTCTATGCGTCGTTACCTAGATGATAACGGCTTTATGGATATGGAAACGCCAATCCTAACCAAATCTACGCCGGAAGGGGCGCGTGACTATTTGGTGCCTAGCCGAACGCATCCAAATAAATTCTTTGCATTGCCTCAGTCACCTCAGTTGTTCAAGCAATTGTTGATGATGTCTGGTTTTGACCGTTACTACCAAATCACGCGTTGTTTCCGTGATGAAGACTTGCGTGCAGACCGTCAGCCAGAATTCACTCAGTTGGATATCGAAACCTCATTCATGACGGAAGAAGAAGTCATGGACATGATGGAAGGGTTGGCAAAGACCATTTTCCGTGAAGCGGTTGATGTGAATTTCGACTATGAGTTCCCTCGTATGCCTTATTCTGAAGCGATTGAGAAGTACGGTATCGATCGTCCTGATTTGCGTATTCCTTTGCAGTTGGTTGATGTGGCTGACTTGTTGCAAGATATTGAGTTCAAAGTATTCTCTGGTCCTGCAAAAGATCCTATGGGTCGTGTTGCGGCATTGCGTGTGCCACAAGGCGGTACACTTTCCCGTAAGGAAATCGACGATTACACCAAGTTTGTAAGCATCTATGGTGCAAAAGGTTTAGCGTACATCAAAGTCAACGATCTTGCGGCAGGCTTGGATGGTTTGCAGTCTCCGATCGTTAAATTCTTCCCTGATCAAGCGATGGAAATCATGCAGCGTGTGGGCGCGGAAGATGGTGATATCGTATTCTTTGGCGCGGACAACGCGAAGATCGTTAACGAAGCATTGGGTGCATTGCGTTGCAAGCTGGGTGAAGATCTTGGCTTGATCGAAAAAGAATGGGCGCCAGTTTGGGTAGTTGATTTCCCAATGTTTGAAATGGATGAGAAAACCGCTAGATTGACTGCAATTCACCATCCATTCACGCAGCCTAAAGCCACAACAGAAGAAATTTTGAATCATGACAAGCCAGAGCTGATGTTGTCTCGCGCTTATGATTTGGTTATCAACGGTATCGAAGTGGGTGGCGGTTCAGTGCGTATCCATGACACCAAAATGCAAGCTGCTGTCTTGAAGATGCTAGGCATCTCAGATGAAGAAGCCAAAGATAAGTTCGGGTTCCTATTGAACGCTTTAAAATATGGTTGTCCTCCGCATGCGGGTATGGCATTCGGCTTGGATCGTTTGGTCATGTTGATGGCGAATCGTGATTCGATTCGTGATGTTATTGCCTTCCCGAAAACACAATCTGCTGCTTGTATGCTGACTGAAGCACCAGGTGTGGTTGATGATGGACAATTGGCAGATTTGGATTTGCGTTTCCGTAAGCCAGCACGCGATTAAGCGCACAATACCCGTTATCTAAAAACCTCTCCAAATCACGGAAAGGGCATACAATTAATCAAAGGCGTGAATGACATTTACGCCTTAAGTTTATTCACTTGGAAGAACTATGTCGGAATTATCTCCTACGCAACAAGCCTCAGGCTTGGCAAAATCCGTTCCGCTTGAATTGGTTAATAGTATTAACCAATTAGCGCAGTCCGCTACGCCTGCAAAACTTCTCAGCGAAGCAGAGCGCGACTCTCTCAAAACCAAAATCAAAGCTTTGTTGAAAGAAAAGAATGCTCAAATCGTTGCGCATTATTATGTCGATGCGGAGCTGCAAGCTTTGGCGGAAGAAACTGGCGGGAAAGTAGCAGACTCTTTGGAAATGGCAAATTTCGGCGCGCAATCCGATGCCGATATTTTGGTGGTTTGCGGGGTACGTTTCATGGGCGAGACAGCGAAAATGTTGAGCCCGGAAAAAACAATTCTGATGCCGGATTTGGAGGCGAACTGTTCTCTTGATATCGGCTGCCCGGCGAAAGAGTTCGCCGAGTTCTGCAAACAATATCCTGACCGTAAAGTGGTGGTGTATGCCAACACCAGTGTTGAAGTTAAAGCGATTGCTGACTGGGTGGTGACATCGGGTAATGCCCTGAATATCGTCAACCATCTGAAAGAGCAGGGTGAAAAGATTATTTGGGCGCCTGATCGTCATTTGGGTCACTGGATTCAGAAAGAAACCGGCATGGATATGATTCTATGGCAGGGGCAGTGCATTGTTCATAATGAATTCCAGGTGTACGAGTTGAAAAGCCTGAAAGAAAAACATCCTGATGCCAAGGTATTGGTGCATCCTGAGTCGCCTGAAGAAGTGGTTGATTTGGCGGATGTAGTTGGCTCGACGCGTGTCATGATTGAAGCGGTGAGGGATTTGCCGGATCAAGAGTTTATTGTCGCGACGGACTTGGGGATTTTCTACAAGATGCAGCAGTTGGCGCCTGAGAAAAAACTGATTGTTGCGCCGACTGCGAGCAAAGATGGGCACTGCATCAGTTGTGCACATTGTCCGTGGATGGCCATGAACGGCTTGGAAAATCTCTATCATTGTCTTCGTGACAGCACAGGTGAAATCCTGATTGAAGAGAACATTCGCCAAAAAGCTTTGGCATCGGTAAACCGTATGCTAGAGTTTTCCAGACAAGCAGGTTTGGTGAAGGCGAACAAATAGCCTTAAACAGGAGAATAAGTGCCGAAGATTCAACGTATACTAGGTGTCGACCCGGGATCACGCAAAGCGGGATTCGGACTCATTGAATCAGGGCGCTATCATCCTAACTATCTGATTAGCGGTGTCATCCGTGTCGAAAAGCTCTCAGGTGCAGAGCGCTTAAAAACCATTTTTGAGTCGGTAATGCAGATTCTCGATCAATATCAGCCTGATGTTATGGCGATCGAGAAAGTTTTCGTATACAAAAACCCCAACTCTGCTATCAAGCTCGGACAGGCGAGAGGGGTAATACTCTGCGCCGCGGCGATGAAAAATGTGCCGATTATGGAATATACTCCGACCCAGATCAAAAGTACCGTGGTTGGTAACGGTCACGCTAACAAAGATCAGGTTCAATATATGGTGAAGACCTTGTTAAAACTCTCGGAAACCCCGCAGGAAGATGCGGCGGATGCTTTAGCGGCGGCCTTGTGTCATGACCGTTATCTGACCTTGGGAATCAACCCCGAAGATATTTCCAAGGGAACGAAATTTTAAGAGTAAGATTCCAGGATTAAATTTTAGGAATAGATATGATTGGCTTTTTATCCGGTAAACTCCATGCAAAACAACCACCAATGCTGTTGATTGATGTCAATGGCGTTGGTTATGAGGTTGAGGCACCCATGTCGACTTTCTACGCGCTGGGTGAGCTTGGTGCACAGGTTACGGTGGTCACACATATGCATGTACGTGAAGACGCTATGTTGCTGTTCGGCTTTGCGACGGAGTTGGAAAGAAGCTTGTTCAGAGAGCTGATTAAAGTTAATGGTATTGGCGCTAAGATGGCGATTGGCATCTTGTCGGCGATGACGGTTAATGAGTTTGTCGGATTGGTGGAAGTCGCTGATACCGCTGCATTGACGAAGATTCCAGGGGTTGGAAAAAAGACAGCGGAACGTTTGGTGATTGAGATGCGCGATCGTTTGAAAGGCTGGCAGGGCGATGCTTGGATGGGCTTGACGAAATCTAATGCTTCTGTCGCCACGGCATCGGTGCAAACGAACAGTGCTACATCAACGGCGGTGCAGGCACTGATTACCCTTGGGTATAAACCTGCACAAGCAGAACAAATGGTCAAAGCCGTTCCAGAAGGGCTGAGTACGGAAGAGACAATCCGTAAAGCATTACAGTCCATCAAGCTTTAATATTTTTTAGATAAAAATCTGCCAGGTTGGGGCATGGAAAAGATAGGTTTTACTACCTATTCTTAGGCTTGTCTTCATTTTTTTGTCATAAAATTCGCCTCAAATATCACGGCATAAATGTTTATAATTGATGCCTGTTAAATGAGAATCAACACGCAAAATAGAAGACGGAATAAAGGACTCATTACGAATGATTGAAACGGATCGAATTGTCGGAGGTCAAGCTCAAGAAGAAGACATGTATGTGTCTCCAAGTGTCCGTCCTCAAATCATCTCCGACTATATCGGCCAGCAAGCTGTTCGTGACCAGCTTCAACTGTCTATTTCTGCGGCAAAGATGCGCGGCGAACACTTGGATCACGTGCTACTTTATGGTCCGCCAGGGCTAGGAAAAACAACACTTTCGCATATCATCGCTCAGGAAATGGGGGTGACACTGCGTCAAACTTCAGGTCCTGTCATTGAAAAGCCGGGTGACTTGGCAGCAATCTTAACGCGCTTAGAGCCGCATGATGTATTGTTCGTGGATGAAATCCACCGCCTGAGCCCGATTGTTGAAGAAGTGCTTTATCCTGCGATGGAAGATTTTCAGATCGATATCGTCATCGGCGACGGCCCCGCTGCGCAAAGCGTCAAAATTGATATTCCCCCTTTTACCTTAGTTGGTGCCACCACGCGTGCAGGGTTGCTGACGTCTCCGCTGAGAGACCGCTTCGGTATCGTACAACGTTTGGAATTTTATTCGGTGGAGGAGTTGTCTCAAATCATCCGCCGCTCTGCGAATATCTTAGGGATTGAATCCGATGATAGAGGGGCAATTGAAATCGCCAAGCGTTCCAGAGGAACACCTCGTATCGCCAACCGTTTGTTGCGCCGTGTGCGTGATTACGCGCAGGTGAAGGGCAATGGTATTGTTACCGCAGAAATCGCCGATGCCGCATTGAATCTGCTCGAAGTCGATCCATTAGGATTGGATAAGATGGATCGCCGTCTTTTGGAATTGTTGATTCATAAGTTTGAAGGGCGCCCGGTGGGTATTGACAGTATCTCGACGGCGTTGGGAGAAGAGCGTGGCACCATCGAAGACGTGATAGAACCGTTTTTGGTTCAGCATGGTTTTTTAGTGAGAACACCGCGCGGTCGTGTCGTCACAGGTCATGCTTATACCCACTTGGGGTTAGAAAACCCGGAAAAAGAATTGTTTGAGTAAAGCATTATTCGAAACGCATTAGTTTGAAAAAGGATTGGATTGAATGAGTGATAGTTTGTCTTTAACAGAATTGGTTTTTAATGCCAGCCCGGTTGTACAAGGTGTCATGGCATTGTTGCTGGCGATGTCGATTATGTCTTGGGCGATTATCTTTGCGAAATCTTTTCAGTTGAAAAAAGCCAGAGAAGCCGCTAACGAATTTGATGAATTGTTTTGGAATACACCAGAACTTTCAACACTTTATACCCAGTTGAATAACGGTGAAGTGCCGATGACAGGTTCTTCATTGATTTTCGATGCCGGGTTTAAAGAGTTTGTACGTCTTAAGAAGCAAGGTGTTACCGATACTTCAGATTTGGTGACAGGAACACAGCGTGTGATGAAAGTCGCTTTTACCAAGCAGGCTGAGATTTTGGAAAACCGCATTGCGTCTTTGGCAACGGTAGGGTCTTCTTCACCTTATATCGGGCTTTTCGGAACAGTATGGGGGGTTATGCATGCATTCTCTTCACTGGGTGATGTACAAAACGCCACACTTTCAACTGTTGCACCTGGGATTTCCGAGGCGTTGATTGCGACGGCAATCGGTTTGTTTGCCGCGATTCCAGCATCGGTCGCTTTTAACCGTTTGACAGTCAAAGCGGATAAGTTGATCACGCAATATGAAAACTTTGCCGAAGGGTTCTTGACGATTATCCAACGTCAGGCACATATGGCTGAACACGCAAAAGACAAGGAATAACGGAGTTATTATGTCAATGCGTTCAAGTCTAAGGGGTGGTCACCGTAAAAAATTGATGTCAGAGATGAATGTCGTGCCTTATATCGACGTGACACTGATTCTGCTGATTATTTTTATGATTACAGCGCCAATCGTACAGCAAGCGGTGACGGTGGATTTGCCACAGACACCGAAGATCGTCAACAAAAGCAAAAACAAAGTTTCCAATCAGGTGCCTTTTGTCATTACTGTGACCAAAGAAGGGTATTACAAAACCTCGGATGACACGAAAACGCTTTTGAGTTTTGATGAGATTGCAGCACAAATCGTGGCACGATCACAGTTGCACCCAGACCAACTATTTACCATTCAAGGTGACAAGTTAACGCCATACCAAAACGTTATGCGATTGTTCGTGACGTTGAAAGCTAACGGTGTTGATAAGGTTTCCTTGGTGACGCAACCTGAACAATAATTGTGTATAGGTTTCAGAAAACAGCATTATGATTCGATTTATTTCACGACACCCTGTAGCGTTTGCATTGGCGATACTGCTACATATCATTATTTTGCTAGGACTTTCCTATCAAAACTTCATGACTCCCGATGACAACACCATCAAGGTGACTTTGACGTCTCCTGATGAAAATGCGGTAGACCAAAAAAACACGGTTGAAAAAATGCAGCCGATGAAAACAACCTTGTTAGATGCGAAAACCGTACAGGCAGCTTTGGACAAGGTCAAACAGCAGGAAGCTGATAAGAAACGCCAGCAGCAAGAGTTGGCAGCGCAAACAAAAGAAGAAAAACGCCGTATTGCGTTGTTGCAACAACAGAAAGATGCCGAGCGTAAGAAGATAGAGCAGGCCAAACTTCAAGCTGAAGCTGAGAAGCGTAAAGCGGAAGAAGCGGCTAAGTTGGCTGAAATCCAAAAACAAAAGGTCGAGGCGGAAAAGCAACGAGCCATTGCTGAAGCGGAAAAAGCTGACAAAGCCAAGCAACAAGCAATGCTGGCGGAAAAACAACGTCAGGAAGCCGCGAAGCTTGTCGCTCAAGCAGAGTCTCAAAAAGCAGCGCTACAAGAGCAAATCAAGAAACATTCGGAAGAGAAAAAACTGCTGGAACAAGAAGCTTTGAAAGCGCGTTTGCAAAAAGAGCAGGAAGAGCAGGAAGCACAAATTCAGCAGCAGATCGCTGCTGAAGAATCCAAAAAACGTGAGCAAGCCAAAGCCAAGGAATTGCAAAACTTGAAAGAGGTTTATGTTAATTCCATTGCTTCAAATGTAAGGCAAAAATGGCGCACTGCTGCCAGAATTTCCGATAAGGCAGAATGTGTTATCAGCATTACTCAAACGCCTAACGGCATGGTCAGTAGTGTAAAAGTCGACCACTGTAATCAGTTTGCAAATGCGCAGTTCAGAAAGGATGCTGAAAGTGCTGTGTTGCGTTCACAACCTTTGCCGCAGCCTCCTGTGAAAGAAGTGTTTGACCGAAACATTCAGTTTAAATTCAAACCCTAAAATCTGTTAAGAACCATTATCAGAACAGTTTAAGAGAGTGTTATGTCCTTGTACCGCATAAATCGTCAATATCGTTTCATTACATTTGCATTTTTATTCGCTTGGTTTTCCATCGCCAGAGCGGATTTGACAATCGAAATCGACCATAGCTCCGACAACGCGGCGCCGATTGCGATAGTGCCTTTCGAATGGAATGATCCGAATGATGCGCCACCTCAAAATTTGGCTCAGATTATTGGTTCTGACCTTTATCGAAGTGGGAAGTTTCGTCCGATTGACGATGCAAAACTGCCAGCGAGACCTTCAAAGCTGGAAGATATCAATTACCCGGATTGGCGAGCATTGGGTGCGGACAATATGTTGATTGGCAGCATCAAGAAAAACGCACAAGGGAACTATGACATTGAAATGCGTTTTGTCGATATCCTGCGTCAAGAACAGGTGATTGGTAAAAAGTGGACGAATATCCCGGCAAGATTATTGCGCCAGGTAGCACACGTAATCAGCGACATGTTGTACAAAGAATTGACCGGTATTCGTGGTGCTTATAACACCAAGATCGCTTATGTCACGCTTAGAAAAGTTGATGGCAAAAAACAGTATAGTTTGGAAATTGCCGACTCTGATGGCTACAACGCACAACCGATTTTGAAATCTTCAGAACCAATTATGTCACCAAGTTGGTCGCCTGACGGCAAGAAACTCGCCTATGTTTCCTTTGAAAACGGACGTTCTGAAATTGTTTTACAGAGCTTAGACGGCAAGATGCGTAAGATTATCGCGCAGTTCAAAGGGATTAATGGAGCGCCAGCTTGGTCACCAGATGGCAAACAATTGGCTTTGACGTTATCCAAAGACGGCTCTGCGGATATTTATGTCATGAATATGCAAACCGGCAAGCTAAGACGACTTACACGCAATTTGGCCATCGAAACAGAATCAGCTTGGGCTCCGAATGGTCACTCATTGTTCTTTAACTCGGATCGCAGAGGCAAGCCGCAAATTTTCCAAGTGTTCTTGGATACTGGTGAGATTCGCCGAATTTCTTTTGTCGGTAGTTATAACGCCAACCCTGCGGCTTCACCGGATGGACGTTATGTTGCCATGGTTAATGGCGGTAATAGTGATACCAATGGTTTTAAAATAGGTTTGTTGGATCTTTACACCAATGATTTCCGTGTGATCACCAAAACGTATCTGGATGAGTCGCCAAGTTTTTCACCGAATGGTGAAATGATTCTTTATGCGATGAATAAAAACGACAAGGCTCGCCTAGCGGTCGTTTCCATTGATAACAGTGTGACGCAGGTGTTGAGCGTCAAAGATGGAGAAGTAAGAGCGCCTTCATGGGGGCCTTACCTCGATAGCGAATAGCAACGAATAACCGCCGACAATTTGTCGAAGAAGATGAAACGGGAGAAGAGTATGCAAACACAAATGATGACAAAAATTTTTGGAGCGAAATCCGCCAGTAAAACCTTGATGGCAATTGGTGCTTTATCCATTTTCTCGGTCATGTCTTTAAGTGGTTGTAGCACCCTGCCTAAAAAGTCGTCGGGTGCAGGCGATGACACCGCAGCTTCTCAAGAGGAAGGTGGCGCGGCAGGTTCTTCAGCTGCTGATGAAAAGAAAGGCGTTGAAGTAATTGGGGCCAGTGGTGCGAACGGTCTGAACGGCCAAGATATCAACGGCTCAAACCTGAACGGTGAACAAGCAGGTCAAAATGGCGCGGAGCAAGAAAAGGTTTACGAGCCAATCATCTATTTCGGTTACGACCAGTCTGAAGTGGATGACAAAGGAGTTGATATCGCCAAGTACTATGCAAAAATTTTGGTGGATAACCCGCAAGAATCTGTAAAATTAATCGGTAATACCGACGAGCGTGGTACACCGGGGTATAACCTTGCATTAGGTGAAAAACGCGCCAAAGCGGTGGCTCAAGTCATGATGCTTTATGGGGTATCTCAGGCGCAAATTGATGTGGTCTCCATGGGTGAAGAACAACCGGCAGTAGATGGTCATACTGAAGCCGCATGGGAAAAAAACCGCCGCGTTCAGATTGAAATCAAACAATAAACGTTAATCGTTTTGACAGCAGGATAGGAACAGAATGATGGGTAAAAAAGGGAATGCTTTAGTCTTAAGTGGTTTAGGGGTTGTACTGCTTTCTCTGTTTTCCGTACAAGCCTTCGCCAAGGAACAATCTCTTGAGGATCGTGTTGCGCGTTTGGAGCGTATGGCGAATAACCCGGTTCTGATTCAACTCAGTCGTCAACTTGGTGAGCAAGAGCGTGAAATTCAGGATTTGCATGATCTGATTGATCGTATGAATTATAAAATGGATCAGCTCACCAAAAAACAGGATGAACGTTATAAAGAAACGGATGACCGGTTGAGTAAATTGGAGTCAACCGCTCAGCAGCAGGCTCAAGGTACTCAAGCAGATAGCGACGAAGACGTTGGCGCAGATGTGGGCACAGGCGCTGCGGCTAGCCAACCACAAACTGCGGCGTCAACGACTGCGCCTGCTGCTACCGGTGCTAAACCAACCGCGAAAGTGGTAGCACCGGTTGCTGTGGCAAAAACGACCTCTTCTAAGGACGCTAAGCCAGTGGCTGAGGCGACTAAAAAAGCTTCTGATGATACTGCTAAACCGATTGTGACACATGCGGCAACCAAAGCGGAAAATGCGGCTTACCAAGATGCATTTGCCATGATTAAATCCTCCCAATACAAAGGGGCGGCGAAAGCATTTGCGGACTTCCGTAGCAAATATCCAAAAAGTGTCTTGGCCAGTAATGCATCCTATTGGGCAGCGGAATCTTATCTGGTGTTGGAGCAAAACGATAACGCAATCAAAGCATTCCAAGATGTGACGGCAAGTTATCCTGATTCTTCAAAGGCACCTGCGGCACTATTGCGATTGGGGGATACTTATGCCAACCAATCCAAGCCAGCAGATGCAAAAGCGGCTTATCAACAACTGGTCAAGCAATACCCTAAGTCAAAAATGGCGGCAAAAGCGAAAAAACGCTTAGAGACGCTTGGCAAATAAATACATAACAAATTCTACAGATTTAAACATGGAACCAACTACACTCAACAAACGCGCTGTTGTTTTATTATCCGGCGGTCTTGATTCAACCACTGTTCTGGCCATTGCTCAATCACAGGGCTATGAATGTCATGCTTTGAGTTTTGATTATGGTCAGCGCCATCAGGTGGAGCTACAAGCTGCCGCTCGCATTGCCGAGGCGTGTCAGGTGGCTTCGCATCGTGTCATGCAAATGAATATGAACGCGATAGGGGGCTCAGCACTGACCGATAACAATATTGATGTACCAACAGGTGGTGTTGAAGAAAACACCATTCCTGTGACCTATGTACCGGCGCGTAATACCATTTTCCTATCCTATGCACTCGGGTTGGCGGAAGTTATTGACGCCGACACCATCTTTATCGGCGTGAATGCGGTGGATTATTCTGGTTATCCGGATTGTCGCCCCGAATACATCGAAGCCTTTGAGAAGATGGCAAATCTGGCGACCAAGAAAGGGGTAGAAGGACACAAGATTCATATCGAAACGCCATTGATTTCCATGACTAAAGCCGAAATCATTCAAACCGGTGCTTCGCTAGGTGTGGATTATGGCTTAACCGTCTCATGCTACCAAGCGAATGATAAGGGCGAAGCTTGCGGTGTTTGTGACTCTTGCCGTCTAAGAAAACAAGGCTTTTCAGACGCTGGTGTAGCAGACCCGACACAGTATTATTCCGCTTAATAATCTGTTGCTCAGATGTTTGCGGATTTTGTCTGAAACAGACAAGCCTTTGATTTCACATTGAATCACAAAAAGATTGTCAAAAGATGGCTAAAATGTCTTGCCAATTCGTTTTCAGCTTGTATAATACGCCCCATTCCAGAGAGGGTCGTTAGCTCAGCTGGTAGAGCAGTTGGCTTTTAACCAATTGGTCGCGCGTTCGAATCGCGCACGACCCACCATTCGCCTGGAATCACACTTTCTTTATGCTCTCGCATAATTTCAAAATGGGTCGTTAGCTCAGCTGGTAGAGCAGTTGGCTTTTAACCAATTGGTCGCGCGTTCGAATCGCGCACGACCCACCATTTACTCTCCCAAACTTCTAATATTTCACAAGTTGCTTAACCGCAAAGATTTGCCTGTGTTTGATGCAAAAAAATCTACCAGGTTGGGTAAGTAATCAGCCACCCAACCTGGCAGATTTTAAGAGAAAATTAAAGCGTGTTTTGAATTTCTCTTAAGATTGGAACATCAAGCTTTGCTTTATCAGCAAAGCCTAATGCACGCTTCAAGCGTGCTGGAGCAGAGCGACCCATGCAGCCATGTTGTGGGTCACCTTCAAATGCTTCCAGCATACCTTCAATTAATGGTTCTCTTGGTTGTTTAGATTGGGTTAGGGTGTCTTGGATATCTAAAACGTCTTGCGCAACTGAATTCATGACGTCGGCATGGTTTTCGGCCAATTCAGAAACATTCCCTCCAACTTTCAAACCAGCAATATTGGTTGTCAGAATATACAGGTTTTTTCGAACCAATTCGTACAGTAATTCTTCTTCAGAGTCGAGTTGCACACAAGGTAGATCCAAGGTTGCCAGAGCATCAAACACCAGTTTGGCATGTTGACCAAACACTGGAGACGGCAGCACGACTTTGCTGTCCATGCCTTTTTTCTTTTCAAACCAAACGGAAATAACCGTTGGGTTTTTGATGTTGGTTGCTTCCCAGTCACGAGGCAAAAGTTCATTTTGTAGCAGGATGGTTTTTTCCTGCCATTGTGCTGGACAGTCCGTCAATGTTTGATGAATGTCGGCTTCACCGACAGCAATTAAAACCGCGACAGGATTGGGGATGCTTTCAGCAATGTCTTGCATGGATTGTTGACGGTTAACGGCTTGCACCGGGTAACCCAGTTTTAGAAACCCGCGAGCGAAGACGCTCCCTAGCTCTCCCATACCGACAACAATGATTGGATTTTGCATAAATGCCCCTTTTTTGAATAACTTTGTTTTAAAATAGTGCATAGTGTTTAAACTTCCCGTATTACCGCTGATTGTGGCGGTTGCATATTGGTTCGGGAAATCGTCATAATTTGGGAAAGGATATTACCAATGAATGCCCAAAAAGCAAAATTTACATGGCATTATTATTTGATGGCTTTTGGCGCGCTAATGGCGATGCTGGCAGCTACCTTGTCCGCTTGGGGTGGCGTTGTTAGTGCATTGGGGTTTGCAGTTATTTCGCATCCTGCCATTCGCTTTGCAGGCGTAGGACGATTTGTTTTTTTGATCATATTCGCGGTGCTGTACGTGTTTGCCTTTCCTGACCCTTCGGTGGTGAAATCCATGATGGCAAGCGATGTGGCGCATTCCTAGCTTATGCTGTTATTTGGTAGGAGATTGCTTTGACCAGCAAAGCCTTTGAAGATTACTTGAAAATCATTTATAAGCTAGAAGAATCCTTACCGGAAAACGCCGACAAGGGGGTTAGCACGACGGCCATCGCCGAGCGTTTGGCAATTTCTAAAGCCTCCGTTTCCAATATGTTGAAGAAGCTCGCGGATAAAGCGCTTATTCGCTATGAGCCTTATTATGGCGTGATGCTGACGGAAGAAGGCAATAAGATCGCGCTGAATATGATTCGTAAACACCGGATATTGGAACAATATTTGGTGGAAAAGCTTGGTTACTCCTGGGATGAGGTTGATGCGGAAGCAGAAGTGCTTGAACATGCAGTCTCTAACCGTCTAACAAACCGCATGTGGGATGCGTTGGGGAGGCCGACCCGAGATCCTCATGGTTCACCAATCCCAAATGAAGAGGGAAAAATGTCCGGCGAAAGCGGTGAAAGTTTGTCTGAGGTAACGGTTGGGGAGTTGAAGACTGTGGTGCGTATTCAAAACCGAACCCCTGAAGAATTAAGATATCTGTCTTCCATTGGGTTGACTCGCAATGCAAAGGTCAAAGTACACGAAAAAGCGCCATTCGACGGTCCACTTTCGATAGAAGTGGAAAACGATTCCCATGCATTGGATTTTCGTTTGGCGCAGTCAATTTTTGTACGCTGATGTTTAGGAGTGATGTGCTTTGAACTTTAACAAGATTGAGCAAAATGTTTCGGAATCGGAAATACTCTCCGGTTTGACGACCGCGGTGGTATGGATTGATAAAAACGAAAACATCGGTTTTATCAATCTTGCGGCGGCAGAATTACTGCAATTGAGTCAGTATCGAGTTATCGGTGTAAACTGGCGTTATATTTTGCCGAAACTATTGGATGATATCCATGCTTGTGGAACAGGACGATTAACCATTCATGAATATAGTATTCGCTTGCCGGATGGGCAGAAATCGCATGTGACCTGTACTATTTCCTACTATGAGATGGATAATGAAGATGGTTGGCTGATCGAACTTTACGATACTGAGCGTCATCATCGTATTGCGGAAGAAGACGAACGTTGGCATCAATATGAAGCTGGAAACCTGTTGGTTAGAACGCTGGCTCACGAAATTAAGAACCCTTTAGCGGGTATTTATGGCTCGACACAGTTATTGAGAAAGCGTTTTCCAGACAATGAAAAAGCCGAAAAGTTTTTGGATGTTATTTCCAATGAAGTGAATCGCCTGAAAAGCTTAGTGGATAGGATGCTTGGGCCAAAAGGCAATGATGAACAAGAACCTCACAATATTCACGAATTGATTGCTTATGTGTTGGAAGTGATCAATGGCGAAAAGCCAGAAAACGTTGCTGTTAAACTTGATTATGACCCGAGTATCCCAGAGATTTCAATGGATTTCGGTGCCATGGTTCAAGCACTGTTGAATTTGGTCAAAAACGGTATTCAAGCTATGGAAGATCATGGCGGGTTGTTGACCATTAGAACACGCGTTGAGTCGAAATTTACCTTGGGAACCAAAACCTACCCATTGGTAGCGGTAATCAGTGTGATTGATGAAGGAGTCGGAATTGATCCTGAAGTCTTTGATGCGATTTTCTACCCAATGGTTAGCAGTAAAAAAGAGGGGACGGGGCTAGGTTTGCCGGTCTCTCAGAATATCGTACGTCAGCATGGTGGTTTGATCGTTGCGCAGAGCGAACCAGGAAATACTGTTTTTAATATTTACTTGCCTTTCGATCATAATAGAGAAGAAGCACAAAAAATTAGTCATCAGGAAAAACTATGAATCATCAAAATACGTCTGAATTTCAAGAACCCGTTGTTTGGATTGTTGATGATGACGCATCAATTCGTTGGGTGTTGAATGAAGCTCTGGAAGATCGATCTTATGAGGTTCATGCATTTGAGTCTCCTCTGGAAGCACTGAAAAATATCGACAAAGCACCGCCGACAGTCGTTATCTCGGATGTCCGTATGCCGGAAATGAGTGGTTTGGAGTTCATGGAAGAGATTCATCAGATTGATAAGTCAATTCCTGTGATTATCATGACCGCTCATGCTGACTTGAATACTGCAGTACGCTCTTTGCAAAGCAGTGCTTTTGAATATTTGCCGAAACCATTTGAGATTGATGATGCCTTAACGGTTATTGACCGCGCGATTAAACGCCATTTATCGGGTGGCAAGAAACCAAGAAAAACGAAAACGACGAAACAGCCTTTGAACATCATTGGTTCTGCACCATCGATGCAGGAAGTATTTCGTATTTTGGGGCGTGTATCCCAATTGGATGTAACCGTTTTAATCAACGGCGAAACCGGTACGGGGAAAGAGTTGGTTGCAAGAGCGTTGTATGAATTGAGTAGTCGGGCGAACCAACCTTTTGTTGCCATCAATACTGCGGCGATTCCTCGTGATTTGCTGGAGTCTGAACTTTTCGGTCATGAAAAAGGTGCTTTTACGGGGGCTTTGACACAACGTGTAGGGCGTTTTGAGGAAGCGAATGGCGGTACGCTGTTCTTGGATGAAATCGGTGATATGCCGGTAGATTTACAAACGCGTCTATTGCGTGTTTTAAATGATGGAACTTTCTATCGCGTCGGCGGCAAAACACCAATCAAAACTGATGTGCGTATTATCGCAGCGACTCACCAAAACATGCGCGAGCTTGTGAAACAAGGGCGCTTCCGTGAAGATTTGCTTTATCGTTTGAACGTTATTCGCATAAAAGTTCCGGCATTGCGCGAGCGTCGAGAAGATATTATTCCTATCTTGCGTTATTACCTATCTGAAGAGGCCAAAACTTATGGCTTGGAAGAAAAACAACTGAGCCGTCCAGTAGAGAAATACCTTGAAGGCTTACCATGGCCGGGTAACGTACGTCAAATCCGCAGTTTGTGTACTTGGTTGACGATTATGGCACCAGATAAAACTGTGCATATGGAAGACCTGCCATTGGAGTTGAAATCCGGCACGGTCACAGAGTCTGCCTCTGGTAGCAACGGTACAGACGATTGGCAAACGCCATTACAACATTGGGCAGAAGCATTTCTGGCATCCGGTAAAAGTGGTTTACACACCGAAGCCGAACCGA
This sequence comes from Hydrogenovibrio marinus, assembly GCF_013340845.1. Classification (NCBI taxonomy): domain Bacteria; kingdom Pseudomonadati; phylum Pseudomonadota; class Gammaproteobacteria; order Thiotrichales; family Piscirickettsiaceae; genus Hydrogenovibrio; species Hydrogenovibrio marinus. The sequence goes on from NZ_AP020335.1 coordinate 1,026,353, forward strand.
TGTTTGAGAAAGTGTTGATTGATGCTGCGATGCGTGCCAGCATGAATCATCGTCAGAAGGCAGCGCAATTGCTGGGTTGGGGGCGAAACACTTTGACCAGAAAGACTCAAGCATTGGAAGAGCGTGATGAATTGCCATCTTCTGATTAATGGCTAGCCGGTGTCGGCGCATACTTAAAGGTATAGTGTGTTAAAAGCGCTGTTTCAATTCTTTACCACCCCATATTTTGTCCCTTGGGTTCGAAAAATGGGGTTTCTCTACGAAGCCATTGCCATGGATGGACGCTACCATCGGTGCAAGCATCAATGGCAATCGCATTTCGAATATTGCCAGCAGGCGATTTTAAAAGCCGTCGTCAAGTGCGAACAAAAACGCAGCATTCTTATCTTGGGGGCAGGTTCGCTTAAAGATATCCCTCTGTCAACGCTATCGGAGCAATTTGAGCAGGTTTACCTTGTTGATCTGGTGTTTCTGAGGTCGGCCAGAAAACAGGCTGCTACCTTTGAAAATGTCGTGCTCATTGAAGCGGATGTAACGGGGTGCCTTGAGCACGTTTTTCAGGGGAAAATGCATTGTGACCGATCATTGCCTTGGCTGGATAAAGTTGAGGAGATCGACTGTGTGGTTTCTCTGAATCTCACGACCCAATTACCTTTGATACCTATCAGTTGGTTGATGAAGAAGCATAACCTTCAAACCGAAGCGGCAGGAAAATTCGGCACGGAAATGGTCGAGCAGCATCTTGCCTTGCTGAATGGTTTTTCTGGCGTTAAGTGTTTGATTTCTGACCGTTGGATAACGGAGTATGATGTTTCAGGCAATCAGGTTGATGGATTTGATCCTGCATGGGATGTCCCGTTACCGGAAGCAGAAATTTCATGGGATTGGGAAGTGATTCCCCTAGCGGAATCAACCAACAGAACCTCCCAAATCAACCAAGTTGGCGCGACTATTTGGCGCTAATCCAATTATCACAGAAGCTGTGCGCTAAAGTTGATGCCGAACTGATAGTTGTTCGATGAATCATAGAATGCATTGAAGAAAATCTGACGATGCTTATCCATCTACCCCCTGAAAAACATTCGCCAATAAAAACGTAAAAAATCACATTTATTTTGATTGCTCATGATTCAAGCAGCATAAAAACCTGGAGAAAGATTTGAGATTGACGCGTTGTGACAAGGCTTTTGGAAGAAGAAAGCCAGGCGGGTTAAAGCCTGTAGAAAATATCAGGCTTTTGTATTTCTCAAAATAAAAATTATTGATTAGTTTTTTTACGGAATCGACTTAAACTGGCGCTTGATCTATATCAACTAATAATAATTATTTAATACTTCGGGAGAGAGGATAAGTGGATAAAACTTCATGGCTCAATTTGCCAAGTTTGTCGTTTCCTGTAAAAACATTGTTTACAGGGTATTTAATGGTCACCGGTCTAGGGTTGTTGATGGCTGGCGCACAGATCATGTTGACTCACGGTATGGCCGATGGCAAATTTGGTTTGTCGGTGAATGATATTGTTTACAGTTATTACGGAAATCAAACGGGCACCACACTGGAAGCTAAGCTGAATGGTTCGATGAAAATGAATGCACCGCCACAAGAACGTTTTACATTGATTCAGTGGGCACGTGATGGGGCGCCAAAATCAGAATGGGAACCTAAAATCAAACCGATCGTCGACCAATACTGTGCAAAGTGTCACGGTAAGTTAGCGGGCATTCCTGATCTTCCGAAGTATGATGTTATCAAGCTCTTTGCCAAAGTGGATCATGGTGCAACTGAAGCGTCCATGGTTCGCGTTGCACATATTCACTTATTTGGGATTTCATTTATTTTCTTCTTTGTGGGACTGATTTTTTCCATGACTGTCGGCTGGAACCGTTGGGTGAAAGGCACGCTTGTCTTCATTCCATTTGCCTTCTTGGTGGTGGATGTGGCGTCTTGGTGGCTAACTAAGTGGAACCCTGAATTCGCATGGTTTGTCATCATTGGCGGTTTTGGCTACAGTTTGGCTTCAACCATTATGATTTTCACTTCTTTGTATCAGATGTGGATTATGCCTTGGCGAGGAAAGTCCTCGGATGAAAATACTTGGCATGTCGATGCAGCCTAGTTGCCAATAAGTTCTTAAAATCTGCCAGGTTGGGTAGGTGAATCTGTTTGCCCCCAACCTGGTAGATTTTCATTATTTTTCTTTCTCTCCCGCATTTTTTCATAGCTTTTTTTTAAGCATTTCCAGTAAACTTTGCACATTCTGATCCTGGCCCAATTTCTTTCTGGGTGTACTTTCCGTGTGAGGTGTTGAATGCATTTCGTTTTTGCCAAAACTTCTTGGGTTTATAAAGTTTTTCCTTATTTTAAGTGGACGGTTTATGCGTTGCTGTCGATTAACGTTTACCTGTTTTTCACGGAGCAAACTTTGGTTGAAGGAATCGACTCCTTGGCATGGGTGGTCTTGCTACTATTGTTCGAGTGGGAAACCTCTCAATTGGGCAAGCCAGCGCTGTCTAAGTGGAAGAAGTATGGCATTCACCTAGTCAGGTTAGTTGCTTATGTGTTTGTGGTGGCTTCTGCTATCGAGTACAGCACGGCAAGCTATATCGCTGAAAATGGCCGCCTGGATATGTACAACAGTTGGATATGGTTAGGCGTGGTGATCGCGTTGGAATATGACGTGTATTTCCCAGGGTATTACCGTAAGTGGGAATGGTGGCTGAGAAATGCCTTGAAGATTGTTATGTATGCAGCGTTGATTGTGATTGCATTGCTGTGGGGGATGGAGAATTACGAAGGCGCATGGCTGGATTTTTATGATGCGCTATTGTGGATACTGTGCTTTTTTGCGATTGAGTTAAATGTGTTTCGATTTGAAGAGGAAATACCTTTTCAAGAAGAAGTGGAGGCTAACCCTGAGTTGGCAAAAGCGTTTGATGAGATGGTTCATTAGAAGTTATGAGCAAAAAATACATAAACAAAAAAGCCCGCTTAGGCGGGCTTTTTTACAGGTTTTGATTGCGAATTAAAGCGCTTCAGGACCTGTTTCACCAGTACGGATACGGATGGTTTGTTCAATAGGTGTAACGAAGATTTTACCATCACCGATCTTACCAGTTTGTGCAGTGGTTGTAATCGCTTCGATAACTTGATCGACCTTGTCTTCTGCAATGGCGATTTCCAATTTTAGTTTAGGAAGGAAATCAACAACGTACTCCGCACCACGATACATTTCAGTGTGACCTTTTTGACGACCATAGCCTTTGACGTCAATCACCGTCATGCCATGTACGCCAATGTCGTGTAGTGCTTCACGGACATCGTCTAATTTGAAAGGTTTGATAATCGCAGTTACCATTTTCATCATGCTGAATCCTTTTGAGTAAATTTCGGTTTCAAGACTTTTGTCATATTTTCTTAAAAGTTCGGTTTTGCATAGTTTGCCAGATGTTGACCCATTTTAACAGGCGTATTTTCTGGAATTTTGCCCAGATCCGGCATTTGCCCTTCGGTTGTGAGTAAAACAACGGTAGAACCCATGTTAAAACGGCCGATTTCATCACCTTTGGCAAAGGAAAGTAATTGATCCGAATAATCCCAATGCTCAATGGTTGGACGATAATCCGGTGTAATTTTTCCTTGCCACACGGTTTCCATGCTGCCAACGAAAATTGCGCCTACCATGATTAGGCAGAAAGCCCCATTTTCATTTTCAAAGCGCAGTACCAAACGTTCATTTCTGGCAAACAAACCTTCAACCGTACGAACGGTAGATGGGTTAACGGCAAACAGGTCGCCCGGTACATAGGTCATTGATTGTAATGTTGCATTGGTCGGGCAGTGAATACGGTGATAGTCTTTAGGCGAAAGGTAGATAACCGCAGAATCTCCATTTTGGAATTGTTTGGCGTATTCGATATCGCCACCCACTAAAGCTTCCAAGGTGTATTCGTGGCATTTTGCCTGTACCAAACGGTTGCCGTTGATTGGCATGGATTGGCTGACAACGCCATCCACTGGACTACACCAAGCATCTGGCGTGCTGTCGATCGGGCGCGCACCAGGTTGCAAAGCACGGGTGAAAAATGCGTTGAAGTTGGCGTAGTAGTCCAAATCTTCATACTCGGCTTCTTCGACATTGATATCAAATGCCTTAATCATCAATTTGGTGGTGGTGTTTTTCACCCACGGTTGCTCAATTCGCATGAACCAATGCATGGCCTTGGAAGCAAGGTGTTGCGGCAAAATGTATTGCGGCGAGACTTTAATAAAATCAATCAAACTCATTCTGTAATCTTTGTTGGTAATCCCGGTGAATCATTCCAGGTAATTGAGAAAATAAACCGATTTTAATGTATAATTCGCGCGTTTAACAGAACTATATATTTCGCAGGGATTTCAAAGGAAAACAAAATGTCGCAAGTTAAAAAAGTCGTTTTAGCTTATTCAGGTGGTTTGGATACTTCAATTATCGCCAAGTGGTTGCAAGAAGAATATCAGTGTGAGGTTGTTACCTTCACCGCGGATATTGGGCAAGGTGAAGAAGTGGAGCCAGCACGTGCAAAAGCTGAAGCGATGGGAATCAAGGAAATCTACATTGAAGATTTGCGTGAAGAGTTTGCCCGTGACTTTGTTTTCCCTATGATGCGCGCCAATGCCATTTACGAAGGTGAGTACCGTTTAGGAACGTCTATCGCACGTCCATTGATTTCAAAACGTTTGGTTGAAATCGCAAGAGAAACCGGCGCGGATGCGATTTCTCATGGGGCGACAGGTAAAGGAAATGACCAAGTTCGTTTTGAGTTGAATGCCTATGCTTTGATGCCAGATGTAAAAGTGATTGCGCCTTGGCGTGAGTGGGATTTGTTGTCGCGTGAAAAATTGATGGCTTATGCTGAAGAGCACAACATTTCCATTGAGAAGAAAAAAGGTAAGAAATCACCTTATTCAATGGATGCCAACTTGCTACACATTTCTTATGAAGGCGGCATTATCGAAAACCCTGAAAATGAACCTGAAGAAGATATGTGGTTGTGGACGGTTTCTCCTGAGAACGCACCGGATGAAGCAACCTATCTAACCATCGGGTTTGAGAAAGGTGACATCGTTTCAATCAATGGTGAAAAAATGTCACCTGCGACGGTGATGGAATATTTGAATCAAGTTGGCGGTGCAAATGGTATCGGTCGTGATGATATCGTTGAAAACCGTTTTGTTGGGATGAAGGCGCGTGGATGTTATGAAACACCAGCTGGAACCATCATGCTAAAAGCGCACCGTGCGATGGAGTCTTTGACTTTGGATCGTAACGCGGCACACTTGAAAGACGAGTTGATGCCTAAGTATGCGGAAATGATTTATAACGGTTTCTGGTTTACACCAGAGCGTGAAATGCTTCAGGCATTGATTGATGCATCACAAAAATTTGTTACAGGCGAAGTTCGCTTGAAACTTTATAAAGGTAACGTTGTTGTGGTTGGTCGCTCATCTGAGTTCAGTTTGTTCGATGAAGCCATTGCCACTTTCGAAGAAGATGGTGGCGCTTACAACCATAAAGATGCAGAAGGGTTCATTAAGTTGAATGCACTACGTTTGAGAACGGCTGCAAAAAGACGTTTAAAATAAGTATTTAAACATGGAAAGACCGCGTGTTTATCTCATGGGATAACAGGCGGTTTTTTTATATTAAGCTTTAACAAAGGCTCTACGAATGACTCGAACCCCGACGTTTAAAGATTTGTTGAAAAACCCTGTTTTATTTCTAGGGTACGGCTTGGGCTCAGGGCTTTCACCAAAAGCGCCGGGAACGGTTGGGACATTGTTCGGTGGTTTGGTTTTTTTGCCATTAATGCTTTGGAACTCTGCTCTTGCATGGAGTTTGACCGTTACTGGGTTGTTCCTGGGTAGCTTCATTTGCGGAAAATCCGCTGACTGGTCTGGTGTTCATGATCATGGCGGAATTGTCTGGGATGAGTTTGTCGCCATTTGGCTGGTATTACTGTTTTTGCCTGAGCAAAGTTGGCAATATTGGGTATTTGCTTTTGTTGCCTTTCGCTTCTTCGATATTGTAAAACCCTGGCCTATTAGCTGGGCAGATAGAAAGGTAGCGAGCGGCCTGGGGATTATGTTGGATGACATAATCGCAGCTTGTTATAGCATAATCATTATTTGGGCAGTGTTTCACTTGTTAGCCTAGTTTTTTACAGGCGGATAAGGGATAATTTTGTAAATAATCAAAGCATTAAAAATTAAAGAAAAAAATAAAAATTAGGTTGGAGACGTAAAATGTTTATTTCGTGTGAAGACGCCAAACGACTCATTAAAGAAAAGAGTGCACAATTTGTTGATGTAAGAACACCAGAAGAGTTTTCCATGAGCAAACTGCCTGGTGCGGTCAATATTCCTTTGCAGGACATTGATCAAGTTGGTGACAGTATGTTAGATAAGGATATCCCGGTTATTGTATTTTGCCGTTCTGGGCAACGTTCACACATGGCAATGCAGATTTTGTTGTCACTAGGGTTTGATGAAGTCTATAACATGGGGCCTTACCAATCTTGGTATCAATGTCCTGATATGTAAGAACAGGTTCTGTAAAGCTTGTTTGCAATGATGTGACAAGTTAATATTGTTGAAAAAAGTACCTTAGGGTACTTTTTTTTTAAGAGCGAAAATTGTTCGGAGAAAAGTATGAAAATCGCATTACATTGGCAAATCCTGATCGCACTGATGCTTGCCGCACTGATGGGCAGTTGGGCAGGAACAGATAAAGCGATTTTTGGTGTGCTGTGGTTATCGGTTTTTACTTTTATCGGAACTTTGTTCTTGAATGCATTGAAGATGATTGTGGTGCCTTTGGTGGTGTCTGCGATTATCACCGGTGTGGCAAACATCGGTTCACAAGGTGGTTTTGGACGATTGGGTGCAAAAACTGTTGGTTATTATCTCATGACATCATCCATAGCCATTATTGTGGGGCTGACGTTGGTGAATGTAATTCATCCGGGCGTTTCTGGAAATGGTGTTCCCGTTCTTCATACCGATGCAGAGGTTATGCAGGCCGTTCAAGGCAAATCCGCAGGCGACATTGTTGAGGTCTTTTTGCGAATGATTCCCGTAAATGTCGTCAATGCTGCGGCAACAGGGCAAATGCTTGGCTTGATCTTTTTCAGTTTGTTGTTCGGCTATTTTATGACGCGAATCCAGTCCGACTTTAAGCAAACCTTGTCACAATTCTGGAATGGTGTATTTGAAGTGATGATGTTGATTACCCAGTGGGTAATGAAATTCGCGCCTATTGGGGTGTTTGGTTTGGTAGCGGCCTCTATCGCGAAAACCGGGTTCGATCAATTTGAAAACCTCGCTATGTTCTTCCTAACGGTTACTTTGGCACTCGGTGTGCACTTGTTTGTGGTGATGCCAATTTTGTTGAAAACCATCGGTAAAGTGCAGAATCCTTGGTTGCATTATCAAGCCATGGCGCCGGTGTTGTTGACGGCGTTTTCAACCAGCTCGTCTTCATCGACCTTGCCAGTGACGATTGAGTCCGTCGAGAAACGTGCTGGGGTTTCCAACCGGATTTCGAGTTTTGTCTTGCCGTTGGGCGCAACAGTGAATATGGATGGCACGGCGCTCTATGAGTGTGTTGCGGCTATCTTTATCGCACAGATGTTTGGTATCAGTTTGGATTGGTCGACACAGTTATTGATTGTGATCGTCGCTTTGACAACCTCTATCGGCGTTGCCGGGATTCCTTCTGCAAGCTTGGTGGCAATCAGTATCATCCTCGTAGCGGTAGGGCTGCCGGCAGAGGCGATAGGGTTGCTGTTGGTCGTCGATCGTTTGTTGGATATGATGCGAACGGCAGTGAATGTTTTCAGTGATTCTGTTGGCGCAGTTATTATTGCGCGTACTGAAGGTGAAACAAACGTTCTGACTGAAAAGCATTTCTGATGCATCGGATGTTGATGGAAATAGTGTAAAAATCTGCCAGGTTGGGGGTGTAAGCCTCTTTAAAACGGGCTATTTTTAATGCAATTTTCCGATAAAAACTTTAAAATGATCCGCTACATTTAAATATTATAAAACGGCTTTCAATTGGTTACGGTAAGTAATAATATCAAGGGAGTCGTCAGCTATTTTTAATTGGCTATTATTGGATTAAGGCACCGAATGAACTTACACGAATACCAAGCAAAATCTTTGTTTTCCGATTACCAAATCCCCATTCCTCAAGGCGTTATGATTTCGAGCATGGCTCAGCTTGATGCAGCACTGACCGAAGTTGACGGAGATCAGTGGGTAGTGAAAGCGCAGATTCATGCCGGTGCGCGTGGTAAAGCGGGTGGTGTGAAGCTGGTAGCCTCTAGAGAAGAAGCGCATCAAGTCGCTGAGCAGTTGTTGGGCAGCTCTCTTGCAACTATTCAAACCGCGGGTAAAGCACTTCCTATTCATTCATTGCTGATTGAGCAAACGCTTAATATCCAAACAGAATTGTATTTGAGCTTATTGGTAGATCGTGTCTCCAAAACGCATACGTTCATTATTTCTGAAGCAGGTGGAATGGATATTGAAGCTGTTGCCGAAGCGACGCCTGAAAAAATTCTGACCGTTCATATCGATCCAACCGTTGGTTTGATGCCTTACCAGTGCCGTGAAGTTGGTTTTGCACTAGGCCTTCAAGGTACTGCGTTCAAACAACTGATGGGCGTGATGCAAGGCTTGTATCGTTTGGCGCTGGATAAAGACATTGCCTTACTAGAGATCAACCCTTTGGTGGTGACTTCGGAAAACAATTTGATTGCACTGGATGCGAAAATCAACATTGATTCAAATGCGTTGTATCGCCAACCTGCGTTGGTTGCGATGCGCGATGCAACTCAAGAAGACGAGCGTGAAGCCAAGGCGGCGGACCACCAATTGAACTATATCGCTTTGGAAGGTGATATCGGTTGTATGGTAAACGGTGCTGGCTTGGCAATGGCCACGATGGACTTGATTAAACTGAATGGCGGGGAGCCGGCGAACTTCTTGGATGTTGGTGGCGGAGCAACGCCGGAGCGGGTGTCAGAAGCGTTTAAATTGATTTTGTCTTCTCCTGACGTGAAGTCTATCTTGGTAAATATTTTTGGCGGTATCGTCCGTTGTGATTTAATTGCGGACGGTATCATTCAAGCGGTGCAGGAAGTTGGCTTAACCATTCCTGTGGTCGTACGCTTGGAAGGAACGAATGTGGAATTAGGAAAAGAAAAACTGGCGAAAAGCGGTTTAAGCATTATTACAGCAGACGGACTGGCGGATGCAGCGCAAAAAGTGGTTGCCGCAGCAAAAGACGGGGGAGCTATCTAGTGAGTATTTTGATTGATAGCAACACCAAAGTTATTTGCCAAGGCTTCACTGGGAAACAAGGAACCTTCCACTCCGAACAGGCGATTGCCTATGGAACCAAAATGGTTGGCGGTGTGACGCCTGGTAAAGGTGGAACGACCCATCTTGATTTGCCGGTTTTCAATACAGTAAAGGAAGCGGTTGCTCAAACGGGTGCTGAAGCATCGATGATTTATGTGCCACCTGCGTTTGCAGCCGACTCAATTATTGAAGCCATTGATGCCGGTATCAAGGTGATTACCTGTATTACCGAAGGTATTCCGGTAAATGATATGTTGAAGGTGCGTGCGGTATTGGATAAGTCTGACGCTTACCTGATTGGACCGAACTGCCCAGGCTTGATTACCCCTGGCGACGGTAAAGAAGGGTGCAAGATAGGCATTATGCCTGGACATATTCACTTTCCCGGGAAGATTGGTATTGTTTCCCGTTCAGGGACTTTGACCTATGAAGCGGTTCATCAAACCACGCAAAATGGTTTGGGACAGTCAACCTGCGTTGGGATTGGTGGAGACCCGATTCAAGGTATGAACTTTATTGACTGCCTGGGTCTGTTTGAGCAAGACCCTCAAACTGAAGGCATCATCTTGGTGGGTGAAATTGGTGGTCAAGCAGAAGAAGATGCTGCACAATTCATACAAGAGCATGTCACCAAACCGGTTGTTGCCTATATTGCCGGTGTTACAGCACCTGCAGGAAAACGTATGGGACATGCCGGTGCCATTGTGAGCGGTGGAAAAGGCACAGCAGAAGCTAAGTTTGCAGCACTAGAAGCGGCAGGTGTGACGGTGGTACGTTCACCTGCGGATCTAGGATCGGCAATCGAAAAGCGATTGGCTTAATTGAATCAAGTGTCGGTATTTATGAGGCAAAGCGATGTCTGAACAAATCAAGATTGTCATGGCGCAAATCAACCCAATAGTTGGGGATATTGATGGCAACGTGCACATGATTATCGAGGCTGCTCAGCAAGCAAAGCAACAACATGAAGCTGATATTGTCGTTTTCCCCGAGCTGACCATTACTGGCTATCCGCCAGAAGACTTGTTGTTTAGGCAAGCGCTTTACATTCAGGTAGATGCTGCGCTGTCTACAATCTGTGAAGCGGTACAAGATGTGGTGGTGGTCATTGGCTATCCAATGATGGACGACTTGGGTGAACGATTCAACATGGCTGCATGGATTGAAAAGGGGCAAATCCAAGCCAGCTATATCAAACAAAACCTTCCAAACTACAGCGTATTTGACGAAAAGCGCTATTTCGAATCAGGCGATCAATCTTGTGTCGTGACTTACAAAGGCGTGTCCTTTGGTTTGTTGATTTGCGAAGATATTTGGAAAATTTCACCAGCCAGCCAAGCAGTGGCTTCTGGCGCGGAAGCGTTGTTGATCTTGAATGCTTCACCATTCTTTTCTGAAAAACACCAAGACCGAATTGATGTCGTGAAACGCCGCATTTCAGAAGTTTCTGTACCCGTGATTTATGTTAACCAAATCGGTGGGCAAGATGAACTGGTGTTTGACGGCGGTTCTTTCGCAACCTGTGCCGAGGGCGAAGTGCAAGTTCAAGCGCCTGAGTTTAAAGAAGCTTTGACCCCAGTCACTTTGTTAAAACAGGGTAACTCTGTTGCCATTATGCCGGGCGAACAAGCGGAGCTTTATGAAGATGAAGCGCGAGTGTACCAAGCATTGGTGATGGGGGTTCGCGATTACATTCAAAAGAATGGGTTCAATGGTGCGCTCCTTGGACTCTCGGGAGGTATTGATTCTGCTCTAACACTGGCGATTGCAGTTGATGCGCTGGGTGCAGATAAAGTCGAGGCAGTGATGATGCCTTTCCGTTACACCGCCGACATCAGTATTGAAGATGCAAAATTGGAAGCAGATGCTCTTGGTGTGCATTATCATTCGATTCCAATCGAAGATATGTACAACGCGTTCGAGTCGGCATTAGCCACTCGTTTTGAAGGCTATGAACCTGATTTGACTGAAGAGAACCTTCAAGCGAGAATTCGTGGAACTGTGTTGATGTCGATTTCCAATAAAGTTGGTAAATTGGTGTTGGCGACCAGTAACAAGTCTGAAGTGGCAGTGGGCTACTCTACCTTGTATGGTGATATGGTTGGCGGCTTTTCACCACTGAAAGATGTTCCAAAGACGTTGGTCTATCGCTTGTCGAAGTATCGTAATACCTTATCTCAAGTAATCCCGGAAAGAGTCATTACTCGACCACCTTCCGCGGAGCTTCGCCCTGATCAAAAAGATCAAGATTCGCTTCCAGACTATGATATTCTTGATTCAATCATTGAGAACTATGTAAAATACGATAAATCACCTACACAAATTGTAGAGGAATTCGGCTTTGAAGCCAAACAAGTGGAATCTGTTGTTAGAATGATTAATCGTAGCGAGTATAAAAGGCGACAAGCGGCGCCTGGCGTGAAGATCACCAAAAGAGCTTTCGGCAGAGACAGGCGTTATCCAATCACAAACCAATATCGGGAGTGAGATTTTGTTATGATCGACCAGAGGGTTTCTAAGAGAGCAATTCAGTATCTTAATGATCCACAGTGCCCGATCGATCCATCGGATTCCGTATCCCTAGAGCAAACGGAGCTGTTGTTACAGTTGCAGCGTGATGTGCTCGAAGATATTGTCATCACAAGAAATGCTTACGATGTTGTCGACAAAATCTGTAAGCTCGCAGAAGAAATCCTACCCAATTCCGTCGCTTCCGTAATGTTATTGAAGCATGACGAACTGTTTGTTTATTGTGCTCCGAGTGTTCCGCCAGAAGGGATTCAGCGTCTAAATGGCCTGAAACCAGGACCAAACTCCGGCTCTTGTGGCAACGTAGTCTATAGAGAAAAACCAGCCTTTGTAACCGACACCTTTACCGATGACCGCTGGAAAGACTTAATGCCTATCGCGGAAGATTTCGGGCTAAGAGCCTGTTGGTCTGTTCCAGTAAGAACGGAAAAGAATGAGCTGGTAGGAACCTTTGCATTAACCAGCTTTGAAACACGCGCGCCTTCCTTATTTCATCGCCGTCTACTGGATACCTGTAGCTTTCTGGTGAGTATTATTTTAAAACGTGAAAAGCTTGAAAAGCGCTTAGTTGATGCTGCCTACTTTGATTCCTTAACAAAATTGTCTAACCGTGAAAAGTTACAGTTGGATTTGAACACTTTCATGGCGCAAGGAAAAGAGTTTGTTCTGGTCTTTGTTGGTTTGGATCGTTTTAAATCAGTGAATGATACCTATGGGCATGAGACAGGGGACTATGTTTTGTCTCAAGTGGCGAAGCGTCTATCCACAAGCTGTAATATTGCTCTAGGCGTTTACCGTATTACTGGGGACGAGTTTGCCATAGCCATTGAAAGTCCTCAAAGTCTTCAGGCTTGTGAAGCTTTGGCGCAACAAATTGAGATCGTACTAAATCCTTCATTCAGTTTTAACGACGCAGAATTTTTTATACGTGCATGTGCTGGTTTTGCCTACCCATTGGGTGATGGTGATACTGTTTCTGAGTTGATGAGACGTGCCGATACTGCGATGTATGCAGCCAAAGAGTCGAAAGATAAGAATTTCGCGGTATTTACACCGCAAATGGCAGATAAGGTACAAGAGCAAGTGCAACTTGAAAGGGATCTGCATAGAGCTGTTAGAGATGATGAATTTGAAGTATTTTATCAACCTGTTATGGAAGCGGATGGTCGAACTATCCATTCTATGGAAGCATTGATTCGCTGGCACCATCCCAAAAAGGGCTTGATTGTGCCAACGGTATTTATTCCTTTAGCGGAAGAAGCCGGTTTGATTCCTCAAATTTCTTGCATAGTGGTTGAGCATACTTTGCAGTTCTTGAATGACCTTAAAGCTAAAAGCCTTCCCCTGCATCGAGTCTCCATCAATCTTTCCGGTAGAGAATTCAACCATAAACACATTAATGAATTAATGGGGATGATAGAAGATCAAGGATTGACCAGTCACTTTGAGTTTGAACTGTTGGAAAGTTATTTGATGGAAAATGCGGAGGAGGTTATCTCCTTGTTGGATTCTGTCAGAAAGCGCGGTATCAGTATTGCGATTGACGACTTTGGAACCGGGTACTCATCACTCAGTTATCTAAAGAAGTTCCCAGTAGATAAGATCAAAATTGATCAGTCTTTGGTGAAGGATATTATCTCGGATCTCAATGATTTAGAAATCAGTAAGGCGGTCGTTGCCATGGCACGAAGCTTGGGCTTAAGCGTCGTTGCTGAAGGGGTTGAGACCGAAGCTCATAGTCAGCTATTATCTGAGTTGGGCGTTGATTATCTTCAAGGCTACTTCTTCTCGAAACCTATACCTGCTCCTGAAATGGAAGCCTTTCTATACAAGTCTGAAAACGCTTAAATAGAGGTGTTTAAGCGCCGTCCTGGTTTGCGCTATCTAGTTCTGAATTCTTGTTACGCTTCTGGTTAAAGTCGATAACTTTTTGGACATTGTCAGCATTGGTTTTCATGCCCAGTTTCTGATAGCTGTCTCGCATGAGAATCAAAGAGTCCATGTTAACAATTGATCTAGGGTAGTTGGTGACAACCAGTCTTGCGCGATTTGCTGCTGCCAAGTAAGCTTTACGCTTGTAGTAATAAGTGGCGACCTGATACTCGTGACGCGCTAGGCGGTTGCGTAGAATAATCAAGCGTTTTCTAGATGCAGCGGCATATTTGCTGGTTGGAAAACGGTTAATCAACTCCATATAGTCTTGATACGCATCTTCTGTTGAAGCCATGTCTCGGTAAGCAGGGTCGGTCAACCAGCTATCAAACCAGCTTTTATTGATGGAGTCTGCTGCTAGTGCTTTCAGGTAAAGTGCATAGGGAATAGCGCGATGTTTAGGATATAGGCGAATGAATTCGGCTAATTCTCGCTTAGCAGATTCCGGTTCGTCGTATTTGTAGTAAGCGTAGGCAAGCTCTAAATAAGACTGCTCAGCATATTTTCCATACGGGAAGTAAGACTGCAATTTTTCATAATACTTGATTGCTGTTTCCCATTGCTCGCTGTTGTAGGCTTCTTTTGCGTGATCGTAAAATTCTTTAACCGTCCATTTGGATTCGTCTTTTTCAACTAATGAAGAGCAACCGTTAAGCGCAAAAACGGAAAGCAATAGAGAAAGAATCAGGAAGGTTTTCAACGGGCTGCGGAAACGCATCGATAGTGAGTTCATTTAGTCTAGTTGGTTAGAATTCGGTTAGAATATGCAAAACACAAATTATAGCACAGGCTAAAAATAGTCATAGACTATTCGGTGCCTCTTAATAACTTTGTCATGATGTCTCTAACAATAAGATATTGATGTAAGAAGGAACGACTTTGACGCAACAAGAATTAACCACCACCATCCCATTAGACAAGATTTCATCCAGATTGGATGCCGTCCTTGCTGAGCTGTATCCAGATTACTCCCGTAATAGAATTCAGGATTGGATCAAAGTCGGTAATGTGACGTTGGATGGCAAGGTTCAGAAAAAGCCAAATTTCAAAGTATTGGGTGGTGAAAAAGTGGTCTTGCAAGCAGAGCTGGATGACGAAGTCGTTTATGAAGCCCAAGAAATGGAGCTGGATATTATTTATGAAGATGACGATATCCTGGTTATCAACAAACCTGTAGGAATGGTGGTTCACCCTGGCGCAGGAAATCCTGATGGCACATTGCTGAATGGCTTGTTGTTTTATTCTCCGGCGCTACGGGAAGTGCCACGAGCGGGGATCGTTCATAGGTTAGACAAAGATACATCCGGCTTGATGGTAGTAGCCAAAACTGTTCCTGCCCAGACGCATTTGGTTGAGCAGCTTCAGCGTCATGCGGTAGAGCGAGTTTATGATGCCGTTGTGGTTGGAAAGGTCATTTCCGGTGGTAAGGTAACCAAAAATATTGGTAGACACCCAACGGATCGTAAGCGTATGGCGGCTTTGAGCGTTGGGGGGAAAACGGCTGTTTCCCATTATCGTGTGTTGGAACGTTTTCGAGAGCATACTCATGTCCGTGTTCAGTTGGAAACAGGACGTACTCACCAGATTCGCGTGCATATGTCTTCTATCGGATTTCCTTTGGTTGGTGATCCGGTTTATGGCGGGCGCTTACGCATTCCAAAAAGTATGATGCCGGAGTTTGTTGATTATCTTCGTAACTTCAAGCGCCAAGCATTACATGCCGGAATGCTCAGTTTAACTCACCCGATTAGCGGTAAGCTGATGAAGTGGAAGGCACCGATGCCTGACGATATGTTGGATTTGATCGACATGCTTCGAGACGATATGGATGACTTCCAAGCTCAGTTTCATGGTTATGACGAGTATGACTACGACTATGATAACGGCGTAGAAGTTGAGTGGGTCACCGATGCCGATATTGCAGATTGAGGATTTAACGCTTGTCCAACCAAATTGGACAGTTTCCAATAAAGTAAAAGCCTTTTGCACCACTCGCTTGTCAGGGCGGAGCGAAGGTGTTTACGAGTCTTTCAATCTTGCCTCGCATGTTCACGATGATATGGCAGCTGTTCATGCTAATCGTCAAAAACTAAAAGAAACACTCAACCTTCCTTCAGAACCCTTTTGGCTTGATCAGCAGCATACAACAGTCGCGGTCGCTTTTTCGGACGCATTAAGTGATCAAAAGCCAGTGGCTGATGCAGCTTGGACACAGCAAAAAGGTCAGGTGCTAACGGTTATGACAGCTGATTGCCTGCCAATTATTTTGGTAGACGATGACGCATCAATTGTAGTTGTCATTCATGCCGGTTGGAGAGGGCTGGCAGAGGGGGTTATTGAGAATACCCTAGCAAAGCTTCCTGTTGAATCTCAATGTTTGCAGGCATGGATTGGTCCTGCAATTTCACAGTCTTTTTTTGAGGTAGGTGGAGAGGTATTGGATGCTTTCGTTGAAAAACGTGTGGGCGCTCTGGACTTCTTTAAACAATCGGAAGCAGACCCTTCGAAATATTTTGCGGACTTACCCAACCTGGCAGATTTTATCTTGCATGAATGTGGTGTCCGTGAGGTTTCTTTAAGTGGGTTGTGCAGCTATGCACAGCAGGAATTATTCTACTCTTATCGTAGAGATGGAGAGACGGGCCGCATGGCGACCCTGATCTGGTTAGATGCTGATTAAACCTTTTAAAGTTTGATTAAATGTTCTAAGTGATCGTTAAATTATTTCAGGCCGCTATTGATAAAGCTTTCACAACGTTCAACCTCTTCAGGAAGGCCTTGAATGATTAAGGCATCATCCACTCTGACCATGGTTTTCGGGTCAGGATCGTCACCACGAACGTGTCCACGTTTGACCGATTTCAATGTGACATTGAAGTTTTCACAATCCAATTCCTCAAGTGTCTTGCCAACCGCATAAGCAGATTCGTTGATATAAATCGACTGAATGATCTGACCCGTTTGAGACTGGTCGAAAGGGGTGATGTCCGTTTCACCGGGATAAAGCCCTTCCAGCAGACCATAGCGATTCTTGCGAGCCTCTCTCGTTTGTCTAATGACTTGACTGGGCGGGTGACCTAGCATCAGAAGCAAGTGTGAAGCGAACATGATGCTCGACTCAAAGGTATCTGGAATAACTTCGGTGGCTCCTGCGGCAATCAGTTCTTGTAGGTGGGTGTCATCCTGTGTTCTCACCAATACTGGTAGATCCGGTGCGACATGTTTCAACGTCTTAAGCGTTTTGATGACCGCATGATAGTCATGGAAACTGATGATCGCGACTTTTGCATTATGAATGTTTGTGGCATGCAACACGCTTTCTTTAGCGGAATCCCCGAAGTAGACACGTTCACCACTTTGCGCGGCTTCTTGTACACGACGTATATCCATGTCGAGCGCAACGAAAGGTTGGTGAGACTTCTCTAGGAACTTGGCAGTGGTTTGTCCCACACGTCCAAAGCCCAAAATAACCACGTGATCTTTAAGGAATTTAGAGTCTTCTTCAATGGTTTTTTCGATGTCAGCGAAATTGGAGCTATAACTTTCCTTGCAAACGGTTTTGGCAATGGTGCCATTGAATTTGATGATGAAAGGTGAGGCAATCATGCTCAATACCGCCGCGGTCAGCACCAGCTGGCTGAGCTCTAAAGAAAGTAAGTTGTTAGATAGTGCAAGAGTAATCAGCACCAAACCGAATTCACCAACTTGCCCCAAAGAAAGAGCTGTTCTCAATGCAACGCCTTCAGGGTGTTTTGCATACTTCATCACAAAGAAGATAGCGGCTACTTTCAGCAGGATAATGCCAAATGTAATCAGAATGACGGAAACGAAATGTTCCAACACCAGTTCAGGCGAAATAATCATCCCCACTGTGATGAAAAACAGCCCAAGCAAAATATCTTGGAAGGGACGAATGTCTGCCTCGATTTGATGGCGATACTCTGTCTCACCTAACATCATCCCCGCCATGAAAGCCCCTAGTGTCATGGAAATGCCCATTTCTTCGGTAAATGCCGCCGCGGCTAGTACCATGGTCAAAACCGTTAGCGTAAACAGTTCTTGTGACTTTGAAGAGGCAACTTCATGGAAAATAGGGCGCAGGATGTAGCGTCCGACTAAAAGAATAACAACAACAACGACAAGCCCTTTTACTAGCGAAACACCAAGCTCCGCGGCTAAGCCGTCACCTGTTGCGGAAGCTAATGCCGGAATCAAAATCAATAAGGGGATTGCCATGATGTCTTGGAAGATCAAGATACCAACGGTTGCTCGACCATGGCGTGTTTGAATTTCGGATTGTTCAGTTAGCTGTTTGATAACGATTGCCGTTGAAGATAAGGCAAAGGCACTGGCAATGACGAAGCTGGTTTCAAAGTTCAACCCAAAACCGAAATGAGACACCAGATAAACCACGAGACCAGTCACGAAAACCTGCATAGCGCCCAGTCCGAAAACAGCTTTTCGCATCGCGATCATCTGCGACAAAGAGAATTCCAAACCAATGGCGAACAATAGGAAAACCACCCCGAATTCGGCGAGAAACTTAACATTTTCCTCACTGTGGATAAATCCAAGCCCAAAAGGGCCTACGACCACGCCAACAGCAATATAGTTCAATATTGCCGGGATATGGGCTCTGCGGGAAATAGAAATCAGCACGACCGTTAAAATCAGAATCGAGACGATTTTAACGAACATATGTTGATCGGCCATAAAGATGTTTTTCCTAGTTAATGGTTTGAAAGTGTAATTAAGTTGATTTTAACTTTATCATTTAATGTATTGATTACTAATGATAATGTCAAAAGTTACCGTCTTGAAGCGGTTTAATTGTGCAAAGTTAGGTCTGTGAGTTCGGTATTTATCGGTAAGACTGAGTTACAAGAACTCGAATCGCATAGATAAATCCACGGCGCGAATATTTTTTGTAATAGCGCCGGTAGAAATAAAGTCGACTTGCGTGCTAGCAAGCGTAGAAAGTTGTTCCAATTCGACGTTGCCGGAGACTTCAAGTTTGGCTTGCCCATTGTTCATTTGAACAGCTTCACGAATCATCTCAAGACTGAAGTTATCCAGCATAATGATATCCGCACCTGCTTCCAAGGCTTGCTTGACTTCATCCAGTGTCTCAGTTTCAACTTCTACTGTGGTATTGGGGTATAACTGCTTGGCAGAGTAAACAGCGTTTTGAATGCCGTGCGCCGCCATAATATGATTTTCTTTCAGTAGAATAGCATCGTACAACCCGATTCTATGGTTTTTTCCACCACCACAATGTACCGCATATTTTTGTGCTAGGCGTAATCCCGGCAATGTTTTTCGCGTATCCAGTAATTGCGTATGAGAACCTTGTAGCTTCTCGACATAACGTGCAGTTTCAGTCGCAGTTGCCGAAAGCGTCTGTAAAAAGTTCAAAGCACTTCTTTCGCCGGATAATAAGATTCTGGCATTGCCATTCAATTCACACAATATCGTGCCAGCTTTGACAGATTCACCTTCTTTACAGTGCCAAACGATTTCGGTTGCCGGGTCTAAATGTTTGAAAACAGCATCAAACCATGGTCTTCCACAAATAACCGCATCTTCCTTGGTGATAATGTGTGCCTTGGCTTGCTGCTGCGCAGCAATCAGAGAAGCACTTAAGTCACCAGTGGCAATGTCTTCTTTTAATGCAGTTTCAATATTTAGCTCAAGGTGTTGGAAGTAATCTAATTCAGGCATGAAGTTATTGTGTGTAAGTTGTTTTGGAATATTGTACCTGAGAAGGACGTTGAATACTGATTTTGAACGCTATCAGACTTAAATATTTTTACATTAAATAAAACCGTTTTCAGTATTTAAAAGTGTGGTTGTGAACGATTGGAAGTGAGCAATCAATGTGTGAAATCTAGCAAAGAAAGTAACTCTGTGTACAATGATTGTTTTAAACCCTGTATCTAAAAGTTTTGGAATGGTATTGAAAGTAGACTTGGAAACCGGCTTGTTAAAGCAGGCCAATTTTGTTCCCAGCCCGAATTGTGACGAGCGTCCAGAGGGGACAGAGATTGATTTGATTGTGGTTCATGGCATCAGTCTGCCGCCGGGTCAATTTGGTGGGCAAGGCGTTGAGCAGCTCTTTACCAATCGACTGAATCCTGAAGAGGATCCTTATTACAAGACGATAGAAGGATTGAGGGTCTCTGCCCATCTGTTTATCAATCGAAAAGGTGAGGTGATTCAGTTTGTGCCTTTTCATTTGCGAGCGTGGCATGCAGGGGTTTCTCGTTATCAAGAGCGAGATAAGTGCAATGATTTTTCGATAGGCATTGAGCTGGAAGGAACGGATCACACGCCTTATACCGCATCACAATATTCAGCACTGAAAAAAGCCGTTCAGGCGATTATGGAAGCCTATCCCTCTATTCCGAAGGATGCGGTGACAGGGCATGAGCATATTGCACCCGGCAGAAAAACTGATCCCGGCCCTTATTTCATGTGGGCGGCAATTCGATCATCGGATACTAAGGCTTAAATGGTTAAGCAATCCAGCCGCCGCCGTTGTTATTTTTCTTTGAAGGTGAGGTTGGCGAATTGTCTGTTTTCGGCTCAAACCGCATACAGGGTTCTCCCGAGGTTTCATAGACCACGACGCTTGGCAGTTTTTGTGTCTTAAAGCCAAACGCACGACATCCCTTGGGTTTTGCATTATCCCAAGTGACAAAAAAGTGTCGGCATTTAAAACAATCTACCGGTTCAAAGTTTGAATCTGGATTAACCGTACTCATTCTAGGGTATAAATTTTTTTAAGTCGCAATTAATAATTGTTATGCTAATATTTTGCAAAATTTGAAAGAAATGCTTTTAAACTAATTTTAAAGCAAAGATTAGGCAGTGTGCATTGCTTAATGCATTTTATATTGTTTAAATTGAAATAATCTTAAATAAAAAGGGATTGATTATGGCTCAAGTCGGTCTTTTCTACGGTACTGATACTGGAAACACTGAACGCGTCGCAGATATGATTAAAGACAAAATCGGTGCTGACAAGGTTGATGTCTACGATATCGCTTCTGCAAGTGCTGCGGATTTTGCAAAGTACGACAAAATTATTCTAGGTCAGCCGACTTGGTATTATGGTGAACTGCAAAGCAGCTGGGATGACTTCTGGGATGACTTCAAGTCAGTCGATTTCACCAACAAACAAGTTGCTTGTTTCGGTTTGGGTGACCAAGCGGATTATGCAGAATATTTCTTGGATGCGATGGGACTTATGCATGACGTTGCATTGGAAAATGGCTCGATTCCAGTTGGTTATTGGTCAACAGACGGTTATCAGTTCGATGAATCAAAAGCGGTTACCGAAGACGGTGAGTTCTTCGTTGGTTTGGCGATTGATGAAGACCAGCAGCCAGAAATGACCGCTGAACGTGTCGACCAATGGGTTGATCAAATTAAGGAAGAAATGGAGTTTTAAGCTTTCATTTCATGAAAATCTACCAGCCCCAACCTGGTAGATTTTTGGTTTTGCCAACCAGCATCAAATTTCTCTTTCCTGTTATCACTATCTTCTTGTTTTTTCTTAAAAACCAGCGATTTTCGCTTGTTATTCCAATAAAAAGTCGTATAATCTCGCCCTTTCAGAGCATACATATCTGAATTTCCTTGCTTCACTGACCTGAATCCACATTGATTCGTGAGTTGGGAGGCTTTTTTATTAATCCATAAGGAGATCCATTAATGCGTCATTATGAAGTCGTATTTTTAGTGCACCCTGATCAAAGTGAACAGGTGCCAGCAATGATCGAGCGTTACCGTGGTGTAATCGAAGAGAAAGGTGGTTCTATCCACCGCTTGGAAGACTGGGGACGTCGTCAATTAGCTTACCTTATCAACAAAGTCCACAAAGCGCATTACGTTCTAATGAACATCGAGTGTGATCAAGATACTCTTAGTGAGTTGGAAAACTTGTTCTACTACAACGATGCAGTTCTTCGTAATATGTTTATCAAGCGTAACGAAGCAGTTACAGAGCCTTCTGTAATGGCTAACTACAAAGAAGACAAGCGTAGAGGAGTTGAAAACAATGGCTAGAAATTTCGGAAGAAAAAAATTCTGTCGTTTTACTGCAGAAGGCGTTAAAGAAATCGATTACAAAGATTTAGATACTTTAAGAAGCTATATTACTGAAACAGGTAAAATCGTTCCAAGTCGTATCACTGGAACAAGCGCAAAATACCAACGTCAGCTTGCTACTGCTATCAAGCGTGCTCGTTATATTGCGTTGTTACCTTACACAGATCAGCATAAATAAGTTTGGCTGAAAGGAAACAATAGGAAGTCCTATGCTATTTATTGCTAACTATGTCATGAAGGGTCAACTTCCGGCCTACATAGCGACAGCAATTTTAGCGCTTTTGACCGTTTGGTTCGGTCCGGTGGGAATGTTGCTTGGTGCGGTTATCGCACTGGTGACATTGAGAGTCGGTTCTGGCGAAGGGTTGAAAGTTTTAACTGCAGCAGTAGCGATCAATTTAGTGGCAACACAAGCGTTTTTAGGCGCATCGTTGCCGGCGATAGTCGCTATTGTGGAGTATATGGTGCCGGTTTGGTTGATGGCGTGGGTGTTGAGAAGCACCAATTCATTAACATCGGCGCTAAGCTTAGGTATGTTAATGACCGGTGCAGTGGTTATCACTTTCCATATGATGGTGGGGGATACAACTGCTTGGTGGTCGAACATGATGAATACGGCGTTATTACCTTATGTGAAAGAAGCAGGGGTAGAAGCGCCGGCAGACGTGATTGCAACCCTGTCAGAAGTGGCGACCATGTTGCTGGCCATGTTTATGGTCGTACTGTGGTTCTCTATCCTGTTATTGGGTAGATGGTGGCAAGGCAGGTTGTATCATCCTGGTCAATTTCAACAGGATTTTTATCAGATTCGATTGCCTAAGAACTTGGCGTATTTGGCGGTGGTGCTGGCGGTTGCCGGACTTGTGTTCAAGTCAGGAATAGTTCAGGACTTGTCAGGCGTGATGATGGCAGGGTTGATGTTCCCTGGCCTAGCGATAGCACACCATGCGGTAGCGGTTAAGAAAATGGGAAATGGCTGGTTAGTTGGCCTTTACGTATTATTGTTTCTGTTTCCACAAACGATTTTGATTTTGGCGACAATAGGCTTGATAGATACTTGGTTAGATATCAAAAGCCGTTGGTCGCAAGATAGTTAAGATTAAATAGAGGTTTGAGCGATGAACGTTATTCTGCTTGAAAAAGTACAAAAACTAGGTGGCTTGGGTGACCAAGTTACTGTTAAATCTGGTTACGCGCGTAACTTCCTAATTCCACAAGGAAAAGCGAAACCAGCAACTAAAGACAACATTGCTGAGTTTGAAGCGCGTCGTGCTGAGCTTGAAAAACAAGCTACCGAAGCACTAGCTGCTGCACAAGCAATTTTCGAAAAAATGAACGGAACAGTTGTTTCTATCGAATCTGTTGCAGGTGACGAAGGGAAACTATTCGGTTCGGTTGGTACTGCTGACATTGCTGATGCATTGCAAGCAGCTGGTTTCGATGTTGAGCGTAAAGCGGTACGTATGCCTGAAGGTTCACTACGTCACGTTGGTACTTTCGAAATCGATGTTGAGCTACATTCTGATGTAGTTGCATCTATCACTGTTGAAGTAAAAGCGACTGCGGAAGCTTAATTACTAATCAACTAAAAAAAGCGAGGCTTGTCCTCGCTTTTTTTATGCCTAAAATCCAGAGAGCATTGTCAAAATCCGCCAGGTTGGGGGGTAAGTAATGACGCGGGATAAAATTCAGTAACAAGAATCTCAAATTTTTTGTTCCCGCGGTTATAATAGATTTTCTTTTTTATCCTGGAAATGGGATATATAAACCTATAACAATTTTCAGAATCGATGTCAGAAGAATCCTTATTTAAAACCCCACCTCATTCCATAGAGTCAGAGCAGTCCGTTATCGGCGGCTTGATGCTTGATAATGAGAAGTTTGAGGATGTTGCCGTCCAGTTGCATGAGCAGGATTTCTACACTCAGCAGCACCAAGTTATCTATGCGGCAATTACCCAGTTGCATCAAGCCGGTAAGCCATTTGATTTGGTAACGGTTCTGGAAAAGCTTCACTCCACCGGTAAGTTACAGGACGCGGGTGATAAGCAGTATTTGATGGATTTGGTGACGAATACGCCAGGCGCCGTCAACATCCACTTCTATGCGGATATCGTGCGTGAGAAAGCCATTTTACGTTCATTGATTCACGCATCCAATGAAATTTCCGAAGCCAGCTATTTCCCACAAGGTCGTGATGTTCGCGAGATTTTGGACTTGTCCGAGCGCAAAATCATGGGTATTGCCGAGCATGGCGCTGGTGAACAAAGAGAATACCAAACCCTTACTTCATTGTTGAGTTCAGCGGTCAATACCATTGACCAGCGTTTCAATTCGGATGGTTCGATTACTGGTCTGGAAACCCATTTGGCCGAGTTTGACGGTGTGACTTCCGGTTTGCAAAACGGTGATTTGATTATCGTTGCCGGGCGTCCTTCGATGGGTAAAACCACTTTCTCGATGAACATTGCGGAAAATGCCGCGGTTAAAAGCCTTGCGCCTGTCGCAGTGTTCAGTATGGAGATGCCTGCCGAGCAGTTGGTGCTGCGTATGATCAGTTCTATCGGTCATATCGATGCGGAAAGAATTCGTAAAGGGAACTTTGAACCGGAAGATTTCACCAGCCTGAACCGTGCAGTGACAGTATTGTCTCAAGCCAAAATGTATATTGATGATACGCCTGCGCTGATGATTACCGACTTGAGAGCGCGCGCTCGTCGTATTGATAAAGACATTCGTGATGAGCAGTATAAACAAGCAGTGGCAGAAGGTAAGGAAAACCCTGAAAGTCATGTCACGGGTATCGGTTTGATCGTAATCGATTACTTGCAGTTGATGCGCGGTTCCACCAATACCGACAACCGTGTAAACGAGATTTCCGAAATTTCGCGTGGTTTGAAAGCCATTGCCAAAGAGTTGAATGTACCCGTTATTGCCCTGTCTCAGTTGAGTCGTAACTTGGAAAACCGCCCGGACAAACGTCCGAAAATGGCAGATTTGAGGGAATCCGGAGCCATCGAGCAGGATGCGGATTTGATCATCTTCATCTATCGTGATGAAGTGTATAACCCGGATACCCAAGACAAAGGTACTGCGGAAATTATTCTTGGGAAACACCGTAACGGTGCTTTGGCAAACGTGCGCTTGGCCTTCCTTGGTAAGTACACCAAGTTTGAGAACTTCGCCCATATGGATTTGGATGATGATCCTTATTAAGTTAGCGACTCTTAAGCCGAAAGAGCGAAAAGCTTCACAATCTCGGACGACACTATGACGCTTTACCGTCCCGCGCAAGCCATTATCAACTTAGCCGCCTTAAAACATAACTTGCAGCAGGTGAGAAAACTTGCGCCTTCATCTAAAGTGATGGCTGTCATTAAAGCCAATGGTTACGGGCATGGTATTCAACGTGCGGCGAATGCGCTTTCTGCTTGTGATGCCTATGGCGTGGCGTCTATCGATGAAGCCATTACTTTGCGTCAAGCCGGATTTTTACATCGCATTGTGTTGCTGGAAGGCTTGTTTTCCGAAGCGGAAGTTATTCAAGCGCTTAACCACCGACTGGACATTGCGGTACACGCGTTTCATCAGTTGGACTGGTTGATGTCGTTGGATGCATCACAACATATTTCAATCTGGCTGAAGTTCGACACAGGCATGCATCGTCTTGGGTTTTATCCTGAGGACAGTGATGCGATAGCCGAGCGGTTGTCACAGTTGAAGTGCTCGACTCAAATCCATTTGATGTCGCATTTCTCCAGTGCGGATACAGATGAAGCTTTCACCATGAAGCAATTTAATCGTCTGTTGGAAATTGACAAGCGCTTTCAAGCGCCTAAAAGTATTGCCAATTCAGCCGGTATCCAGCGCTTTCCGCAAACCCACATGAATTGGGTTCGTCCTGGCATTATGCTGTATGGTGCCAGCGCAGGTGTTGAAGGTTCAGATGAGACGGTAAATTTGAAACCGGCCATGGTGCTTAAATCAAAAGTGATGAACCTAAAGTGGGTGGATGCTGGAGAAACCGTCGGCTATGGCAATACCTGGCAAGCAGAACAAAAAACACTTCTGGCGGTGGTTGCTGTCGGTTATGGTGACGGCTATCCAAGACATGCGCCGGCGGGAACGCCTGTCTGGATTTGTGGCCGCAAAGTACCCTTGGCCGGAAGAGTGTCGATGGATATGATTACCGTCGATGTCACCGAGATTGCCGACCAAATTCGCATGGGTGATGAAGCCATTCTTTGGGGTGAGGGCGTAACCGTTGATGAAGTAGCCGAAAAATGCGGCACCATCGGTTATGAGTTGTTATGTCAGGTAACGCCTCGTGTACCGCGTATAGAAATTGAAGTTTAAAAAAATTGAAGTTTAAAAAATAATAAAAGAGCAAAGCATGACAAAACAGCTTGAGTTGATTTCCGAAAGTCGTCACTTTGATGGTTTTTTCAAGATAGATGAAATCACTTTCCGCCATACGCTTTATCGCGGTGGTTGGTCACCTGTGCTGAAAAGAGAATTGTTTGGTCGCGGTGAAGCCGTCATTGTGCTGCTTTATGATCCCAAAGCCGAGAAGGTCGTGTTGATTGAGCAATGCCGAGCCGGTGCGCTTGGCAGAGCAGGGCTTGGTAGAGAAGCTGAGAAATCACACACAGCTTGGTTGATTGAACCGGTTGCAGGTATGATTGACGAGGGTGAAGAGGCGTTGGATGCCTGTCAGCGTGAAGCGCAAGAGGAGGCGGGCGTTGAGTCTGCAGAGTTTGAGTTCGTTTGTCGTTTTTACCCTAGCCCAGGCGGCAGTGATGAGATTCTGCATCTTTATGCGGCTGACATTGATTCGACCCAGTTGCCGGAATATGCCGGGTTGGAACACGAAGGTGAAGATATTCGCATCATCCAGTATTCTTTTGAAGAGGCGAAACAAAAACTCAAGAAAGCCGAGTTCAATGTTGCCAGCACCATTATTGCTCTGCAATGGTTGTTTTTTCAGAAACTGAACCCCTTATTTTGATTTTTAGCGATTGGTAAAGAAGCCATGTTTTGTTTATTTCGTAACTCCAAAATTATCTACCCTCTGAACCTTTGGGTGTGGCTGGCGAGTATGGCTCCGGTTGTCTATTGGCTGTATTTTGCGTTCGTTGAAAAATCTTTCCTGCAAAATTTCTTAAGCGGTCAGTCATTGTTTATTGATTTGTTGCTGGGTCTGCCAATCGTATTGATATTCGGCATTGTCATTTACGCCATGGTTTATTGGTTGCTTAAATTCATTGTGATTATGCTTTGGCCGCAAATGATCGAAAAGCTCGACAACACTTCAGAAGAAGATCAAATGCCGGATCCTAGCCTAGGTGAGAATTACTGGATGGAAGCGCATGACGAAGAGCCGCATTCCGTTAAGCCCGATTCTCGCAAGCACGACTCTGACAAGCCACATTCTTAATCCCTCTTGAGGTTTACATGAATGGGATACTGACTTTTTCCTTTGATGCCTTTTTGAAGGAAACCCGAAAACTCATCACGATTTTCGTGCCTATCCTGATTGCACAACTCGCTGTCACGGGGTTAGGCGTTGTCGATACCATTATGTCGGGGCGCGTGGGTACCAACGATCTCGCCGCAATAGGGTTAGGGAGTAGCGTGTTGTTCCCAGTAATGATGATTGCCATTGGTATATTGATGTCGTTGACTTCTTTGGTTGCCAAGCTGGAAGCCAAAGGCGATTTTCAATCTCTAGGAGAATACCTTTCACAAGGCATTTGGTTATCGATTCCCATAGGACTTCTGATGTGGGGAGTCTTAACCTATTCAGACCTTTTCTTAAAGTTTCTTCCTTTATCGCCACCAGTGTTTCATCTAACGGATGATTATCTGGATTACATTGCCTGGGGGCTTCCAGGGCTAGGGTTTTACTTTGCCTATCGCTTCTTTTGGGAAGGGCTCAGTCTAACCATGCCGACAATGGTTATCAGCCTCGGCGCACTGGTACTGAACATTCCTCTTAATGCGCTTTTCATCTATGGTTGGGGGCCGATAAAAGCTTACGGTGCGGCAGGGTGCGGTATTGCCTCTTCAATTGTCATGTGGTGTATGTTGTTGGCGGCATTGTGGTTTGTGTACGGACGTCTGGCTCGCAATCCAGAACGACAGGAAATGGACTTAAGCAAATTCCACCCGCCCAAATGGCAAGGCCGTATTCGGTCTATGTTGGCGATTGGGGTGCCTAACTCCTTAGCCTTGTTGTTTGAAGCTAGCTTGTTCAGCCTAATCGCCATTTTGATCGTTAAGCTCGGTACGTTAGCGATTGCTGCGCATCAAGTCGCGTTGAGTTATTCCTCTTTGGCGTTCATGTTACCCATCAGTATCTCATTAGCCGCGGCAATTAGAAGTGGGCAGGCTTATGGTAAAGGCAGCCGACTGGAAGTGGAAACAAGAGTTTACTCTGCGGTGATTTTTGCCATTCTTGTTGCGATTGTGACAGCACTATTAACCTATTTCTTAAGACTACCAATTATTGAACTCTATACCGAGAATACTCAGGTGATTCAGTTAGCGATGAGCTTGCTGGTCATTGCCGCTTTGTATCAGGTGTTTGACGCTATTCAAGTTACCACTGCAGGCGCGCTCAGAGGGCTACACTCAACGCATACCACGATGTGGATTACCTTGTTTGGTTATTGGGTTGTTGGGCTCGGTGGTGGTTATCTGCTGACGTTCGGTTCTCCTTACAATGCGCCTTTGGGGGTTGCAGGTTTCTGGATAGGCATTTTGCTGGGGTTCGTCTTCTCGGCAGTTGCGTTGCAAATCAAAGTAGCGCACTTGATTCGCCACCTGAGCAGAAAAGGGGAGTTGGTGTGAACAAGTTGAATGACTTAACAGGCAAGGCGTGCCTTTGTGGTTCCGGGCAACTTTATGAAAACTGCTGTCAACCTTATCATCTATCTCAAAGTTGGCCTGCTACCGCAGAGCAGCTGATGCGCTCACGTTATGTTGCTTATGCACTAGGGCTCACGGACTATCTACAAAACACTTGGGCAAAATCTACCAGGTTGGGATCACTGGACTTGGAATCAAACCTCATTTGGACAGGGCTTGAAATCGTTGCAACACAGCGGGGTATGCCGTTTGATGACACTGGAAAAGTGCATTTTAAAGCGCATTATCAAGTGAAAGATCAATCTGGAAAGGTCTTGGATTCAGGTGTCATGGAGGAAGTCAGTGACTTCATTCGTGATGAGAACCATCACTGGGTCTATTTAGACGGAAAAGTAGAGGGATAGCTAAAGTAGCTAGCTTAGCGGGCTATTTAAAGCGATCAATTCTGACCGCTTTATATGTCAAAGTGTTAATCTTCAGTCGGCTTATCTTCCATATCTTCAGCGACTTCATCTTTGTTTTTAAAGACGCGGTACAGCCACCAAACGGATACGCCAACGATTAATATGGATGCTACCAACAGGCCAAACGTAATGCCTAAAGCGGAAGTGACTTCTTCCATCCCTATGCTATGCACAAAAACACCTCTATTATTATGATCAAACGGCACATAAGTTTCTGCCGAAATCTTTTAATTGCTTGAAATACGAAGAAATCGTAAAGAAAGTTTTTCTTCTATTTCCATTGATTAAAATCTTTGGTACATTCTACAATAGTTGCAGTTAATTCAATATAGAAGTTTTGAACATCAATGGCCCAAACCATCTCTGAGCTCGAAAAAGAACGAGCCGAATTGCTCAAAGCAATCGAAACCCAAGCGCAGACCATGTCATCAACACGTGGTGGCGGTGAAGACTCCCCAGAACATACCCTACAAGATTGGCTAAACGCCGCAGAGGAAGTTATGCCGAATAATCCTAGAACCCGTACCTCACAATCCCAGCAATCTGCTCCGGCTTCCGGAAAAGACAGCAAAGCCAATCAAACTAAAAACAATCGCGCATCGTTTTTCGGCGTGATTATCATGTTGGCGTTGTTGTTGACGATTCTCGGCGTGTTATATATCGCTTATACCAGCATCCATAACGAGCTGAAAACCGTTATGGCGAACAAAGTCGATGCGGTGAAAGAGATCAAAGAGCTCAAGGCATCTGTTGAGAAACTACAGACAGACGTAGCAGCAAGCGGCAAGGGGCAAATGTTTGAAGACTTACAGAACCGTGTAGCGTTATTGGAAAAAGAGCTTAAATCCCTTCAAGAGAAGATGTCCAAGCAAAGTGTTGCCGTTGTCGGCACGGCTCAGTTGCCAAACAATGTCGTCACCACGGATGTGCTAGATGCCAAGCTTAAAGAGTACACCAAAGGTATTGATGCCAAATTGGAAAAAATCCTCAAACACCTGAACCTGACGATGAACGACGACGATGCTACACCTGCGAAAGCCAAAGATGAGGAAACTCAGTCAAAAGTCACCGTCAGCAAAGAAGAAGCGGATGAACAGGTTGCAGAACCTAAAGCACCAACCGTCAAGCCGATGGATCAGCCTGTGGTTCGCCTAGTGCAAAAAGCACCAGAGCCAAAACAACCATCAGCACCAGAGAAGCCAAAGGCCGCTGCAGCACCACTGAAAAACTATACGCAAGACGTCAAATGGCTGATGTCACAACCAGCATTTAACTTTACCCTTCAGCTAGCCAGTATGGGCGACCGTGCTTCAATTCAAAAGGTTGTTGAGAACAAAGGATTGCAGGGCACTAAAATCATTCCTCAGGAACGAAATGGTGAGCAAAACTATGTCTTGGTAACCGGTAGTTACGCTACTCGCCAACAGGCAGAAAATGCCGCCAGCACCTATAAGTCGAAATTTAGTATTTCGCCATGGATTCGCAAAATCAAAGACTTAAGTTCAAGAGTCAAATAAATTCCCGAAAATGGCGAGGAGAGTGCGAATAATCGTTTGACTTCATGTCTTAGACTCTCTATAATTCGCTCCATTCTTTACATGCCAGTGTGATGAAATTGGTAGACATGACGGATTCAAAATCCGTTGGTGGTGACACCGTGGCGGTTCGAGTCCGCCCACTGGTACCATTTATTTTCCTCTCTATACGACCGTAGCTCAGTTGGTTAGAGCACCACCTTGACATGGTGGGGGTCGGTGGTTCGAGTCCACTCGGTCGTACCAATTATTTCCTTAACTTCCTTACGTTTGCCTTTTATGGTGATTGTCCGTTTATCTTTGCGAGTTGATTGTAGAATATCCCTCATATTTTGAATTTTCGTCTCTGAGTCGAAAATAGTATCTTGAGTGAAAGCTAGTCATAGAGTAGTTGGAAAGAAAACCTATGTGTAAATGTGAGCAAGGCTTTAGTGTCTCTGAACAATCCTTAATGCGAAAAGCGATTCAGCTATCCGCAGAAAAGATGGAAGCCGGATTTGGCGGACCTTTTGGTGCGGTGGTTGTAAAAGACGGTGACGTCATTGCGGAAGGGTTTAACCAAGTAACATCAAGCAATGACCCGACTGCGCACGCCGAGGTGGATGCCATTCGCAAAGCGTGTCAAAAGCTGGAAACATTCGATTTATCCGGTTGTGAAATCTACACCAGTTGCGAACCCTGTCCGATGTGCTTGAGCGCGATTTATTGGGCTAGGTTGGATAAGATTTACTACGCCAACTCCCGTGAAGATGCTGCGGATATCGGCTTTGACGATGAAATGCTTTACCGGGAAATTCCTAAGCCCGTTGAAGAAAGAGTCATTCCAACATTAAGACTCTTGGCGGATGAAGCGATCAAACCTTTTGAAGAGTGGAAGCAAAAAACCGATAAGATTCCTTACTAAGTGCGTTAAATCGGGTAAATTCAATTTCTGGTCATCATCTTGTCGTAATTCTGCGGTAGACTGTCCCGAATGCTACAAAGCTGTAGTGCTTGCGTAACCTACATTTAACCTTCATATAAAGAATTTCATTCATAACTATGTCTTTAACGTCTCTTATTTCGGAATATGGCTATTGGGCCATTCTCGTGGGTACTTTTTTAGAAGGGGAAACCATTCTTGTATTAGGTGGTTTGGCCGCCCACAGTGGTTACCTAGATCTGACAACCGTCATCGCAGTAGCATTTATCGGTTCTTTGAGTGGTGATCAGCTTTATTTCTATATCGGGCGAGCAAAGGGCATGGATTTTATCGAGAAGCGCCCACGCTGGCACAAGCCGACCAAAAAGGTCTTTGATTTATTACACCGTCATCAGGTACCACTGATTTTGGGATTTCGTTTTTTGTATGGGCTGAGAAGTGTGACGCCTTTTGCGATAGGCGCAAGCGGCATATCGCCAGTGCGTTTTTTGATTTTGAATATGATTGGTGCTTTGATTTGGGCGATTACCGTCGGTACTTTGGGTTACCTGTTCGGTCAGGTTGTTGAAAGTGTGATGGGCGAAATCAAGAAATATGAAATGTGGCTATTGGGTGGTATTGCGGTTTTGGCAATCTTGGCTTGGTTAGTGCATTATGTTTGGACGGGCAAACAAGCTAAGAAAGAAAAACCTGCTGATGAAACTGACACTATAGAAGCCCACAAGCCCGTACAGCAAAACTCAAATCAATCTTAAGTAACAGTTTAAATCTGGTGTTGTTCAAACATTTGCGGTGCGTAACGATTCACCAGCCCAGAAAAACCTGAGTGAATCACTCTGCGATGCCAAGGTAAATGGC
The DNA here is from genome assembly GCF_013340845.1 of Hydrogenovibrio marinus. Lineage (NCBI taxonomy): Bacteria > Pseudomonadati > Pseudomonadota > Gammaproteobacteria > Thiotrichales > Piscirickettsiaceae > Hydrogenovibrio > Hydrogenovibrio marinus. Next base: position 1,058,979 of record NZ_AP020335.1, read on the forward strand.
GGCAGTAAAAGGCTGTGTATTCCAGTGTCGGCTCACCGCCGCGCGCTCTTTTGAAGCCACCTGCACCAGAACTCAAATTCATCGGTTGCTTACGCTCATGCGTTAAGCGTAATAATACCGCCATCAGCAATCTGTAAAGTCCTAACTCTTGCGGTAAATCCGTGTCGTAGCCAACAATCGGTGTGGTGATGATATTCTGTTGGGTAAACAATCCGATGGAAGCGATGATACGCCCGGTTTCATCAGTGAAACTGTGGAATTCAACCATTTCATTGTCATGCATGGCCTTTAAGAAATCTGTGTCAAACTGCGGGTTATAACGTGAATGTTTTTCAATAAAAAGTTTATGAAAACACTGTGCGATTTCTGCAAAGTGATGAGGCTTCAAACTTTCTGGCTTAAGCCAGGTTAAAGACGTTTTGCCAGCTTCGACTTTACGCAGTAAGGATTGATCTTTTTTAGTGTGATTACGTTTCCACCAGGTTTGATGAGGTTCGAACAAATAGACCTGACGTGCTGGAATCAATAACCAACCTTGATCGGATAACGTTTGCATCAAGACAGGATTGTGAGTCGCATTTAAAGAACGAATACTCAACGAGTGGGTTGGGAAATCTTTAATCAGACGTTGTGTGGTTTTATTCAGCTCATAAGGGTTGAGCTTGGGCAATAGATTGGTCGATACCAGCCAATTATTCAACGACAAGGTACGGTTGAGCTTAGCGAGTTTCAGAAAGCTGCCGGCAACACTCATGCCTGTGCCAATCAAGCCTTGAAGTAGAGGATTGTTAAGCAACCCCAGTTCGTCTTTTGCATAGCTGATATAAGCAGTATAAGGCGAGCAGACATAGCTGTTTTCATACTCGGTATCATTGATGCTCATCGGCAAGAGGGTGTTGCCTATGGTTACCAGCTTATAGTCGGTTTGAATGTTGTCTATTGGCGTTTGGCGAATGAGATCGACATACTTTTCAGCCTGCAGGCTAGATAGGAACTCAATGGCTGAAGTATTCAACTCAGGTTCATGATGAGCGCTAGTAAGCGCTGCATCATGTTTATCGTTCAAAAGAGGGTGTTTACTGGTGATGATAGACATGGACACCACCGTAGATTGCTGAACGATCTTTTAATGTCCAAGCACGGTTTTGTTCGATGTCGGTTTTCCATGGTGCAAGAATGTGCTCTGGAAGCTTGTCTTCCAAAGGAGACACTTCACCTGCGGTTCTAAAGACCACTTGAGCACCTGGCATGGCAGTACGGTTGACTTCTTGCCATAGTTCGGTCAATTGGTTTTCATCCATCCAGTCTTGTGCATCCAGGAACAAATAAGAACTCAAACTATTGTCCGGCATGGCTTTTAGTCTGTCTGTCATGGATTGATGGAAGACGGCAACATGATCCAGATTTTGCTGAAGTGTGTCATAGTGCTCAGCCATCAAATATCTTGGAACCGCAAGACGACGTTTTAAGTCATAGCTTCTATTGAAAGCCTGCCATGCGAAATAATTGGTTTCCAGAGGGAAATCACATGCTAGACGTCGAGCACGCTCTTTCATCAACTCGTGCATGCCTAGCTTCATCTGTTTGGATTCTTTGTCCATCTCATCAAATTGAGCGGGTGGGATCCCCAAGCTGTACATGACAATCGAACGGCTACATAGGAATTTCAATAGACGTGTTTCAAATACGGGTGCGACATGTTCGTTGAAGAGAGCTTGCTGTTCTTCGGCAGTGTGCGCTAGCATCACTTTGCTGATGTCATAACCGTAGAGTTTACATACCCAGTGAATCAAGCCGATAAAACGCCCCAACAAACCGTGGCGGTAAAAGCCATCTGTAAAATAGTGGATGCGAGGTTTTGACCAGAAGTTTTCTTTGGTTTCCCAATATTGTCGAGTCTTTTCATCTAGGTGTTGAGAAAGCTTACCGTAGTAGGTATCTAGGTTCTTGGTAAGGTCAGCTTTACCGAAGAAGTCAAAAAATGCTTCTTGTTCCAAGTGTTGAATCGCCGCTAGCTTTAGTTTGATTAAAGCAATATGCGCTTCGTTAAGGTCAACAACCGTAATGGATTCTGGTTTTACCGTCAGGTAGTTCAATGCGTTACAACCACCGGAAGAAATGGTGAAAACGTGAGAATGCTCGTCTAACCCTAGTGCTTGGATATCTACTTCAGGGTCTTCCCAGATTTGAGGGTAGACCAAACGATCGAACCATTTGGTAAACAGTCTGTCCAACAAGCCTTTGCGGCTGAAAATGGAGGTGTTGTTGACAGCGGACTTGAGTAGTTCTTTAGTCGCTTTGGTTGGTTGTTCGTTTTCAGGGGTGGTTTCTAAGCCGGTTTCAACGGTTGGGCTGGATAAGCTCATGGTTCTCACTTTCATCTAAATTGCATTAGACAATAACTTAACCGTCAAATATGAAGAAACCGTGACCAAAACAAAGAAGTTATATGACGAATTTGTGATGGGAATATGACAGCGAAACCGAAAAAACATCTTCGGCTTGCATCAACAAAAAAATCAGTCTTCGTTCCAGTCAATATAGCTCAGATTGCTGAGGAATTGATCTGCCGCTTCATCCCAAGTCAACCCGCCGATAGAGTCCGCAACCTGGCTGCGATCTAGCGTTAAACATTTTTCAACGGCGACTTTAAGGTCATTGTCCATCCAGCCGTTCAGCCCTTGGGTGATGATGTCTTTTGGCCCTGTCACCGGGAAGGCGGCAACCGGTAATCCACACGCAATGGCTTCAATGTTTACCACGCCGTAAGTATCGGTTAGGGATGGGAATACAAAGACATCTGCACTGGCGTAATAGGTCGCCAATTCTTCACCGAATTTGGCGCCGACAAAAACCGCATCAGGATAGCGTTCTTGGAGTTCTTCCAATATCGGTCCTCGACCGACAATCACCTTCGTACCGGGTAGATCTAAATCCAAAAAGGTTTCCAGATTTTTTTCCGGCGCGACGCGGCCAACCGATAGATAGATAGGCTTAGGAAAATCCATTTCAATACGGCGGTTTGGGTTAAAGGTATCGGTATCGACGCCACGGGTGACAACGGTCAAAGACTTGAAACCATGTTCTTTCAGCTCCTTAAGTGTTGACTCTGAAGGGACATAAGTCATCTGCCCCTTGTTGTGGAAGCGTCTTAATAAGGAATAAATCCAACTCGCCGGCACGGGAAAACGCTGATGAATGTACTCAGGGTATTTGGTGTGGTAACCCGTGGTAAACGGCAGTTTGTGTTTCAAACAGATGTTGCGAGCACGCCATCCCAAACCACCTTCGGTAGCGATATGAATGGCATCAGGAAGAAAATCCAACAGGCGTCTTTCAAGGTTCTCAGCTGACCAGACAACCGGGATTTCAGGGTAGGTCGGCATCGGAAAAAATTTGTAATCGTTGGGCTGAAACACCTCGACAGTAATGTCTTTTTGCTCAAGTTCTCTGACCATCTGAGTCAGGGTGGTGACGACTCCATTTACTTGTGGTGTCCAGGCATCAGTGATTAAGGCAAATTTACGAATAGGGGATTCAACATGCATCTTATTATTCTTTTCTTGAGTTCGCGTTAGGTGGGTAAGGTAATCGAAAAAATACACTAAGAAATGAAAGATTTATGAAACCGATTTCAACAAAGTTGTTGTTGTCATCTAACCGACATTTAACTGTGATGAAAATGCAACTTTTGATGGTTAGACTGACGCAAATAATTGAGGAAGTGTGGATAATGCAAGACCGACAAAAACTCGATAGTATGCCAGACTGGATGGCTTCCATTGCTAAAGACGATTTGATTGTTGCGGAAAATACGCACCATCATCAGCATTATAAAACCATATTCATCTCGGATGTGCATCTGGGTTCCAAAGGGGCGAAAGCCGAGTTTTTGGCCGATTTCCTCAAATATAATCATTGCGAGACACTCTATCTTGTTGGTGACATCATCGACGGTTGGCGTTTGAGAAAACGCATCTTCTGGCCCCAAGAACACACTAACGTTATTCGACGTATTTTGACGAAAGCCAAACGTGGCACAAAAGTGATTTTCGTCACGGGAAACCATGACGAATTTTTACGTCGTTATTCCGGTATCGATTTCGGAAACATTCTACTGACCGATCAGACAGAACATCGTTGTGTGAATGGCGATCGCCTACTTGTGGTTCATGGCGATAAGTACGACAGTGTAGTGCAAACCCGTAAATGGTTGGCGGTGCTTGGAGATTGGGGATATGAAACCTTGGTGCGTTTCAACACCCATTTTAACAAGGTTCGCCAGTTGTTTGGTATGCGCTATTGGTCGCTATCTTCTTATGTGAAGCAAAAGGTGAAATCTGCCGTGGCGTTTATCACCGCTTATGAAGAAGCGGTAGTGAAAGATTGTCATTTGCACGGTTACCAAGGGGTTGTTTGCGGTCATATTCACCATCCTGAGATTCGTGATATCGAGGGGATTGATTACTACAACTGTGGTGATTGGGTGGAAAGCTGCACGGCGATTGTTGAAACCACTGAAGGCAAGATGAAACTGTTACGCTGGGTAGATATTGATCACAATACCAAAGCGGCATTTTCAAATGAGCCAGCAGGCGAATCTCAAGACGATGTGAGTACTAAAGCTGACGACAAAGAGAGCGTTACGGTTTAATCACAAGCATTCCCAAGCATTGCTTTTCACTAAGCTTTTCCTGTAATTCAGCGTCATTTTCAGTATCATGCACTCAGTATTATTAGTGAGTGCATTTCTATGAAACTTCATTGCATGCAATTGGTCAGCGAGACGGATGTCTTGTCGACTTCATACGAACAAGCAGAGTACATTGCGTCATTAGTCGCAAGGTTGAAGGTCTGTATTACCAAACAATTGGCGCAAATGGAACAGGCTGAGCTAGAAGCTGAGATGGTTCAGGATATGTCACATATCAGCCAAGCAGCGGTCTATGCCGGCAACCTGACGGTAGATGATGTGGTTTACGTGAAAGACAATCTTTTCCGTTGTGATTATTCCTATGATTGGCAAATCGGCTGGACATGCTCCGGCACGCAGGAAGAAGGGCGGGTGAAAGAAAAGGTTCGCTTTTCACTAGAGCCTGATGGGGCTTTGACCTTCAAGTTTTTGAAACTGGAACTCTAGGTCTCGGGAACTTAATTTCCGTTTAAGAATAGCCATTCAATTTCAGGCGATTGTCCTGGGCGTTCAGTGACCTTAAGTAATTGGGTTTCTGGGCGCCAGTCTCCCAATATCCAACGGTGCTTTTCTACACCTTCGACCATAAAGGTTTGTTCTCCAGGGCGGTGCGTGTGGCCGTGAACCAAGTGATTGCATTCCGGATAGCGAGCCAACAGGCTTTCTACAGCGCCCTGATTCACATCCATAATGTTGTCCGCTTTATTCTGATTGTACTGCTGAGATTTCTTTCGCATGTTTTCGCCAATTGCCAGACGCTTGGCTTTTGGCAAACACAAAAACAACCATTGAATGACCGGATTACGGAACCAGCGGCGCATCTTTTGATATTCCTTGTCGTCAATACACAAGCTGTCGCCATGGCTCAGCAGGATTTTTTCACCATAAAAATCTACCAGGTTGGGGTCGCTGAGCGGTTGAATGCCAGTTGCCTTCCAGAAGGCAGATTTCATCAGAAAATCACGATTGCCGAACATTAAGTACACGCGAGTGCCTTTTTTTACCAGGTCAGAGAGGTGTTGAATCGCTTTGGGAAAGGTTTCCAAGCCAACGTCGTCACCCACCCACATTTCAAAAATATCACCAATCAGATACAAGGCTTCCGCTTGCGGCGCATCCTCTTCTAAGAAACGATAAAACGCTTGGTTGATCGGGTGGGTTTCATCCGGTTGTAAATGGATATCAGCGGTAATCAGAGAAAAGGGCATGTAATGATTGTCTTTAGCTGGAATTCTAAGCATTCTAGCCTGAGAAACAGAAAAAGTTAAGTTGCGAGATGGGAGAAGTGCTCGGTTTGCCACCAAGCACTTTCTTCGAAGAGGTTAGTCGTCTTCTTTTACGATGGTCTTTTCAACAATAATGTCTTCTACAGGTACGTCCTGATGACCGCGGCGGCTGGTTGTTGCAACTTTTGCCATGGCATCTAGCACATCCATGCCTTCAACGATTTTACCGAATACGGCATAGCCCCAACCGTGAACGTCTTTTGACGTGTGATCCAGGAAAGCGTTATCAACCAAGTTCATGAAGAACTGAGTGGTTGCTGAATGAGGTTCCATGGTACGCGCATAAGAGACAGAGCCACGTACGTTTTTCAAGCCGTTGTCCGCTTCGTTTTCAATAGGGTCACCTGAAGGTTTGTCTTCCATGCCTGGAAGCATACCGCCACCTTGCACCATGAAGCCTGGAATGATTCGGTGGAAAATGGTACCGTTATAGAATCCTTCCATTGCATAGTGCACAAAGTTTTCTGCACCGACGGGTGCATTTTCGTAATCGACTTCGACAGTGATGTCGCCCATGTTGGTTTTGAAGGTGACTTGAGTCATGCTGTTTCCTTTCTTCTTTTTCTAAGTTGTCTTTTTAAAGTTGTCGAATAGTTAGTAGTGGCAGATTTTTGTTTTTCAACAAAATCTGCCAGGTTGGGGGTGCCAGCTATTATTGAATTTGTGTTGCTTTGATAATAACCACTGGGTTATTCGGTACATCCCCCATACCGTTTTTGAAGCCGGTTTTGACCATGCGAATATGGTTGACGACTTTCATGCCTTTGATCACGCGACCAAATACGGCATAGCCCCAAGCACGGTCAGTTTTTTCACGGAAATCCAAAAAGGTGTTTTGCGCCACATTGATGAAGAACTGTGCTGTTGCCGAGTTAGGGTCATTGGTTCTTGCCATCGCAAGGGTGCCGATGCGGTTACGCAAGCCGTTGTCCGCTTCGTTTGGAATCGGTTCATGGGTTGGCTTTTTCTGTAGATCCGTTGTAAACCCACCACCTTGAATCATGAAGTTAGGAATGACACGATGGAAGATGGTGCCATCATAAAAGTGTTCGTTCACGTAACGTAGGAAGTTGGCGACCGTTTTAGGTGCTTTGTTTGGAAACAGCTCAACGGTGATGTCACCCATGTTGGTTTGAATCAGAACATGAGGATTGGTTTTGACGTTGTCATAAGCGCTGCCATCTGCATTGGCCTTTGAAAAGGGTGAGAACATCAAGCCAAGTGTTGCTAAAGCAAAGAATGTTGAGAAGAGTCCGGTAAACAGTACGCGTCTGTTTAGCAAAGAGTGTTGTTTCACTGGTTGTGTCATAAGCGTTCCTCGTAGCGGTCGCATTCGGTTTGAGTGCCGAAGTTCGTTGAGAAAATTGTCATGCGAGAGTCGACGAGCTTGTGAAGTTTTATGAATGACTTCGCGCTGCCGTCGAGGCATAAAATTGGTGTGATTCTAACATGAATTACCCGCTTTGCCGCGGCTGATAATGCTATAATTTTTCGATTATTAATCAGCATCGAAAATTCAAAAGGATTGGAGTAAAGGGTTTTTGCATAATGAGTCAAAACGAAGCAATCGATAAACCGACCAATTTCATCCGTCATATCATTGACGAAGACTTAGCCTCACACAAGCACGATCACGTTCATACGCGCTTTCCACCTGAACCGAACGGTTACTTGCACATCGGCCATGCAAAGTCGATTTGTTTGAACTTTGGCTTGGCGGAAGACTATAACGGCGCTTGTAACCTGCGCTTTGATGATACCAATCCTACCAAAGAAGATATCGAGTATGTTGAGTCCATCATGCGTGATGTTGCTTGGCTTGGCTTTAAATGGGAAGGCGAGCCGCGTTACTCGTCAAACTATTTCCAGCAGTTTCATGACTATGCCGTCGAGTTGATTAACAAAGGCTTGGCGTATGTTGATTTTTCTTCACCAGAAGAGATGCGTGAAGCGCGTGGTACTTTGAAAGAGCCGGGCAAAAACAGCCCATACCGTGATACCTCTGCAGACGAAAACTTGGTGTTGTTCACAAAGATGCGCCAAGGTGAGTTTAAAGAAGGTGAGTGCGTGCTGCGTGCCAAAATTGATATGGCTTCTAGCTTCATGTGCATGCGTGACCCAACGCTCTACCGTATTCGTTTCGAAACACATCATCAAACAGGCGATGCTTGGTGTATTTATCCTATGTATGACTTTGCGCATTGCATTTCCGATGCGATTGAAGGTATTAGCCACTCGCTTTGTACGTTGGAGTTCCAAGACAACCGTCGTTTATATGACTGGGTGCTGGATAATTTGGACGACTTTAACAAGCCGGATCGTCCACATCAATATGAGTTCTCAAGATTGAACTTGGCTTATACCGTGATGTCAAAGCGTAAGCTGCACCAGTTGGTTGACGATAAGCTGGTTTCTGGGTGGGACGATCCTCGTATGCCGACAGTCTCTGGTATGCGTCGCCGTGGCTATACGCCTGCGTCTTTACGTGACTTTGCAGAACGTATCGGGATTTCAAAAGTCGACAGCATGACGGAAATGAGCATTCTTGAAGCGTCTATTCGTGATGATTTGAATGTGGTTGCACCGAGAACAATGGGCGTTATCGACCCAATCAAGGTGATTATCGAAAACTATCCTGAAGGTCAGGTTGAATCGATTCAAGCGCCAGTTCATCCGCAGAATGAAGAGATGGGCAAACGTGAGATTTTCTTTAGCCGTGAGCTGTACATCGATAGAGCGGACTTCATTGAAGAAGCACCAAATAAGAAATGGCAGCGTTTGGCGATAGACAAAGAAGTACGTTTGCGTAACGCTTATATCGTTAAAGCGGAAAGATTCGAGACAGATGCAGCAGGCAATGTCACCACGCTTTATTGTTCTTATGACCCGGAAACCCTGGGTAAAAACCCAGCAGACGGACGTAAAGTGAAAGGGGTTATTCACTTTGTTGAGGCGACTAAAGCCGTTCCGGCTGAGTTCCGGCTGTATGATCGTTTATTTACCGTTGAAAACCCTGGCAAGTCAGAAGACTTTGAGTCGGTATTGAACCCAGAATCTTTGAAAATAATGCAAGGGTTTGTTGAACCCAACCTGGCAGATTCTGTCCCGGAAGTCGCGTATCAGTTTGAACGAGAAGGTTACTTCTGCCGTGACAACAAGTCAGAAGGATTGGTCTTCAACAAAACAGTTGGCTTGCGCGACACCTGGACGCAAGCTCAATAAGTCTATGATTCACTGGAAGGCGTGTTTTCTACACGCCTGACAACTTTTCTGAAATACAGGAAACAGCATGTCCTTACAGATTTACAACACGGAAACCCGTCAAAAAGAAACCTTTAAACCGATCCACGACAATGAAGTCGGTATCTATGTTTGTGGGGTGACGGTTTACGATTATTGTCACATCGGTCACGCACGTGTCATGGTCGTTTTTGATACGGTTGTGCGCCACCTGAGAGCGTTGGGTTATAACGTGACCTATGTGCGAAATATTACCGATATCGATGACAAGATCATTAAGCGTGCATTGGAGAATGGTGAAAGCATCCAATCTTTGACGGGTCGTTTTATCGATGCCATGCACGAAGACGAAGCGGCGATGAATGTTTTACGTCCCGACATCGAGCCACTTGCGACAGAGCACATGCAAGATATTGAGAGCATGATTTCGACGTTGATTGAAAAAGGGCATGCTTATCCAGCGGAAAACGGTGATGTTTATTTCAATGTGAAGTCTGATGAAGACTATGGCCGCTTGTCGGGTAAAAACATCGATGACTTGGAATCCGGTGCTCGCGTCGAAGTGAATGAAGTTAAAAAAGATCCTTTGGATTTTGTGCTTTGGAAAGCTTCAAAAGAAAACGAACCGGCTTGGTCTTCACCTTGGGGAGAAGGGCGTCCGGGTTGGCATATAGAATGTTCGGCCATGTCTACCAAATGTCTAGGCAACCACTTCGATATTCATGGTGGGGGGATGGATTTGAGTTTCCCGCATCATGAAAACGAAATCGCTCAGTCGGAATGTGCGACGGGCGAGCATTATGTGAATACATGGATGCATTGTGGTTTTGTACGCGTGGATGACGAGAAGATGTCCAAGTCTTTGGGTAACTTTTTCACCATTCGTGAAGTGTTGAAGTTGTATCACCCGGAAGTGATCCGTTATTTCCTATTGGCGAGTCATTACCGCAGCCCTGTGAATTATTCGGAAGATAATTTAGAAGTCGCGAAGTCCAGTGTGTCGCGCTTATATTCGGCATTGGAAAGCTTTACGCCAGAACAGTTGACCGCCGCCGAAGAGGGTACAAACTATGAAGTTGAATTCAACGATGCGATGAACGACGACTTCAATACCCCTCAGGCGATGGCAGTGTTGTTTGAGTTGGCGAAAGAAGTGAATAAGACCAAGTCTGAAACGTTGGGCGGTTTGTTGAAAAAACTGGCGAACCAAATTGGTTTGTTGGAGCAGGATGCAACTGTATTCTTTAAATCTCAGCCTTCACAATCAGATTTGACGGATGATGCGATTCAGTCTTTGATTGATGAGCGCGCGGAAGCAAGAAAGAATAAAGATTTTGCTCGTTCGGATCAAATTCGTGATGAATTGTTAGCGCAAGGAATTGAGTTGCTAGATTCTCCTCAAGGTACTACTTGGAGAAAAGTGTGATTAATATTTTTTTGATAAAAAAATCATAAAAATTTAACAATCGCCAGGCTCGCTAAGCCTCTGTCTATAAGCATTTTATAGTAAAAACCTTTTTAAAAATATGGTTTTGCATTAAGTAAGTTTATAATTTTTAATAACTTTTTTACATATTAATGTTTGACAATATAAGAGAAAACTCATATACTTTATTTATTCATGTTTCTTCATGAGTATCCTCCTCTGATTATTTCTTAAATAATTCAAGAAATAATTTTATTTAAGCCCTAGTTTGTCCCTAGGGTTTTTTTTTATCTAAAATTTACCAGTCCTCAATTCTTATCGTTAGTTGCGACTAATTTGTTATTGCCTGAGCCAATAGGCTTCATGAAGTTTCGCAGGCGATCATAGTGCTTGCTTAAAACCGATTTGAAAATAGTGGTGTATTCCATGACGGCTTTGACGTAATCTCGTGTTTCGGTAAAGGGAATGGTGTCGATCCATTGATCGGCCGAGATTTGCATATCTTTTGGAATCCAGCTGTCTACTCTATCCGGTCCTGCGTTATAGGCAGCCGTCGCTAAAATGCGATTACCATCATACTTATCTTCCAGATAGCTTAAGTAAGCACTGCCAAGCTGTATGTTTGACTCTGCATTTGTCAGATGCGTGTATTGTTTGCGTTTAAATCCGATTTTCTTACCAATATAGCGAGCAGTGTTAGGCAATAGTTGCATTAGACCTGTCGCACCAGCGTGAGAGCTAATGGTAGGGGAGAAGGCACTTTCTCGTCGCATAACGCCGTATACCCAAGCAGGGTCAACTGTATGCTTTTTAGCGGCATTTAAAACAGGTTGTCTATAAGGTGTTGGGAAGCGTAACTCTAAGTCGTCCCACATTTTTGCTTTGGCAATGGTCTGGATGGCGAGGTGATGTTGTTGCGAGTCTGACATGTAGTTTGCGACAGCTTCGATATCGTTCGGCTCGACACGCTGTAGCAGGTGATACCACTCACGTTTTAAACTGTGCGTCCAATGAATGGCAATCAACTCTTTAATGGCGTTGAGTTGAGGGTATTTTTGCGTGAGTTTGTCCATATCAAATGACTTTTCAGGCGCAGGGTTGAAACGGTAAGGCTGGTTGAGTTTGTCAGCAGACATGAAACCGTAGAAGTTGCGTTCTTTCGCCAGTGTTTGAAATATCGGCTTAGCTTGTCTGAATTCGTTAAGAGATTCATAAGCACGCGCTTTCCAATAGCGCCAGCGATTTTGTTGCTGCATATCGTCTGGCAGCAAATCATACAGGTCAAGGTAGTTAATCCAGTTGGAGTGACGGATGGCAAGTTGTAGGCGCCAGTTCATGACTTTCTCGCTTTGAACGGCTTGATCCAAATCTCTGAGGTAGCCTTGGGCTTCTGGCATATATTGGTAAGCAAAGCGCAATGAAATCTGGCGGGAAAGCTTTTGTTGTTCCAGACGGCTAAGTCCGTATTGTTCAGAACGATGCTGGAGCATGTGCATGGCCAGTTTTGGATTGGAATAGGATAAACGGGTAACCCCCTGTTTAAAAATGGGTTTCCGAATCACTGCAGGCACATAACTAGGCATGTTTTCAGTGACTTTTTCCGGGGAACGATAAACGGCTATCCAGTACTTGAGCGTTTTTCTACCTTGTGGAGAAAGATGCCTTGCCAGTCTCGTGGATTGGATCAAGTGTCCTTTTAGCATATTGAGTTGGATGCGTTCCCATACCATAGAGCCGGTAATGCGATTGGCTTTATGAAGTTCCTTCTCGAGTAGGCGACAGGTGTGGGGCAGCTTTTCCTGACTACGCCAAAAACGAGCGCCAAGTGCCAATACATCATCGGTCTGATTCAGTCTGATGCGAGCATCAAAGTAGTAGCACTGTAGTTTGGAATCGCTTTGTGGTCTCAGGTTGTAATATTTGAGATAGCGTTCCGAGTAATGGTTTTTTCCGAGGTATTCTAGGTAGTGCTTAATCAAGAAGGGGGTGAGAGTACTGTTTGGGTAACGCTCTAGAAAGTGGTCTATCTGCGATTCTGGAGTGGACTTGAGATGGTATTTGATGTCCAAATAAGATAAGTAGGGGTAGAGCACATAATCTTGTAGCTCTTTTTTGTAGAAAGCTATCAATGGGCGATCATTTGCTTTGATGGCTTCGTAGCCATTCAGGAAATCTCTTTGATCTTTTGTGAGCTTGCTTCTATCTAGGTTGCCGGTAGAGCTGTAGGTGTTTGTCGAGAGGAAAACCGAAAAAACGGCAATCGTTAGCAGTAGGGAGAGTGAAGCAGCATTTCTTTTGAGAGTACTTTCGATAATCTGCTTAACAATCACGCTAACTTTTAACCCAGACGTCTAGCTTCGTTCCAGGTTGAACAACCTGTGACTTCCGGAGCCCGTTCCAGTTGCATAATTCAGTTGTGGTAACAGAGTATTTCTGCGCGACAATCCACAAACTCTCACCCTTTTTCAGAGTGTAAGTAAACTTTTTACCATATTTGTTTGAGCGTATTTCGAGCTTCTGTCCCTTACGAAGTGGTGTGCGGATACTAATGCGATTCCATTCGCACAGTGTTCTTGTTGAAACATTGTAGTAACGGGCAATCGTCCACAAGCTCTCACCAGGGCGGACGGTATGGTAATACTTATTTCCCTTATAGGGTTTTTTCTTATTTTCGGCTAGACGGACGGCGGTAATTTGGTTTTTAGGAACTGGGATCAGCAAGGTGTGACCTGCGCGAATCAAGTTGTTGTTCAAGCCGTTCAGCTTTTTGATCTCGCTCGCTGAGGTGTGGTATTTGTGTGCAATGACTAACAAACTCTCGCCTGGCTTGATGACATGTCTCGCCCAATTGACTTTGAATTTTTCAGGGTTGTCTTCGTATTGTTTTCTGAAATCGTTGGCAATGTCAGCCGGCAACAGTAAACGATGCTTGGCATTGGGGGGGGTTGCCACGCGAAGGAAACCAGGGTTCAAAACTTTTAGCAGTTGCAGATCCGTTTGCGTTGCTTTGGCAACGTTTCTTAAGTTGATTTGCTGTGTTAGCTTTAAGTCATCAAAGTAAGGCGCGTTCTCAATGGGTTCTAAGTGAATGTTGTATTCGGATTGGTGGTCAATTAGGTAGGCAATGGCTAATAGTTGAGGAACGTAGCGTTTGGTTTCTTGAGGTAAATAACGGCGGATGTTCCAGAAGTTAGGGTTGCCGTTAGAGTGCTTCTTCAAATATTTTCTTTGGGCTTTCAGTACATTACCCAATCCGGCATTGTACGAGGCAAGGGCTAATAACCAATCATAGTCGTTCATGACGTAAAGTTGCTGTAGGTAATCCAAGGCAGCTTGAGTACTCTTATAGATGTCCTGACGACCGTCATACCACCAGTTATGCTGTAGGCCGTAAAGGTGTCCTGTAGATGGCATGAACTGCCAGAGACCAGAAGCACTGACGTAAGAGCGGGCAAATGGGTAGTAACCACTTTCGATAACCGGCAATAATGCGATTTCATACGGCATTTTGCGTTTTTTGATTTCCTGCAAAATGTAGTAGAGATAGGGTTTGGCACGAATCGAAACGCGTTTTAGATATTTACGGCGCTTTAGATAGTATTCAATATAGGACTTGTATTCTTCTGCATGCGCAGGCGCTAGAAAGAAGTTGTGGCTAAGTACTTCCCACAAGTTGTCGTTTTCTTCAGTGTTTGGGGCGTGTACAAAATTCTTTAGGCGCTGCGTGTCGGTTTCAGCAAGGTCGTATTTTTCCAGTGTGGCTTTTTGAATGGTTTGCTCAAAGCTCAAGCTTTCGGCATCATCCATTTCAGATGGCATGGCGATAGGCAGTTTTGGATCTGCGTCGTCGTCATTTTCAGCAGTCGTAGCGTCACCATCACCTGAGTTAGATGTCTGCCCGCTGGCGTTTGGTTCTGATTTTAGAGGTGTTAAGGCACAGCCATTCATAACGAATGGTAAAACCAAACAACCTAACAGAAAAAAATATTTTTGAACAAAGCTCATAGTTTAAAAATCAGTCCAATCCAGACTCTAAAATGCCGGTCTTATCGAGCGAATCCTTCCACGAACGCAGAGTTGCATAAAGATTAGCATTCGAATCCAACTTAAAATTATAAAAGGATTGGTGTCGTTTGATAAGGGTTTCTTTTAAATTTTCTGTATCAAAGCGTAAAAATGGATTGGTCTGCTTCTCAACACCCAATCTTTCTGGTACACAGGGAATGCCGGCTTTGGTTTTTTCCCAGACCTCTTGCTTACGCTTTTGAACCGCTTCATTGTCTGGTTCGGCGATGGCGGCAAAGTTGATGTTGGCAAAGGTGTACTCATGTCCGCAGTAAATCAAACAGTCATCGTTCAGGTCTCTTAAGCGTAGTAGAGACTCGGCCATCGGTTTGGGGGATTGCGTCCAGGTTTTGCCGCAACCCGCTGTAAAGAGGACGTCACCGCAGAACAAAGCTTCCGGGTGATAAAATGCCACATGTTCATGTGTGTGACCGGGGATTTCCAAGACTTCAAATGTTTTATCAAGCACTTGAACCTTGTCACCTTCCAAAACCGGATAGGTCACATGTTTGTATGGACCTCTCGGGTTGCTGACCACTGACGCATCACCAAGCGCTTTCAATACATCTTGGATACCATCAGCATGGTCATAGTGGTGGTGGGTTAACAAGATACCGGCAAGAGAAAGCTGATTTTCCTGGAAGTAAGGAACAACGCGATGACTTTCGCCGGGATCGACAATCCAAGCCTCACGAACATTGGCATCGTCTGAGCGAATCACCCAGATGTAATTGTCGTAATCAGTAGGCAAACCAATGATGTTCATTCCAGACCTTTATAGCTGTTATAATCACAGAATTCTAACAAATCTGATGACAGATGTTCATGCAGAATCCGACGTTCCAGACATTTTTGTCACGTTTTTATAAGACTCCGAAGGGACTTTCTCTTCTAAATGACGAGAAGCTGTTGCTTGAGCGTAGTTTAGAAAAAGTATTTGGTTACTATCTATTGCAGCTGGGCATCAGTTGTGAGGACGATCTTGTACAAAACAGCCGCGTTAGTCGCAAGGTGTTTGCTGATGCGATTAGGCCATCACATTTATCCTCGGAGAAAGTCCAAGCATTCGTACTCACGGATTTGAATTATCTGCCGTTCAAGGATGATTCGATTGATGCTGTGCTGTTACCGCATACGCTGGAATCCGTTTCCGATCCTTATCACTTGCTAAGGCAGGTGGATAAAATGCTTGTTCCTGAAGGGCATGTCTTGATTACCGGTTTCAACCCATTTGGTTGTCATGTCATACGTCAAAAGTTTGGAGAAAACAGTCAAATTTTCAAGCGAGCCAATTTGGTTAAAGAAAGCCGAGTTGTTGATTGGCTAAATGTGTTGGGCTACGAAATCCAGAAAATTTCCTATAGCTCGTTGAGCTGTGTCACAAAGGATATTGAGAATTACCAACCTAGTAGTTTTCTACTGATATTGGAGCACTGGATGGATAAAGTTGGTTTGGACTTGGGTAATGTTTACTGTATTGTTGCCAGGAAAAAAGTCGGCTCGCCAACGCCGGTAGGATTGAACTGGCGCTTCGCACCTTGGCAAACAGTGAAAAAAGGGCGGGTAATTGCCAACTCTGAAGTACACCATCGTTCTTCAAGTGTGAATGATAAGAAAACGAGTTAATAACCAAAATTTAAGAGATAGAAGATGCAACAAGTCGAAATTTTTACCGATGGCGGATGTCGAGGTAATCCCGGAATTGGTGGTTGGGGAGCGCTGCTGAGAATGGGCGGACATGAAAAAGAATTAAAAGGCGCGGCAAAGGATACCACCAACAATCGCATGGAACTGACAGCAGCAATCGAAGCCTTGAAGGCGTTGAAGCGCCCATGCAAAGTCCTACTGACAACTGACTCTCAATATGTTAAAAATGGCATTACGCAATGGCTTCCAAATTGGAAAAAGAACCAATGGCGAACGGCTGCGAAAAAGCCTGTCAAAAACCAGGATTTATGGCAACAACTTGACGAAGCCATTCTGCAGCATCAAGTGGAATGGGCTTGGGTAAAAGGGCACGCAGGGCATGCCGAAAACGAGCGTGCGGATGAGTTGGCCAACCTCGCAATGGATGAATTATCGAATGCATAACAACGGATTTTTGTCTTATATGAAGAAAACGATTTTTGTCGCAGGCTTGGCGCTGTGCCAGGCGGTTTTTGCGCAAACACCCGGTGTTGAAGTTGAAAAAGGAACTTTGGAACAGGGTGGGTTTGTCATACTCAAAGTCTCTCCTGGTTATGAAGTAAGTTACAAACATCACTTGCTTAAGCCGGATGCAGAAGGTCGTGTACTGATCGGGTTTTCTCGAAACGATGGGGTTAAGCAAACACTAACGCTGATTGAGTCGGATGGCAAAAAGCAAAAACAAACGTTAAAAATTGCCAAGCGCAGTTATACGGTTCAGCGCATCAATGGTTTGCCTAAAAACAAAGTGTCACCTGATAAAGCTACTTTGAAGTTGATCTATCGTGACATTGCCGAGGCAAAAGCGGCGAGAAAAATCAATCTACCAACGCCTTATTTCGACAGCGGATTTGACTGGCCGACTAAAGGAATAATTAGCGGGATTTACGGCAGCCAACGCATTTTGAATGGCAAACCACGAGCCCCTCACTTGGGGGTTGATATCGCCGCACCGCAAGGCACGCCATTGCATGCACCGGCAGATGGAAAAATTACCTTGAGTGCAGACATGGTGCTGAGTGGTCATACGGTGATGATTGATCACGGTTATGGATTACGTTCAACAGTGATGCATTTACATAAGGTGTTTGTTAAACAAGGCGACTTTGTGAAAAAAGGACAGGTTATCGGTGAAGTCGGGCAAACGGGTCGAGCGACTGGGCCGCATGTTCATTGGGGAATGAGTTGGTTTAATGTCAGGCTGGATCCGTCGTTAGTGCTGATTTCAGATTTGAAGCCCGGTGATAAGGTATCACCGTCTGCCTTGGTATTGAATGAAAAAGAACCTGCAATGCAGGCCAGTTCCAAATAGTTCGCAATGAACTTTTAGTCACTGACCACCTTGGTTGTCAGCCACTACCCGTTACCACTAGTTTCTACCAGCTAAGCGTTTCACCAAATTTTTTACTGATCGCTTCCAACTTTTGTTGGTGGCGCATCAGTTCATCATCGGTTGCTTTCAGCACTTTTAACTTCGGTCGATTGACATCCAGTTGTACAACGTTGCCTGATACATTGCCTTCGTATTCTTCATGGAGTGATAGGGCAGTTTGTCCACCTGTCATCGCCAGGTAGACGTCGGCTAGGATTTCGGAGTCGAGTAAAGCCCCGTGGAGCGTTCGGTTGGAGTTGTCGATACCGAAGCGTTTGCACAAGGCATCCAACGTATTGCGCTGCCCAGGGAAGGACTTACGCGCCATTTTCAAACTGTCAGTAATGGTACAGTGATCTTCAATTTTGCCCCAACGGTTATTCTTCAATTGAGACAGTTCATGGTTGATGAACCCGACATCGAAGGGTGCGTTATGGATAATCAGCTCAGCACCAGCGACAAACGCCATAAAGTCATCGACAACATCTGAAAAAATAGGCTTATCTTCAAGAAATTCGTTGGTGATACCGTGTACGGCGATCGCATCTTCTGGCACATCACGCTCAGGCTGGATATATTGATGATAATTTTTGTGGGTCAGTTTTCTTTCGACGAGTTCCACGGCACCGATTTCGATGATTTTGTCACCGCTTTTCGGGTCAAGACCGGTGGTCTCCGTATCCATTATGATTTGACGCATTTCTAATAGACTCACAGTCACTTTCGGTTAGAATATGCGCTATTGTAACTCAACATCCTTTTGTTGAAGGAAATATAAAGAAGACGTTCATCTGACATTTCGGATACGGCGTTGGAGAATAAAGGACAGATTCATGAGAATTAAAAACGGTAGTGAAGTTACTTTTCATTATGAGCTACGCGATGAGTCAGGTGAACTATTGGATTCTACCTTCGGTGGTGAGCCAGTTCATTATGTACATGGTGAAGGTGAGATTATCGAAGGGTTGGAAGAGTTGCTAGAAGGTGAAGAGCCAGGGTTTGAAGCTAAGGTCACCATTCCACCCGAGAAAGGATATGGTGTAACGCGTCAGGACTTGATCGTCTATGCTTCTCCTGAAAACTTTGATGACAATGTTGAAATCAAGGTTGGTGAAGTTGTCGAAACGGAAGACCCTGATGGTGAAATCATCGCTTTCCGCATTGTAGAAATCGACGAAGACAAAGTTTTCCTAGATGGTAACCACCCATTGGCGAATCAAACCTTGAACTACAAAGTAGAAGTTTTGGAAGTTGCATAAGCCTTTCAAAACATAGCGACAAAAAGCCCCGCAACGCGGGGCTTTTTTTATGAAGATTTTGAAAACAAAATCTGCCAGGTTGGGTACCTGGGCTTGACATGTTGCAAGCTAAGCGACATTACCACACTGCATATTGCCAGGCACTGAGATGTCAATTTTTCTTGGGTTGGGTAGATTAAGGTTGTCCATAATCACCGCGAAGTCTTCATAAGACTTACCTTTGCCCACTCTTGTGTTGTACTCAATCTCTTCACCGATAGTCGACTGTGAAAACCCTTTGTAATCGTGAGCAGGGAAAACCAAGGTGTCAGGTGACAGTTTGAAAAGCTTCTCTGTCAGAGATTCATACATGGCTTCATTGCTTCCTAATTGGAAGTCGGTACGACCACAGTCTCTTACCAACAGGGTATCCCCTGTAAAGACGGCACCGTCGATTTGGTAGGTGATGTCATTATTGGTGTGGCCTGGCGTGTGCAGTACCCGAATAGATTGTTGTCCAAGCATGAAGCTGTCGCCTTCTTCGGCAAGAATGTCAGCACA
Organism: Hydrogenovibrio marinus; assembly: GCF_013340845.1. NCBI lineage: Bacteria > Pseudomonadati > Pseudomonadota > Gammaproteobacteria > Thiotrichales > Piscirickettsiaceae > Hydrogenovibrio > Hydrogenovibrio marinus. The sequence goes on from NZ_AP020335.1 coordinate 1,078,546, forward strand.
CTCCGAACCAGAGTTTTTGTGTACGACGATTTTTGCGCCTGTGTGCTTGCGAATTGGACCTGCACCGGTAATGTGATCGGCATGGATATGGGTCTCAAGCAAATACTTAACGTTCAATCCCAGTTCTTCGATGTGTTGGATATCACGTTCGACCTGTTCAGCAACCGAGTCAATGGCGGCAGCTTCTTTTGTGTCTTCATCCCATAGCAAGTAGGTGTAAGTCCAGGTTTCGTAATCAAACAGTTGACGAATTTTCATCTTGTCCTCCATTGGCACGAGAGTCAATTTTTTTCTATAAAGATTCTTATTATTGCATTAATAACGTGTATAAGTAAACGCTAATAGGGTGCCAAAGAGAAAATGTCCAATAAAAACAATCGCTTTTGTGTTTTTTTGGGGAGGGAATGTATAGCAATGTCAAAGAAAATCGCTGCAAAATGTTGCGGAATGTTGGCTTTGGTCAACACTTTGCGACAATGTTATTTTCGGTTTGTTATCCAAATAAGATGATACCCAAATTGGGTTTTGACAGGACCTTGTACTTCGTTTAGTGGTGCTGAAAATACTACTTCGTCAAACTCCGGAACCATCACGCCTTTACCGAAAATCCCCAAGTCACCGCCAACTTTTGCAGAAGGGCAGGTGGAGTATTCTCTTGCTAGCCGATCAAAATCTTCAAAACTGTTAATTTGTGCTTTAAGTGAGTTGCACAGCGCTTCATCGGCCACGAGGATATGGCGAGCTTTGACTTTAGTGAATGTTTGAGAAGTATCGTTCATCATTGTCTTCCGGAATATTCTTAATAGCTGAATTCTACCCAAATTTTGTCGAGAACGGGCTGCTTAAGAACTGCACGGGCAGAATCACTGCGCAAAATTGGTCTTCGCGGTCTATCTAGCGTAAAATGCGCGCTAAGATTATTCGGTATGCCAATTGTTTTCTGGCTTTGTTTTTCTGGTTTTAAAGTCACTTTACCACCCCATATTTATGTCTGATAGTTCTGCGCTTCTCAAAATGTCGAATCACGATTTTATCGATTCCTTAACAGAGGTCTTGTCGAGGGATCGTTTTGCCCTGCAAAAACAATGGGAAAGATTCAAGCCCAACACCTTGGACGACGCGCAAAAAGAAGTTTTGCAGGCAACCCCAACCTGGCAGAAATTTGTCAGTAAATGGCAACGCTCTCGTGAGTCGGTGGCGGCTAATCGTCAGGCAGTGCCTAAGATTGAATTCGACGAAAACCTGCCCGTTGCCAAGCGTCGAGAAGAGCTTAGAAAACTGATTGGGCAACATCAGGTTGTAGTGATTGCAGGGGAGACCGGCTCCGGTAAAACCACGCAAATTCCAAAAATTTGTTTGGAGGCGGGAAGAGGAATTTTCGGGCGCATCGGTTGTACCCAACCGAGACGTTTGGCGGCGCGCAGTGTTGCAGAGCGTATAGCAGAAGAGCTAGGTTCATCCATCGGGCAGTTGGTTGGTTATCAGGTTCGATTTCATGATCAGGTGCATCAACAAAGCCTGATTAAAGTGATGACGGATGGGATCCTATTGGCGGAAGTCCAAAACGATCCCTTTCTTAACCAGTATGACACTATCATTATTGATGAGGCACACGAGCGCTCAATCAATATCGATTTCCTATTGGGGATATTGAAGAAACTGCTGCCCAAGCGTCCTGACCTAAAAGTGGTGATTACCTCAGCGACCATTGATACCCAGCGTTTTGCCGATTACTTCAAAGGCGCTCCTGTCGTGGAGGTCAGTGGCCGAACTTACCCTGTGGAAATTCGTTACCGGCCTTTGATTAAACTCGAAGATGATGACGGCAACGAATATGAACAGGACATTCCACTGGCAATTTCTCATGCGCTAGATGAGTTGGCGTTGGAAGACCCGTTTGGTGATGTGTTGGTGTTTCAAGTCGGTGAGCGAGACATCAAAGAAACCGCTGAAATCCTACGTAAGCAAAACCTGAAAAATACCGAGATCATACCGCTTTATGCTCGCCTATCGATGGCTGAGCAGAACAAGGTATTTCAAACCTCGCAAAAACGTCGAGTGATTTTATCGACTAACGTTGCGGAAACCTCTTTAACCGTGCCGGGCATCAAGTTTGTCATTGATCCGGGACAAGTGCGCATCAGCCGTTACAGTGTGCGCTCAAAAGTACAACGTCTGCCGATTGAAAAGATTTCCCAGGCTTCTGCCAACCAAAGAGCAGGGCGCTGTGGACGCGTATCTTCCGGTGTGTGTATTCGCTTGTATGATGAGGAAGACTTTCAGGCAAGACCGGCATTTACGCCGCCGGAAATTCACCGTACGTCTTTGGCATCGGTCATTTTGCAGATGGCGACGTTGCGTTTAGGGGCAGTCAAACATTTCCCGTTTATCGAACCGCCTGAAGACAAAGCAGTCAATGATGGTTTCCGTCAGTTACAGGAAATCGGTGCATTGGATGAGCAAAGGCAACTGACCGAATCCGGTAAGCAGTTGGCGACGTTGCCGCTTGATCCTCGCATGGCGAAAATGGTGCTGGAAGGCCAAAAAAACAATGTGTTGGCGGAAGTGCTGATTATTGCGTCGGCACTCAGTATTCAAGACCCACGAGATATGAACGAGTCCAACCGTCAAGCTGCGAATCAGGCGCATAAACGCTTTGAAGATGAACGCTCGGACTTTCTGTTTTACCTCAATCTTTGGCACTTTTATGAAGAGCAACGCCGCCACCTGAGCCAGAACAAATTACGTAAATTGTGTAAAACCAACTACCTGTCCTATCTGCGAATGAAAGAGTGGCATGATTTGTTTTACCAGTTAGAAGTCAGCTTGAAACGCATCGGTACCAAGGTTGGCGATTTGCATCTTTATGAAGAAGTATCTCAACACGGAAAAGTGGTCGGTGAGCGCTTGTCTGACTTACATTCTATTGCCGTACATCGCGCGCTAATGACCGGTTTACTCGGTAATATCGCCATGCGAGATGATGAAAACACTTATCTCGGCGCGCGTAATACTAAACTGTTTATCCATCCAAGCTCGGTGTTATTCAAACGTAAACCCAAATGGATGTTATCTGGTGAGCTGGTCGAAACCACCAAACTTTACGCCAGAAACAATGCGACCATTGATGTTCGCTGGGTAGAAAGTCTCGCCAAGCATTTGATTAAGCATAGCTACGCTGATCCGCATTGGCAGAAGAAAGCAGGGCAGGTGGGCGCTTATGAATCCATTACCCTTTATGGTTTGCCGATTGTAAATCGTCGCCAGTGCAACTACGGACCTATCAATCCAAAAGAAGCCCACAAGATTTTTCTGCGCCATGGTTTGGTGGAGGGAGACATGCATTGTCGTGTCGATTTCTTTGTGCACAACCAAAAGCTCATTGCTGAAATCCAGCAAATAGAGTCCAAGCTTCGTCGCCTGGATTTTCTGGTAGATGACAATGTACTGTATGACTTTTATGCAGACAAAATTCCTGAGCACATTTACAGTCAGCCCGCATTTGAAAAGTGGGTGAAAAGCACCAAACAAAAACAGCCTGAGTTGATTGAATCGTTATTTTTGACGCGCGAGTTTTTGCTGAAGCAATCCATCGACAGTAGTTTAAATGTGGAATTTCCTGACCAGATTGGTTTACAGAACAGCATTCAGCTGGATGTGGATTACCGCTTTGAACCGGGCAAAATGCAAGATGGCATGGTGGTGCATATTCCGCTATCAAACTTGAACTTGGTTCAGTCGGAAGATTTTGAATGGTTGACGCCGGGCTTGATCAAAGAGAAGGTCGCCTGCTACATCAAAGCCTTGCCAAAAGGGCTTCGTAAACAGTTTATTCCCGCGCCGAACTATGCTGAGTTGGCGTTGAAGGAAATGTCGCCGGAGAAACGTCATAAGGGGAGTGTTGCTGCTGAACCTTTCCTTAGTCAGTTGGTGTGGGCGCTCAATCGCCGCGCGGCGGATAAAGTATCTGTGAATGACTTCCAAGCCGTCGAGTTGCCGGATTACTTGAAGCCTTATTATTTACTGGAAGATGAAAAAGGCAAGCTCTTGGCGGAAGGTTCCGATCTTGAAAAGATCAAAGCCGAATACCTACACTTGGTTGATAAGTTGATTGAAAAACATCAAGGCCAAGCTGGTAGAGCCGCGAGAACCGAAAATCAAAAAGTCGAAACTTGGAATTTTGGTGATTTGGCAGAAACTCAAACCTTGGCAACGGGAAAATCTGGTGCGGAAATGGTGGTTTATCCTGCGTTACAAACGACGTCAGATGGTTTTGAAATCGCATTGATTGGCGATGAATCGACAGCACAGCAAACGCATGGTGATGCCGTTCTGACATTGATAAAGCAGCTGCTGACGGATAAACAAAAATACCTCTTCAAACAGCTTCCCCTTCAAAAAGCTTGTCTGTGCTATGCGCCTTATGGCACCTGTCAGGATTTGACGCAGCAGATTATTGACCGTGCGTTGGCGCAATTGGTACCAGAACCACAAGCTATACGTAAGCAATCGGAGTTTGAGCAGACGCTTGAACTGGTGCGTAGCCAATGGGTGGAGAAAGGGCAAAAAGTCGCGAAACAAGTCAGTGAGATTTTGACGGCTCATCAGAAAATAGCTAAACAGGTCAAAGGCAAGGTCAATCCACGTTGGCTGGCGTCTATTGCTGATATTCAACATCAGTTGGATGGCTTGATTTCCAAAGACTTTGTCAGAACCACGCCGGAAACATGGTTGGCACAATTGCCGAGGTATTTACAAGGGTTGGAAAAACGTTTGGAAAAACTCGATTTGGACCCAGCGAAGGATCAAGTGGCGATTCGTCAGATTCAGCCATTGTTGGATTCTTATGAAAAACTGGCTCAAGAACCTGCTTATGCCAATGCCCCCAACCTGGTAGATTTTCGTTGGATGCTGGAGGAGTTGCGCGTTTCATTATTTGCACAGCCGATGAAAACCCTAAAGCCGGTTTCTATTCAGCGCTTGGAAAAACAACTCAAAGAATTCTAATAGAAGTGTGGCAAGAATCTGCCAGGTTGGGTGTTGAAGGTATTTTTAGTAGATACAAAAAAGCGAGCGCTTGGAAAACCAAAGCTCGCTTTTTTTATAAGCTTAAACGTCGGGCTAGATTATAGCGCTACGATGTTTTCTGCTTGAGGACCTTTTTGGCCTTGACCAACAGTGAACTCAACTTTTTGACCTTCAGCCAAAGTTTTGAATCCTGAACCAGAGATTGCGCTGAAATGAGCGAAAAGATCTGGACCATTTTCTTGTTGAATGAAACCAAATCCTTTAGATTCGTTGAACCACTTAACTGTTCCAGTTTGTGTAGTAGACATAATGCTTTTCCTATAAAAATAAAATTACTAAACGCGTCCTAAGATCTTCTAAGGACATAAGGAAAAAATTTTTTTGGTACTGATTTTCTATTTCGGGACGGAGAATTATGACTAACACAACGAAAACGAGAGGTAGAACTAGGTAAACAAAGGCAATTTCTTCCTGTGAGTGACAGTATAAGATCTATTCTATGAAAGTCAAATTAAATCAAACGTTTATTTTAAAATGATGTTTTAGACAGCTTTAATCGCACACATTTGGTCAAATTAACGCTTAAAGTTGAACCTGAACAGCGATATTGAGAGATTTTAGGCGTTTGGCAGTCCAATAAACCATTTCTTTGGCAGAAGAACTACAACCGCTATTACAGTTGCCGGTTGAGCAGCTTTCACCGTCTGAAGATACCAATTGAACATGACCTTGCTCAATCAATGGCGTAAGCAGGCCTTGCAACGCGTTATCGTCAAGGTCAAACCGATTTTTTAAATCGTCGGTACTGACCTGTTGATGTTCGCGAATGTAACGCTTCATTTCTAAAAGAATCATAGTTAGACTCCTTTGACTTAGCAGCAGTGCACTGGCTAGTGCTGTGCTACTTTTTTCGTGGGCGCGGTTTTTTGCATACCAATACGCTTCAAGGTTAAGTATAAACCAATAAATGCCAAGGCGATAGCGGACAGCCACGCGAGGGAGTATTGCGGATGCTCCATGAATGTCATGATTTGATAGAAGCTCACCGCTACAGTATAGCCGAGGAATAAACTCCAACTACCACTCATAATCGCCCATTTCCAACCGAGTTCTTTCTTGATGGCACCGACAGTCGCCACACAAGGGAAATAAAGCAGAATCAACAGCAAGTAAGCATAAGCAGCAACCTCACCACCAAAATGCTGGTGCATTTTTTGTAGAGTGCTGACATTTACATCCAACTCTTGAGCAGCTTCTTGAGTGTTTTCTACGTGTTTAAGCGCTTCCAACCCTAGAGGATCGTCCAAGTTAGTGAAGATGCCGGTGATATTTGCAGGGATAGTGGCAAAAGCACCTTTCATTGCACCGATAAAGTCATAACTGTCTTCTGTGGATTTGTTTTCTTCTTTGCTCTGATAAAGTGCATCCAAAGAGCCGACAACGACTTCTTTTGCCAAAATACCAGTAATCAATCCAACCGTTGCCGGCCAGTTGTCTTCCGTCACACCAAGTGGTTCGAATACTGGCGTGGTGACTTTGGCGACTTCACTTAAAACCGAGTTGTTTTGGTTTTCATGACCGAAAGTCCAGTCGGTTCCTAGGCTGTTGAAGAAGTTAATTAGCAGCACGACGACGATAATGACTTTACCGGCATCGGTAATGAAGCCTCTAAGTTTGTTTCGAGAATTCAGCACTACATTGATGAAGGCCGGTTTGTGATAAATAGGCAGTTCCATCAACAGACTAGGCGCTTCGCCAGGCAGCAATGTCTTCTTCAGAACCAGAGCGGTCAGTACCGCAGCAACAATCCCCACCAAGTAAAGTGAGAAAACCAACAGGGTTGCATGGTCTGAGAAAAAGGCAGTCGCAAAGAGCACATAAACCGTCAAACGGGCACTACAAGACATGAATGGTGTCATCATCACGGTCATGATGCGGTCACGTTCGTCAGGCAGGACTCGGCTAGCCATGACGCCCGGAATGTTGCAACCAAAGCCGATAACCAGCGGAATAAAAGCCTGTCCGGATAAGCCGACTCGACGCATGGAACGATCCATAATCAACGCGGCACGTTGCATATAGCCCGTCTCTTCGAGAATCGACAGTAAAAGGAACAAGGCACCGATAACCGGAATGAACGTAGCAACCACTTGAATACCACCACCGATACCCGTTGCCAGAAGGGTAATCAGCCATTCAGGCGTGGAGATAGCTTGTAGTAAGTGAGTAGGGCCATCGACAAAAATGGCTTGAGCGCCTTGGTCGAAAAAGTCCAAAAACGCATTCCCCAGCGTTATGGAGAGGGCAAATACCAAGTACATGACGGTTAGGAAAATTGGCATTCCCAAAACCGGGTGCAGCGCCCATTTATCCAAAATATCCGTCGTGTTACGGGTAAATTGATCAGTATGAGTCAAGCTGGCATGGGTTGCATCATGTGCAAATTGGAAGTAAAGGTCAGTAGCGACAATCGCCAGGTCTTCTTCATAATGTTCTTCCAACTTTCTTTTCGATGCCATCGCATAGCTGCGCAACTCTAAGGGTGCCTGCTCTGGCTTGAGCAGGGTTTGCAACGTCTTCCAGCAGGATTCGTTCGTGTGTGGTTGCAAGTTACGGATGTCATGCACGCATTCATGCAACATGTCCGGTAGATCGAAATGTAAGTTAGAACGCTTGTTTAGCAACTCTGGAATTTGTTCTTTAAGCTCGTCAACGCCTTGATTGAAGTAAGCGGAAATCGGGATGACTGGGCAGCCCAATTTTTCTGAAAGGGTGTCGATATCAATAGACAAATGACGTTCGTGCAACATGTCCATACGATTGAGCACGACCACGACCGGCAAGCCCATGTGTAACAATTGCGCTGTTAAAAATAGCTGACGTTCAATGCTGGTGGCATCGACAATATTCAAAATTAATTCTGCTGGCTGGCATTGAAGGAAGTTGCGAGCGATTTTTTCATCCAGACCAGAGCGGGAAGAATTTTCTAGGCTGTACACACCCGGCAAGTCGATAAGCTTGTATTTTTCTGAGCCTATTGCAAATTGCCCGTTTTTTTGCTCAACCGTTACTCCTGGCCAATTCCCCGTTGTTTGCTGAGAGCCGGTCAGACGATTGAACAGGGTGGTTTTTCCGCAGTTTGGGTTTCCAATTAGGGCGATTTGATGTTGATAATTTTTTGCAACATTAGCAATGGGTAAATCAGTAACGGTCATGACAGAGGGTGAACCTTAATAAAATGAGCGATTTTTTTATCGACGGCGAAGCGGCTACCATCCACGGTTAAGATGTAGCTATCTCCACGTACCAATAAAACTTTTATGTGGCTGTTGGTATGAAATCCAAGGTTTACCAGGTGAAGTTTAGTCTCTAGGTCGCCAGTAAGGGCAACGATAGTACAGGTCTGATCCTGATGGCATTCATCTAGTCGAATGGCGTTTTTGTCTGGCATAAAAGCACTATTCCAAACCGGACGTGAACGTCGGCGTTAAATAAGGTTAAAGTAAATAAAAATAATTATTATTTATAATACCACAAAAGTGAATTTTGTCAATTGAATCCCACGAATAAAATGGGGTAAATCCTGCTGAAAGGTGGCAGAAGAAGTTCAAACGCGAACGTGTGATTAATTGCTTGCAAATTCAATGACTTCGTGACTTAATGTAGGCGAATTTTGGCTGAATATTAAATGAATTCAAGTCTTGAAACAATATGGAACATTTTGTTGCTTGAGTTCTATGCCAATGGAACTTTCGGTATTTTGTGCAATTTATTCCAAAAGATACGGAATTCATTAAACATCGGGTTAAAAAAAACAAGGAAATTCAAATGAAGTTAAAAACACTTTTTCTTTCTTCCTTACTATGTGTTTCAAGTGTGGCATTGGTTGGTTGTGGACATTCTGATAACCAAACATCCTCCTCTGAAAATGCTTCTAAGCAAGCAGAGGCTTTGAAATCATCAACCGCAGATCAGAACTTGATGCCGCCAAACGGTGAGCAAACTTCTACGATGGATGTTAAAACCCAGAATCTGACAACGAGTGAACCAGAAAAGCCAACAGATGAAACGGCTGCTAAGCCTGCGGAAACCACGGCACCTGCTGAAGATATTGAGAGGGCAGAACCTGAGAAAACCGCTATCGACAACGAACCGCATCCAGCAGTAAAAACGGGAGAAGAAATTTTTGCGACCTGTTCAGCTTGTCATGGCGATCATGGTCAAGGTGGAGTGGGCCCTAAACTAAAAGGTCTGAAGAAAGATGATATTATTGCCAAGCTCAAGGCTTATAAAGCAGGTAAGTCATTCGGTCCAATGAGTTCAATGATGATTCCTAACGCTCAGCAATTAAGTGAAGAAGATATTAAGTCTGTCGCAGCATATATTGCTAAGTTGTAAAGCTAGGATTCGATTCGCATCGCTGTTATCAGGCGGTGCGAACGATTAAAAACTACCAGGTTGGGGGAAGAGGTAGTCAATGGCTTCGCGGATATCTTCTTCCGCTATCATCAATTCTTGATTGGCGTTTTCACGCATCAAAGCCACTTCTTCGGTGAAATACTCCGGCATTTCATGTTCGATAATACAAGCCTCACTGAGTTGAACCAGCGCGACTAATGTTCGGATACTGTCGTCTTCTATTTCTGGTAAATGCTTTTTGTGCGCTTGGTAGATGATATGTCCCATCGATTTTCCCAACTGCCACTTCTTTGCCAGAAGTAATCCCGCTACATTTCGGCTTGAGGTATAACGTTCGTTCTCAATCTGTTTGGTGTGATAGGGTGCCGCTAAACATTCCATAAAGACTTCATCATAGTCTTTGAACTTGGTCGCTAAAATAATGCAACCGGAGTTATAGAACAGGCCGCCTAGGTAAGCTTGGTCAGATCTTATATGCATCACACGCTCACTCAAAAAACCGCAAAGTGATGCGGTGTTCAAACTGAGCTGGTTAATTTCGGTTCGGGCACGACCAAGATATTCCATGCTGTAATAAATTCCCATCACCAGGCTTTTCAGGCTTTTTACGCCGATGACGTCAACCGCATCGCGGATGCTGGTGACGTCGGCTGCTCTGTGTTTGGAAAATAGGGGATAGTTGGCAGTTTTGATGACTTCGGCAGTCAAGTTCATGTTCTGAGAAATCAGTTTGACAATTTCATTGGTTTCGGGAAGTTGTAGTCCAGACAGGAGCTCGTTTAATTTGAGGATTTCCTTGGGAAGTGCGGGAATCTTATCAATCTCAAAAAGCGTTTTCGCATGTTCTATTTGTTCTTTTATGGTGAGCATGTGCGTCCTGCGATCTCTAACAACTGTGTCCAAATAAGTTTGATGAAACTTGCTATGTGTAGGCATTTTATTCGGTTTCAATTAGAAATGCCTTAATTTTACGGGCGAAATATAACCTTTATTTCAATCAAATTCAAAATAGAAGGTTTTATGAGGCTGGGTGCTCTAGGGTTAATGCTTTGTTTTTCTGCCTTGTAGTCCACCGGAATGGTACAAAATGACTTTTGATCCCGAAGGAATATGATTTTTATCCAATTCAGCAAGAAAGGCGAAAATCAGCTTTCGGGTATAAATCGGATCAAGCAGGATGCCAAAGTTCTCTTCAAACCAGGTTTCCGTATCTTCCATGTCTTGAGATGATTTTGCATAACCATTGCCATGGTAATCTTGTAAAAGTTTCCAGGCGTTTGTCTGGTGATTCGAAGCCTTCTCAACCCAAGTGGAAATGTCTTCAATCAGATAATTGGAATCCTTCAATGTCGATACACCAAGTAATTGTCTGTTAGCTTGATATTGTGTATTGGTAATGAACCCAGCAAGAGTTCCTCCCGTGCCGACAGCCGTATAGAGGTGCGTCCACTCGGGACATTGAGTTTCAAGGTCTTTACAAATCTCTTTGAATCCGAGGATGGCAAGTTCATTGGTGCCGCCTTCCGGCAGGATGTAGGCATTTGGGTGGCAAGTATTGAGGGTCGATAAAAACTCAGGAGATTGTTTTAGCCGGTAATCGCTACGGGAAATAAAGTGTAGCAGCATGCCTTTACGGGCAGCTTCAGTGAGAGTGAGACTCCATTTATTCGGAGTATCTCGTAACTCTTCGCCGCGAATATAACCATGGGTTTCAAATCCTAAATTTTTTCCGGCGGCGGCTACTGCGGCAATGTGGTTTGAGTAAGCGCCGCCAAAAGTGACCAGTGTTGTTTTCCCCTCAAGTCGCGCTTGCTGAAGATTTAGCTTCAGCTTGTGCCATTTATTGCCTTGAATGGTAGGGTGGTTCAAATCATCCCGCTTTATCCAAACGTCAATTCCCTTATCGGAAAAACGTGGATGATCGAGTCTGGATAAAACAGTTTGATGGTGCATTAGTTTTTTCTGAGACAAATTTGACCCTTAACGCGACAGAGTTGGTAAAATTCACGTTTTTATAAAATTCTATTCGATTCAACGAGGAGTTCGCGTGGAACATTTAACCACCAGCTTAGATGTCTTATTTATCCTTTTAGGGGCTATTTTAGTCCTGTTCATGCATGCCGGTTTTGCTTTTTTGGAAGTGGGAACGGTACAACACAAAAACCAAGTCAATGCTCTGGTCAAAATCATGTCGGATTTAGGCGTGTCGACCGTTGCTTACTTCTTTATCGGTTATGGCGTTGCTTATGGGGTTTTCTTAGGCTTCAACTTGGATGGACAGCTTGCCAAGGCGATGACGGAAAAGTCCGGTTATGAATTGGTTAAATTCTTTTTCTTGATGACGTTTGCTGCGGCGATTCCAGCCATCGTTTCCGGTGGTATTGCAGAGCGTGCGAAGTTTTACCCGATTCTATTGTCTACCTTCTTTATCGTCGCTTTTGTTTACCCGTTTTTTGAAGGGATTGCTTGGAACGGTAACTACGGTATCCAGGATTGGCTGAAAACAAACTATGGCGCACCTTTTCATGATTTTGCAGGTTCGATTGTCGTTCACGCCGTTGGTGGTTGGATTGCATTGACAGCCATTATGGTTCTGGGTGCTAGACGTGGCCGTTATGGTAAAGATGGCAACATTAAGCAAGTGTATCCACCGTCAAGCATTCCATTTCTGGCGTTGGGTGCATGGATTCTGACCGTTGGTTGGTTTGGGTTCAACGTGATGTCTGCACAGCAAATCACGGGCATTCAAGGTTTGGTTGCCATGAACTCATTGATGGCGATGGTCGGGGGAATCCTGGCTGCGACATTCATGAGCGACAAAGATCCAGGTTTCGTGCATAACGGACCACTTGCTGGTTTGGTAGCGATTTGTGCTGGTTCTGATGTGGTGAGTCCATTAGGCGCATTGGTTATCGGTTTGGTTGCCGGTGCTTTGTTCGTTAAGGCATTTGTCTGGACGCAAAAAACTTTGAAAGTTGATGATGTTCTTGGGGTTTGGCCGCTACACGGTTTATGTGGTGTTTGGGGTGCAATTGCCGCTGGTATCTTCGGAGGCACGGCCCTTGGTGGTCTAGGTGGCGTATCTTTTATGTCTCAGCTTATTGGAACTTTGATGGGGGTTGCCGTTGCTTTGATTGGCGGATACATCGTTTACAAGTTAATTGATGTGTTCTTTGGCATTCGTCTATCAGAAGAAGAAGAACATCAAGGTGCGGATTTGACGATTCACAAAATCCATGCGAATCCACCGAGAGATGAGTATTGATTCAGTAACTTATTGATTTTATTTGAATCGTTTTGCCGGTTTATTCATCGGCTGAAACAAACACAATCTAAGTTATTTTAATTAAAAACAACCCGCTTTATCCAAGCGGGTTTTTTTGTGCTATTCTTGTATCCGGCTTGGATATTTATAGAATATAAACTGACTCATCGACGACTATGCGCAAACTTTCTGCTGATCAACTCTACCGTTTTACCACTATCAACCCTGAAAAATTTGAAGAACAAGAGACGAATGTCAATGCGTTCATGAAACGCTTTCATCCTCGTGCCTATCAATCTCTAAATTTTGGGTTGCACCTCAAACGTAATCAGAATCATATTTTCATTATGGGGGAACCTGGCGTTGGTCGTATCGGCATGACCAAATCCGTGTTACGTGATGCCGCCGCCAGAAGAGATATTCCGCAGGATGTCGTTTTGGTGTCCGATTTCAGTGAGTCTAACAAGACACAGTATCTTTATTTTAAGGCTGGACACGGGCATGCTTTTAAAGCGGCCATGGAAGAGTTTATTACGCAGTTGAAAACGCAGTTGCCGGTCGTGTTTGATGGGCATGTCTACCAGCTGAAAAACCAGCAGTTGGAAAATGATCTTGCACAAAAGCAAGAAGCTGCGTTGACGCCGGCATTCGAGTTAGCGGAGTCGTTGAGTATTGAGATTCAGCAAACTGAAAATAACTTTGTTTTGTTGGCGGTAGTCGATGGCGAACGATTGCGTATGTCCGAATTGAAGAATTTGGAAGAACCTTTGCAAAAACATTTTCTTGAAGCGTTGGATCAAGTTGAGGAAGAGTTGAATAAAGGCTTGACCCGTTTCCCATTCTTGCAGCATGAATATATGGATGCTGGTAAGAAGCTGAACACTCGTTTTGCCAACGACCATCTGGCACCATTGACTGATGCTTTGAAGATGGAGTTTGGAGAAAATGATTCTGTAAAACAATATTTGGAATCATTGAAAGATGCGGTGATTTCCAAGTTACATCTGTTTTGGGATCAGTCCGGTGAAAGTGTCACCAGCACCACACAGAATTCCATGGAAGACCTGTTGGCAGAACAGCACGGTTTTTCGATTTTTGAAGTGAATTTATTGGTCGATCATAGCGGTCTGAAGCATGCGCCGATTATTTACGAACAAAATGCCAGTATGCCGAAACTGTTCGGTTATACCATCAATTCAGCCAGTGCCAATGCAACGGATACCCTAACGTTGGCAATGAACCATCAAGCCGGGTTGTTACAAAAAGCGAATGGCGGTTTCTTGTTGTTGAATGTTGAATCTCTGCTGAAAGACCCTGAAATCTGGTCGAACTTGAAAGCCGCATTATTGAGTAAGAAACTGACGTTTGAAATTCCGTCTTCAAGCAGTGTAGTGCCTTACCATTTGCCGGATTATCCTTTGAATGTCACTTTGGTTCTGTTGGGGCGTGCAATTCATTTCTACGCATTACAGGAAATCGACAGTCAATTCAGTCGTTTGTTTAAGGTGCAGGTCGAGTTTGAAGTTGAGCTGGAACGTACTGAAGAACATGAATTGGTGCTGGCGAAACAGCTAGAAAACGAAATCAAGGATTGGGATGACTTACCTGTCTCTGTTTCTGCTTATGAAAGATTGATTGAATACGCTTCACGTCTGGCAGAGTCGGAAAGCCGCCTTTACACCAACAAAGCGATTTTACGTGATGTGCTTGCCGAAGCAAACGCTTTTGCCAGAGCAAATGACGAAACCGAAATCACCAGAAGTACGATCGAAGCAACGATTCTGCAACGAGATTTCCATACCGGGTTGATGGAAGATTATTTCCACCGAGCGATTATCGAAGAGCAGGTGTTAATTTCTGTTACAGGCTCGCATGTTGGGCAGGTTAATGGTTTGACGGTATTGACAGTTGGACGCCAATCTTTCGGTCAGCCAGTCCGTATTACCGCTCAGGCTTCATCAGGTGATGAAGGGGTGGTGGATATTGAACGTGAAGTTGAAATGGCAGGCCCCATCCATTCTAAAGGGATGTTGATATTGTCCGGCTATTTACGTGGTCGTTATATGAAGTTCAAGGCGTGGGGCTTTAGTGCTTCTATCGTTATGGAACAAACTTATGATGGCGTTGAAGGGGATAGTGCTTCTTCTGCAGAATTGTTGGCATTGATTTCATCGATTTCTCAAACCCCATTACGTCAGGATTTGGCGATTACCGGGTCGGTAAACCAGTTTGGTGAAATTCAACCCATTGGTGGCGTGAATGAGAAAATCGAAGGCTTCTTCAAGGTCTGTAAGGCTCGTGGTCTGACAGGAACCCAGGGAGCGGTTGTTCCTGAAGCCAATACCAAACACCTGATGTTGAACGCAGAAGTGCGTGAAGCGGTGGAGTCAGGTCAATTCCATATTTACGCGATGAGCCATATTGATGATGCGCTAGGTTTGTTTACCGATATGCCTGTTGGCAAAGTCAACGATAAGGGTGAGTTCCCGGAAGGCAGCGTTAACGATAGAGTGATTAAAGCGCTGGAAAAAATGAACGAAAAGCATGACGAAAGTCATGATGATTAAGCGTTGATTTAAAGCAGGTCAAACTCGACCATAACCCGACTAGAGGGTTTGGTCACTAATTTTATTGTTCCTGGTTTTTGCGACGTTCCTGACGACGGATTTTCCATGATTTGGCGACATGCCAACGCCAGAAAATGTGGATGCCGAAGTAGCTGAAAACAGCCAACGTAACACCGACGACCGTACTGCCCAAATACAACGGTAACCAAATCTGATCCAAGGTATGCAATATACCATCAAATGACAAGTCAAAAGCTTCCGAAGACTGTGCTTTATCTCCTAGAATCCATGTTCCCACCAAGTAGTTGAAATAGAAAATCGGCGGCATGGTCAAAGGATTGCTAATCCACACCAAAGCGACACTGATCGGCAGGTTTGCTCTGAAAATAATCGCGGTGATGGCTGATGTCAGCATCTGAGAGGGAATCGGAATCGACATCCAAAATAAGCCACTTGCAAAGGCTTTTGCCGTATTATGACGATGAACGTGCCATAAATTCGGGTTTGCTATCCATTTGGCGAGAAAGCCAATGCCTTTTATTTGGCGAATTTTTTCAGGGTTGGGCGCGTATTTTTTGATGAGTTTTTTCGGCATAGCGGTCGAGTTACTAAAATTTTTATGTTTCGTTATTTTGTTTTAGGGTTTATCAGCGCATTAGTCGGCATTTATCATCTGTCTCAACCGCCATGGACAAGCGTTACCGTGGGCTTGTTCTCGCTTTCCCTATTGTTATTTGTTGGCGCATTGCGTTTTTCAATGCCTCGGTATTCTTTCTTTACCAAGCTCAACCAAATTATTATACAGCTTATTTTCGGCGCACTTATTGCATTTTTGTTGAGCTTTTATGTCGAAAATACATCCATAAAAATCCCTGAAACGGCGTTTAACCAGAAGGTTTGGGTGGAAGGCGAGATTGTCGGTTTGTCCACTGAAAAACAAACCGATTTCGGTCAGAAAAAAGTCCAATTCACCTTGAAACTGTCTCGCATTAATCAGCTGTCATTACCCCCAACCTGGCAGATTTTTTCATCCAGAATCCGGCTGTCTTGGTATTTTAATAAAACTGCCAGCAGCCTGACATCATTGCCGAAATCCGGCGAGAAGTGGCGCTTTTATATCAAACTCAAGCCAAATCATTTCAGCTTGAACCCCGGTGCGTTTGATTACGAAACCTATTTATTCCAACAGCATGTTCAAGCGGTTGGTTATGTACTGAATGCGAGAACCTTCGCTACCGCACAGCGGTTGGCACCGCCATCTAACTTCAGCTTGCAGCAGTGGATTTGGCAAAGACTTAATCCTTGGTTTCAACATAGTGCGTTTGGTGGTGTTTTCGGGGCATTGCTCTATGGCGATAAATCCCTGATTACCGCACCGCAATGGCAAGTTTTCAGGCAAACCGGTACTGTCCATCTCATGGCGATTTCCGGATTGCATATCGGCATTATGGCAGCAATCGGATTTTGGTTGTTTGCATCAATTTGGAAATGGCTCGTTTTGTATTTGCCACTGTCCGCCTTAAGACAGAGTATTTCACGTACGCCTAAAGTGGTTTGGGGAAGCCTTGGCGCCAGTGGTTTTGCATTTATGTATATCGCACTTGCCGGGTTTGCCATACCCACGGTGAGAGCAGGGTTGATGGTATTCATCCTCTTGATTTTCATCGTGTTTCGCCGTCGTTTCCAAGTGTGGGCGGCACTGGCACTGGCGGCATTTTTCATCACGTTACCGGATTCAAGAGCAGTACTCAGCCAAGGGTTTTGGCTGTCTTTTATTGCCGTCGCCATCATCTATGCGGTTATCGCTTCTCCCGGTTTTCAGGGACGCGCGACATGGCAGCAGTTTTTACTGTTGCAACTCGCACTGACTTTAGGGATGGCGCCAATATTGACGTTGTTCTATGGTCAAGTGCCTACCATTGGTGTTCTCGCTAACTTAGTAGCTGTTCCAGTAGTCACACTGGTGGCGCTACCATTGTTGATGTTGTCGGCGGTTTTTATTCTGTTGTTTGGCGCATGGCTACCCGGAGTTGCCGAGTTTGTCATGGAAATGAATAACGAACTATGGCAATGGCTTTGGTGGGGGTTGAACGAGATATTGAAGCTAGGCCAACATGCCGTAATTTATTGGATGCCGGGAGCTATCTCGCCGATTGCACTGATTTGTCTTTATGCTGGATTGGCGCTTTGGGTTTCAACTAAGTGGCCAACTGAGTTCAGCTCTAAAGGAAAGACATACCCTTGGAGAGAATCTTATCGATGGCTTGGTGCGGTCATGATGATTGCTCTGTTCTTTTTAGTGTCTGTTGGTTACAGCCAATTCAAGAGTGAATTGTTGCCGGGAGAAGTCAAAGTGACGTTGTTGGATGTTGGACAAGGGCAAGCCATGATGTTTGAAACGCGTCACCATACGTTAGTTTACGATACCGGACCTAAATTCAGTGAAGCATTGGATGGTGCCAGTATGGCACTATTGCCTTATCTCTCCCATGAAAAACGTAACAGCGTTGATTTACTGGTGGTGAGCCATTCCGACATGGATCACGCAGGAGGAACACAAACGCTATTGCAAAACGTAGAGGTGGATCATGCCATTTTAGGGCAGCCAAAAAAATTAAATGGAAGGCTACAAAAAGAAGCTATTAAGACTCAATTCATGCCATGTTTTGCGGGGCAATCCTGGATATTTGATCAAGTTCATTTTGACGTTTTATCGCCGCAAAAGGGCGCAGTCGCGCCTGATGATAATGATGCGTCTTGCGTGTTACGGGTTTCAACCGGCAAGACAGCGATGATGGTGATGGGAGATGCTTCAAAAACGATTGAGCAGCACTTGATTGAACGCTATCGGAAGCAGGGAAAGATGGCGTTGAAATCCGAGGTGCTGGTTGCTGGTCACCATGGCAGCCATACGGCAACATCCTTGGTTTGGCTAGGAACCGTGCAACCCAAGTTGGTACTGTTTTCAGCAGGGTATTTGAATCGCTATCATTTTCCGAATAAACCGGTTGTCGAGCGGATAAATAAATTGGGAATTGCCATGCTCAATACGGCATGCAATGGCGCCATAACCTTAAAAATGACACCAAATGAATTTCAAGTCGAAAATCGTCAACGCATTGACCATAAAACTTGGTATCATCACCAATGTAAAGCGCCATAATCGCCAACCGATTAAGCTTTACTATCTTTTCGTTTTCCCTTATGACTACATACCGCCGAGGATCTTATGAGTTGGCCGAGTTTCTGGCTGAGAGCCGATCACAATCACATTGCTTGGCAAAGCCGTTTGCTGTTGCCGATTTCCCGGTTGGTTTGCCGTGTGGCGCGTCGCCGTCTCCAAGCATTTGAAACACAGCATCCACCAAAAGTCACTGAGGCGAAGGTCATCGTTGTCGGTAACATCGTCGTGGGCGGTTCCGGTAAAACGCCTTTTATCATGTGGCTGGTTGAGCAATTGCAGCAACAAGGTTTTAGTTGTGGAATCGTGAGTCGAGGCTATGGCGGTAAAGCCAAAACCTGGCCGCAAATGGTTACGCCGGATTCTGATCCGAAATGGGTGGGCGACGAACCAGTGATGCTCGTCAAGCAGGCGAAAGTACCGATGGCGGTGTCACCGAACAGAGTGGAAGCGATTCGATATCTTGAACAAAACGTCAAGGCACTAGGCGGTCATCTCGATGTGATTATTTCGGATGACGGTCTACAGCATTATGCGATGGCGCGTGATATGGAAATCGTAATGGTCGATGGCGAAAGAGGGTTGGGGAATGGCATGTGTTTGCCATCAGGCCCTTTGCGTGAATCTAAACGTCGTCTTAAGACAGTGGATTTCATCGTCAGTAATGGCACATTGCGCTATCCTTTAGCGATTGCCGACACCATTGAAATTATGCGTTTGACGCCAGTTTGTTTTCGTAATGTGAAGCACCCGGAAAAAACCTTGTCACTTGAAGCGTTCAAAAACCAAGCGGTCAATGCTATTGCAGGGATAGGCAATCCGGCACGTTTTTACCGTGCTTTGAATCGCTTAGGGGCGATTGTAGAGTCTCGGGATTTTGCCGATCATCAGGCGTACCAACCAAAAGATTTTTCGTGGCTAAAACAGCAAAAGGAAGCAATTCCGTTACTGATGACTGAGAAAGATGCGGTAAAATGTGTGGCATTTGCTGAAGATGATTGGTGGTACTTGGAAATCAAGCCTCAGTGCAGTCAGCCTTTTGCCGAGCAAATCATCAAAAAATTACGTCGTCTTTGAACCGGTTTCAAGACGGGCAAAAACGCAAAGAATACAAAACGAATATAAGCGAACTAAGGAAGAGTTGATTTCATGGATCCAAAACTTTTGGACATTCTGGTCTGTCCAGTCACCAAAACCTCTCTGTTGTTTGATAAAGACAAGCAAGAGCTGATTTCCACTGCGGCTAATCTGGCTTATCCTGTTCGTGACGGTATTCCGATTATGCTTGAAAACGAAGCCCGCGAACTCGTGCCGGAAGAAGTGGAAGCCTATCGTAAACAAAAAGGGCAACACGCTTAAGTATGGGGTTTGTTGTCATTATTCCCGCTCGTTATGAGTCCAGTCGCCTATGCGGCAAACCTCTGATGGACATCTGCGGTAAACCGATGATTCAATGGACTTGGCAGCAAGCCAAATTATCTGGTGCAGAGCGTATTATCATCGCCACAGAATCCGAAGCCGTTAAGCAAGCATGTGAAGCCTTTGGCGCAGAAGTTTGCATGACTTCCATGAGCCATCAGTCCGGTACAGAACGTATTGCCGAAGTGGTCGAAAAGCTAGGCTTTTTTGATGATGACATTATCGTCAATGTTCAGGGCGATGAACCGATGTTGCCGCCTGAATTAATCGTCCAAGTTGCAGATGGGCTGTCTACCCATGAAAGCGTACAAATGGCGACGCTCTGTGAGCCGATTGATGATGTTGAAACGGTTTTCGACCCTCATGCGGTGAAAGTGATTCGTAACCAAAAGAACTTCGCGTTGAACTTCACGCGTGCGCCAATGCCTTGGTCGAGAGATACTTTTTCCAATGAGCCGCCAACCTTACCTGAGAACTGGGATTATAAGCGTCATATTGGTTTGTATGCCTATCGTGCAGGGTTCGTTAAACGTTATGTTGCCTGGCCGGAGTGCGCCTTGGAGCATGTAGAGCGTTTGGAGCAGTTGCGTGTTTTATGGCATGGTGAATCAATTTTGGTGTTGGACGCGCTTTGCGATGCCGGTATTGGTGTGGACACTCAAAAAGACCTGGATAAGGTTCGTCGACTAATGTCAGAAAAGGCATAACCTTTAAACTCGAATAACGGAAATGCCCCAACCTGGCAGATTTTAAACACAAAATATTTCATGTCTAAACTTCTAAATTTCTTAACACTAATTGGTTTGATTGCGTTTGGCTATTGGATGATCAAACGCTATTTCCATCAAAGAAAATTACGCCAGCAAGGCATTGTTATTGAACAGAAAGGGCTAAGACCGATTACGGTTTTCAGTATTGTTTTGCTGTCAATTTACGCGCTATATCTCATTATCCATTTCTGGAATATGTCCTAAATACCTAAACGGACAAGTGTCTATTTTTGGGAATAGGCTTTTCTCGCAATATTTATTTGGTTGCACAGCTCAGGCAGGGCTTCAATAAAGCGTTGCGTCGGGCGTTGGTATAAATCGCTATTGACCCCAATGATTTGACGTTGCTGAACAGCCTGTAGCATTGGGAAAGCTTGCCAATTACGGCGCCATGAAGGCTGTTTGTCTTTGGCACCGCCCAGTAAAATCACTTGAGGGTTTTTCAGCAAGACGCTCTCCCGACTGATCTGTGGCGCTAAGGGTGTCAGGTCTGCAAACACATTTTGTGCCCCGCATAGAGCCAGACCCTGGCTAATGAACTGTTGTCCATTGATGGTGGTAAGGGGTTGATTCCACACTTCATAAAACACAGAAATGGGTCTCTTTGAGGCGTATTGCAGTCTTAAAAACGTCAAGCGATGTCTCAATTCTTCCGCAGTCGAAAAAGCATGGCGTTGTGTACCCGCTCTGCGACCGATTTCTTCGATTTCATTGGGGATGTCATTGAGTGTCTGGATATTGGACACAAAAACACGCAAGCCTAAATCCCGAAGCCGTTGTAAATCTTGTGGTTTGATGGAAGATTGCCAAACCAGAATCAAGTTGGGTTTTAAGGCGACTATCTGTTCGAAATTCAAGTGAAAGGCATCGCCGACCTTTGGTAGTTTAGTTGTTGAAGTCGGATAATTTGAATAGCGGTCAACACCGACCAGATATTTACCTGCGCCAGCGGAAAAGACCATTTCGGTCAGATGAGGGGACAGCGAAACAATTCTAAAACTTCCGGCCTGTGAAAGAGGGGAAATCACCAATAACAGGCAAAGCAAAAAGGCGGGCAGGCGAGACAGGATCATGACGTTGCCTTCTCAGAAATCTACGCCGATTTGCGCTTTGACACCGCTTTTATAGGCATGCTTGACTTCCTGTATTTCTGAAACTGTATCGGCAATCTCTTTTAGCTCGGCGGCGGCTGAACGACCGGTAACCACTACATGTTGCATCTCAGGACGGGCTTGTAGTGCGCTGAGTACCCGTTGCTTGTCAATATAATCATAGCTCAGTAGATAAGTCAGCTCATCAAGAACCACCAAGTCATAGGACGGGTCTGACAACATTTTTTCTGCAATTTGCCACCCGCGTTCTGATGTGGCGATATCCTGTTCACGGTTTTGAGTATCCCAAGTGAAGCCATCACCCAGCACATGCCATTCACAGTTTGGTTGGGCGCTGAAAAAGGCTTCTTCACCGGTATCAGTAC
Organism: Hydrogenovibrio marinus; assembly: GCF_013340845.1. NCBI lineage: Bacteria > Pseudomonadati > Pseudomonadota > Gammaproteobacteria > Thiotrichales > Piscirickettsiaceae > Hydrogenovibrio > Hydrogenovibrio marinus. The sequence goes on from NZ_AP020335.1 coordinate 1,100,672, forward strand.
GACTTTTGATGAACTGGCATACGCCAACTTTCAAGTCATGACCCAGTGCTCGGGCTACCATGCCGAATGCAGAAGTCGACTTACCTTTACCATTGCCGGTGATGACCAATAAAATTCCTTTTTCGATGTTGGCTTTGGCGATGGAAGCATCAATCTGAGTCTTTTTTCGTTCCATACGGACTTTATGATAGGCATTTTTCTTATCGGTCACTTTGTACTCCCAGTATATTTAATAACTTGTCCATATCCAAACAACCCTCCAAGGTATTGGCCAATACTTCTAATTGTGCGTGGCGCTGTTGGTCGGCGTCAAGTTCGGGTTGTGTTGCCACAGGAGTATTGTCTGATTCCGTCACCCAGTTCATCAAAAATTGGATAGCGGATGATTGATCGAACACGCCATGTAAATAGGTGACGAAAATTTGGTTGTCTTGACTGAAACCACCTTCAACACTGCCGTCTTCCAGAGTGATGGCCGGAGTGAGTTCGGATAAGTTGGTTTGACCGCAATGAATTTCATAGCCGACAACTTTCGTTGTTTCATCCGATATGAAGTGGCCTGTTCTATTTTTCAGGGTCTTTTTCGGCATGAGCGTTGTTTCATAGTCTAATAGCCCCAACCCGGATTGGCTGTCGCCACTTTCAGATTCAATGCCGTAAGAATCATGAATGGCTTGTCCTAACATCTGTAGACCACCGCAAATGCCTATCAGCTTACCGCCATAACGTAGGTGATGGTTCAAATGGGTTTCCCATCCCTGAGTTTTTAACCATTGCAGATCGAATGCGACATTCTTACTTCCCGGCAAGATGATTAAATCAGCGGGCGGAATGGCTTCATTATGCTTAACCCATTGAAAGTGGATATCCGGGTGGTATTGTAAAGGCGCAAAGTCGGTGTGGTTGCTGATATGCGGTAACAGCGGGGCTATGACTCTGAGAGTGGTTTGAGGCTTTTCAGTTTGTTGAAAGTCAACGGCATCTTCCGCATCCAAAAACAAACCATGCAGATAGGGCACCACGCCTAAAACTGGTTTACCTGTTCCGGCTTCCAGCCAATCCAAGCCATCTTTCAATAGCGCTAAGTCGCCACGGAATTTGTTGATAACAAATCCTTTGATGCGGTTTTGTTCAGAGTCAGATAGGCAGGCGAGTGTACCGACAATATGGGCAAATACCCCGCCTTTGTCGATGTCTGCTACTAGAATGACCGGACAGTCGATGGACTCGGCAAACCCCATATTGGCAATGTCGCCTTCGCGCAAATTGACTTCGGCAGGACTGCCGGCACCTTCGGCAACAATGTAACTGAAGCGATGGCGTAACCAGGCAAAGGAGTCCAACACGGCATTGGCCGCAGTGGGTTTATATTCGTGATAATTCAGTGCGTTATAGTTGCCGATGCTCTTGCCTTGAATAATGACCTGAGCACCGACATCGGAATTGGGTTTAAGAAGAACGGGGTTCATGTGTACGCTGGTAGGCACGCCGGCGGCAAAAGCCTGTAGTGCTTGTGCACGGCCGATTTCCCCGCCATCTTCTGTGACTGCGCTGTTCAAAGCCATGTTTTGTGGCTTGAAGGGCGCAACCGATAAACCTTGCCGCGCCAGGACGCGGCAAAGTCCGGCGACTAACGTACTTTTTCCCGCGTCAGACGTACAACCCTGCACCATCAAACAGTGGGAAGGGTTGGGGCTTTGGGAGGAAGTGTTTGTCGTCATCATAACTTCTGCGATTTACAGTTTGCCTCGCACGCCAACGAACAAAAGCGTGCCGCCATTGTTGTAGACATACTTTGGCGTGACACCATCGCTTTCGTAGCTGACAACCGCCGGTGTGTAGTCTTCATTAAATAGATTTTGTACTTTACCGTAAATGGAGACATGCGGGTTGAATTGGTAGTCTGCGACCAAATCTGTGGTGCTGTAGTTACCGATATTCGCGCCTTTTTTATCCGCCTTGTCATACAGGTTGCCAACATATTTTGTCTGGATACCAAAATGCGTACGACTTAAACCATAGTAATCAAAGCCTAAGCCTGCTTGTTGTTCAGGACGGCGCGCCAGCCACTTACCAGCGTTGTCTTTTGCTGTCTGTTGTGTAAAGTTCAGTGACAGATCACTGTCAATTGCATCCAGTGTTCGTTTGTAGTTGGCTTCAAAGCCTTGGTACTTAGAGGTGCCTTTCTGGTTGTAGTACTTGTAGCTGCCATCTGTTACCAATTCATCTTTGATTTCGTTATTGAAGTAGGTCAGCTCCAAGCCGTAAATACCCAAGGTCGCATCATAACCTGTCGAGGACTCAGGTGTCAGTTGCGTGGTTTGTGTCGATAAATTGGTCAACTGGTAGAGTGATGGCGCATTGTAGCCCGTACCATAGTTAGCGCTGATGAAAACTTCTGGGATGAAATGATATTTGGTACCGATTTTTCCCGTCGTCTTATTGTCGAAACGATTGTACTCATCGTATCGAAGCGCTTCGGTAATCACCCATTTCTCACCAAACAATTGGTTGGTGTTGTTCACTGCGGCGGAACGGTTGTAATAGCTGTTGTTGTTTTTAATATCTTCAAGCTGTTTTGAAGCTACCGCGAAACTCGCTTGTTGTTTGTCGGCATAATGCCAGTCCGCCTGTGCGCCAAACTGATTCACTTTACCTTCGTAAACAGAAGAATAAGCAGGGTACTCTCTACGAATGTGGGAATCTTGTGCATAAAGTTGCGTGTCAACTTTACCGAAGGTTGCCAAATAACGTAGCTGTCTCAACGTGCTTTCAAAAGTGCTGTGTGAAGAAGTATTCGGTGTACTGTAATCCGACTCAGAATCACCGTTGCTATGCTTGATAAAGGTTTCCAAACGCTGTTGTTTTGCAAAGTTAATGCCTAAACGGAAAGAGGCTTCCTGCTGTGCAAAAGGGTCTTTTTCATCACCTTTACCGGATGTTTTGTATTTTTTGATCGAGGTAAAACCATCACTTGATAAGTCGCTGAAGTTTAATGCGAAATCGGCTTTTTCATTAGCTGCGCCCAAGCTGGCAGCCAATTTTTTCTGGTTGTTGCTACCAAACTCCAGATTTGCATTTGCGCGCTTGCCACCTTTTTTGGTGATGATGTTGATGACGCCGGCGGAGGCGTTTGCACCCCAAACACCGGATTGCGGACCTTTGATAATCTCGATTCGCTCAACGTCATCTAACATGATATTGGCAAAGTTGGTGGTACCGTCTGTGAGTGTCGGGTCGTTCAACTGCATGCCATTTTGTAACACGAGAATATTCTTTCCGCCCATGCCGCGCATGAAAAGACTGGTTGCCGTTCCCAAGCCGCCATTTGAGTAGGTGGTCAAGCCTGGAACTTGTCGCATGGCATCTTGCAGTGTTTGGTACTGGTGGTTTTCAATGTCTTCAGCGGTAATTACCGTGACATTTGAGGTGACGCTTCCGATGTTCTGAGGCGTGTTATTGGCAGTCACAATAACCGAATCAAGGTTCTTGTCATCTGCAGCAAAGCTGGCAGAACAAATTGAAAAAATAGCCAACGCAATCGGCGTTTTGGCTAAGCGCATTTTGTTAGGGTTCATAAAATTCCTTCGTAATGTTTATACGAAGGCAACAACGGATTCGGGACAAGCGCCCGAACAAAAAAGAGTGGTAATGCCTGACGACACAAAAAATCTCTTTTTCCGTATTGCCCACCGCAATCGGTTCAAAAGTTCGGCTACAAACGTAGACCTATTTTCTGGCCGGTATCCGGGCTGAAGAACAATTTCCTAACCCCTTCTCGGAAGCTCTAGTGAGCAACTCCAATGGGTTGTTGTCAGGTCTTTTCTATCACCGTTGCGGGGGCAGCACTCGATTTGATGTGGTTTTGCGTTATCGCACGAGTTTCCCGTTTAACTGCATGTCTATGAGACAGCAAGCACCAGAAAACGTGTATTCTACCGAAGAATTCAGTAGGGTAAAGAGGCAAATCGGCAAAATAGAGGTTTGGGGGCATGAGTTGAACAAAATCTGCCAGGTTGGGGGGAATAAGTTTGATACCCAACCTGGTAGATTTTAAAGGCAAGAGTGCTATGGATTAAGGCGCTTCGTTAATGTTGTCCTGTTTGTTTTCTTCGGCTTGGCGCTCAGCTTCATATTTCTCACGAATTTGATGGGTGTAGCGATAAGTAATCCATAAAATCGGAAAAACGATAACCAGCGCATAGATCATGGACATGATGCTTGCCGCAACTGTTGTGCCTTGCAGATGAACCGCTAGGCCAACAATGAACATAATCAACAAGCTGTTTCTCAATGCTCGTTTAAAAGGGGACTGAAGCATGATGTTTCCTCTAAAGGGTTAGTTTTCCAGCAGTGCCTGTAGGCATTTCAAATAAGCTTGTTCATCTGGCTCAGTTTGGTTGCGTTGAGCTTGCCACATGGCTTCCGCCAGACATTCCATCATGGCATGTTCAGTTTCATGAACATCTCTTAGGCGCTCGCCTAATTTCTTGTAAACGTCTTGAATGCCTGCCGGGCGATCCATGGAGACTTGTTCTTGCAATCCCAAGTGCATTCCCATGTGAAGAAATGGATTGGTTTCGCCCATCTCAGGAAAATAGTTGTTGCCGAGGTGTTTACTGTTCGTCAGCATGGCATGGTATTCAGGGTGCATTTCGATGACGCGGGCGACGAGGGTTTCCATCGCATCCAGAGGCTCGTTGTTGCGTGCCTTTTGCCAAGTGTCCACGTAAAATTGACGTAGGCGGTCTCTTTCGGTTGTGTAAATCATTTCAATCTTGTAACTCTGTGGGTATTAACGCTATTTTAACGAATTACGCTACCGGGTTGGAAAGTAATCGGCAATGCGGCAGACTGACATTGAACCTGTTAAACTGAACTGAAACTGCTAAAATCATTATTAATGATGAAATAACAGAACCATTCATACGCGTAAACTTGCATTCAAACTGGGAGAGAGCTCTTGTTACAAAGACCTTGGTTATCGTTAAAAATAATTCATACGAGTCTTCGTGTGCGCTATTTCTTCGCTGTCATGGTCGGTTTAACGCTGTTTTCCTCACCGACGTTCTCGCAAGAAAGCACCGCGGAAGAAATATTGGAAAGTCATCCTCTTGGGCTGGTCAGTCCTGAGATTCAAGCAGAATTAAGCAATGAAGCTTTACACACTCAACTGGTCACTGCGGCCATTGAGTACGACACCTTCAACCAACGATGCAGAGGGGTGAGTGCAGCCTATAACGAGTCCAAGGTGAACCGTTTGTTTTTGAACAAATTCGGTATCACCATGAACGACTATATGATGAACTATATGTCGAAGGACGCCAACGACCCCAGAGACGTGAAACAGAAAATCGTTAATCGTGTCTATCAGAGCATCGCCAAGATGGGCGGTTGTCAACCAGCCCGATCCAAAGGACTGGAAAAGAACCTGAAAGACGAATACCGTAATCTGTACCATCAAGTCGAAAAGTCTACTTGGTTCCCAAGCGTTCATAACGATTGATCGTTGATTACAGGCTGTGTCCTTTAGGTTTAACCACAGTTGACAAACTGTAAGCAAAGGCATCGTTTATGAAGATTTTAATTGCGCCTGATTCATTCAAAGGCAGTTTGGAAGCGGTTACTTTTTGTGAAGTTGCCACGCAAGCCATCCAAAGTGTTTATCCTCAAGCCGACGTTATCAGCCAACCGATGGCAGATGGCGGTGAAGGTATGGTCGATACCCTATCCAGTCTTGACGGTGCCGAGCGCATTTCTGCCATAGTGCAAGACCCGGTTGGCAAAGCCATTACCGCCAACTATGCCTATCTTCAAGAATCCCAAACTGCCATTATCGAGATGGCCGCCGCATCAGGCCTACCGCTATTGAAACCCAAACAACGTAAGGCGATGAAAACCTCAACCTATGGCACAGGCCAGCTTATACAAGATGCGCTTTCCAGAGGTGCCAAGCATTTCATTCTAGGGTTGGGCGGCAGTGCCACTACCGATGCCGGTATTGGGTGTTTGTCGGCACTGGGCTTTCAATTCCTCAACGCTAATAAAGAACATGTCTCTTTGGATGGCGAAGGTCTGTTGGCTCTGGAAAGCATTGTTCCACCGAGCAGCTTGGATTTAGACAGTATTAGCGTTCAGGTGGCTTGCGATATTTCCAATCCACTGTATGGCGAAACGGGCGCGGCCTATATGTTTGGTCCACAAAAAGGTGCAAGTTCGGAAGAAGTGGCATTATTGGATCAGGGATTGCGAAACTTTGCGCGCGTGGTCAAGAAGGACTTGCAGTTAGAGGTTGCGGAACTTGCCGGCGCGGGCGCAGCAGGTGGAATGGGTGCGGGGCTAATGCTTATTGGCGGGAAGTTGAATTCTGGTTTTAAAATCGTTTCAGAACTGCTACAACTGGAACAACAGTTTCAAACACATCAGTTCGATTTGGTCATCACTGGAGAAGGTCAGTTCAACGAGCAAAGCCAATACGGCAAAGTGCCGGTTGAGGTTGCAAAGCTTGCCAAAAAATACAATGTATTCGTTGTCGGTATTGTCGGCGGCATTGATTTTCCGATTGCCGATATCCATAAACTCGGCATTGATGCTATCTTTAGTATTACCGACAGACCTTTGGCACTTGAAGATTGTTTCAAAGAAGCCAGACCATTACTTTTTAATCTTATTCAGAACATTGTCAGACTAACTTTTAGAAATATTCAGGAGTAAAATATTAGAGGAGAAGTGTTTGAACGCTTTTTTGCTAGTGATTTATGACGATAGTCGATTAAAGCTCATTAAGGAGTCGTGTGATGGGTGAAATGTATGATGAATATCAAAAGATGCTGGATCAAGGTATCTACGATGACGAAGAAGACCTTATGAATCAAGAAGGTCTAAGTTATGACGATTTGTACAAAGACGATGATGAATATGACGAAGAAGATGACTTCGCTGAAGATTTTGATGATAATCTGGGAAATAGGTTAGAAGATGAATTGGATGATGATTTGAACGATGAGTTCAATAAAGACTACTAGGATGGTGGCGTAATTTGATTGCCGTTAAAATTTAACGGCGCGCATATTCTTGAACATAGGTAGCAACCACTATTCGTCCTAGGGTTTGCTACGCACTTCTAAACGCAAAGAAGTTTTTACATCGAAAATCTACCAGGTTGGGGTCTTTCTCGTTGGAATAGTTAGTGCGGCGAAAACTGTTGGCTGATAATTCTGCCCACCTGTTCAAGCACATGATTTTTGGTTTCAAAAGGTTCTTTGCTGCCAGTGTAATAAACCGCCACCAAAATCGGGTCATCGGCATCCGGCCACATGATGGCGATGTCGTTCATGGCACCATTATTCCCAGAACCGGTTTTATCGCCAACAGGCCAGTAGGTTGGAATACCGGCACGAAGCTTATTGGCACCGGTGGTGTTATTCAACATCCATTGTGTCAGTTGATTTTTTGAAGCTTCTGACAACACATGTCCCAGAAGGATTTTTTTCATGCTTTTCAACATGGCGTTGGGCGTTGTGGTGTCGCGTTCATCACCAGGTATATTGGTGTTGAGGTGGGGTTCAATGCGATCAACACGGGTTTCCTTATCACCAAAACTACGCATAAAGGTCGTTAGCCCTTGAGGGCCTCGAACAGGTTCAAACAGCAAGTTAGCGGCAGTGTTATCGCTGTATTGAAGTGCGGCTGCCAGTAATTGTGATATGGTCATTTCGCCTTCGCCATTGCGAAGGTTTTTTCGAGTGATGGGGGCATAATCCAGCAGGTCTGAAGTGGAGTAGGTGACAACCCGATTTAGGGATTCTTCTTTAGCATCTACTTTGGCAAGAACGGAAGCGGCTAACAGGAACTTGAAGGTACTGCACATGGCAAAACGTTCATTGCCTCGGTATTGTAGTTGAAATCCGCTGCTTGCATCCCAAACTGCGACACCTAGTCTGCCACCGAAGGTGGATTCTAATTCAGAGATTTGCTGCTTGAAGTTTACTTGAGCACTTTTCAAGCTATCGGCATGAGCCGTCGTGATAAATAGCCATAATGATAGGGTGAAGAAAGAAGACGCTATCGTTCCTTTGACAGTCTTTAATGCTTTCATAAAGTTTCCTCTTGCAAGGTTAAGCACATGGTGTCGTTATTTAGGCGCCATGTGGACAAAGAGATGCAACTTATCGTTTGGCAATCAGTTGGACGACAGCGCCCAATCCGGTGTGAAAAATACCTTCGGTAACATCTCTTTCAGTTTCGTGCATCATTAAGCAATCCAAACCTTGGATTTCGTTTTCTAAATTCTTTAGGCTGACGGTCATCTCGACGACTTGTGGTCCGCCGGTTTTGTATTCTAGTTGTTTCGGACAATAGGCTTCCAATAAAAAGACGCCGTTGGGTTTCAGTGCATTTGGGATCTGTGCATGAACACCTTGTCGCATGGCGGGTGGCAAATGGCAGAAAATGGACACGATGCTATCCCATTTGGATTCACCTAGGTCAAAATTACCAAGGTCGGCAACGATGGTTTCGATTTCTACGCCACGTTGTTGGGCAAGTTTTTGTGCTTTTTCCAGCCCGATTGCAGAGTTGTCTACCGCTGTGACGTCATAGCCTTGTTCAGCAAGAAAAACGGCATTGCGACCTTCTCCTTCAGCCAAACAGAGTACTTTGCCTTTTGGTAATTGCTGGAAATGTTCGGCAAGAAAGGTGTTGGGTGCAGTGCCATAAACATACTCTTCAACAGCGTAACGATCATCCCACATGGTCATGTTCCTTTGTTATTCGGTTTTGTCTTTGTATTCGCACAGGTCATAAATGCAGCAAGCACCACATCTTGGTTTGCGCGCAGTGCAAGTATAGCGCCCATGCAAAATCAGAAGGTGGTGTGCGGGAATCAAGTATTCCTTCGGTACGAACTTCAACAGGTTCTTTTCGACCTCCAGCACATTTTTCCCCGGTGCAATCTTTGTGCGGTTTGAGACTCGGAAAATATGGGTATCCACTGCCATAGTGGGGTGTCCGAAAGCTGTGTTCAAGACTACATTGGCAGTTTTTCTGCCGACGCCAGGTAGTGCTTCAAGCGCCTCTCGCGTCTGTGGAATTTCGGAGTCGTGAAGGTCTATTAGCATTTTGCAGGTTTTGATGATATTTGCTGCCTTGCTGTTAAACAAGCCAATGGTCTTGATGTATTCTTTCAAACCTTCTTCACCAAGTGCATAGATCGCTTCTGGCGTATTGGCGACAGGGAAGAGTTTGGCAGTGGCGATATTGACGCCTTTGTCGGTCGCTTGCGCCGACAAAATAACGGCAATCAATAACTCGAAAGGGTTAGAGTAGTTCAGCTCGGTTTCCGGGTTTGGAATGGCTTCAGCGAGACGTTGAAAAATCTCTAGGCGTTTTTGTTTATTCATAGATTAGGATTGGTTGATTGCAACTTGTATACCTAGTGCATTGGTTTTCTTTGCAAGACGTCTTTGCTCGATGGCATTTTTCAGCGCCACCAACAGACCCAAGCCGATGAATGCACCCGGGGGCAAAATTGCCAACAGCATCGGGTGAAAGTCAGATGGCATATAAAGGGTTAGACCTTTAGCGGCGTCACCGAACATCAGGTTCATTTGATCGAAAAGAGTACCATTACCGATAATCTCACGCATCGCGCCCAGTACGACTAAAACGGCAGTGAAACCAAGCCCCATGAAAAGTCCATCGATAAAAGATTTATCAACTGGGTTTTTGGAAGCATAGGCTTCAGCACGCCCGAGAATGGTACAGTTGGTAACAATTAAGGGAATGAAAATGCCCAGAATGCCGTGTAGTGTGTGAAGGTAAGCATTCATCATCATGTCGATAATTGTCACTGCCGAAGCGATGATGGCAATGAAAATAGGAATGCGGATTTCCGGCGAAACGTGGTTTCTAATCAGTGATACCAAAACATTTGAAATCACCATAACAACCATGGTGGCAAGTCCAAGTCCAAGCCCATTGACGGTGTTGTTGGTGACGGCAAGCAAAGGGCAAAGCCCCAACATGGCAACTAGTGCCTGGTTGTTGTCCCAAAGGCCGTTGCGGGCGATTTTGGAGTAATCACTCCAAGAAGTTTTCTGCGTAGTGTCAGTCATAGAGTTTTGCTCCTTGCTGATTGACGAATGTCAGTGCTTTTCTCACTGCTTTGACGACTGCTCTTGGCGTAATCGTCGCACCGGTAAACTGGTCAAAGATACCACCGTCTTTTTTCACGCGCCACTTGGCAGCGTTGTCATCACGAAGGTTCATGTCATTGAAAGAAAGTATCCAGTTGGATTTTCTGAGTTCTATTTTATCGCCTAAACCTGGGGTTTCTTTGTGCTTTAAAACACGCACTCCAGAAATGCGACCATCAGGATACACACCTATCAAGACTGTGATTTTACCGCTATAACCGTCAGGTGCAACCGCTTCGAAGATGACGCCGGCAGGTTTGCCGTCTTTTCGAGCACGATAGAAGGTGACAGGGGTTTCTGAACCCAACAAGGCTTCATTGGTGAGGTTCTTGGTGTCTTTGAGAGGATCATTGTCGTAGCTGGATGCGGGTAGCACTTCGTTAAAAGCCGCCTGTTTGTTTTCTTTTTCCGCGTTGTCGATCAACTCTTGAGTGACAAATTTAACCGCCAACAATAAACCAACACCGAGCAGCACATAGAGGCTCAATACTCTTGCAGACTTAAACATCTGCTGGAAGATAGAAGCTTTTTGAGTGTTTTTGGGTGTTTCCGTTGTCTCTGTCATAGTGAAAGCTCTATTTTTTGTGTCCAAATACGCGCGGTGTTGTGTATTGGTCAATCAAAGGAACGAACATGTTCAAGATCAATACGGCAAAAGCGATGCCATCTGGGAAAGCTCCCCAGTTACGAATGATATACACCATAATACCGATGCCAATCGCATAGACCAATCTCCCTCTTGGAGTGGTGCTTGAAGTGACCGGGTCGGTAATGATAAAGAAAGCCGCCAACATTACGCCACCAGAGAGCAAGTGGTAGCTTACTGGCGCATAGGTACTTGGGTCGATTTGGTGGAATATAAACGCCATGGTTGCCAATGCACCAAGAAAGCCAACTGGATACTGCCAACGGATAGTACGTTTATACAGCAACCACAAACCGCCCAATAAGAAAGCCAAGTTGACTTCTCCCCAACCAATTGGGAAAGCGTCTTTTCCGAAAGTGGCACTGTTCAGTGTTGCTCCGACGGGTATACCTGTAGAAAGCGCTGTTTTCACTTCTCCCAATGGGGTTGCGCCAGTGATTTGGTCGATAGCAATATCCGCGTGACCGAAGAAAATCACCGATGCGGATTCCATGAAGCTGAGGTGATGCCCTGATACTTCAGCAGGCAGTGTCCATTGGGTGACTTGCGCTGGAAATGAAATCAATAGGAAGGCATAGCCGAGCATAGCCGGGTTGAAGGGATTGTAGCCCAATCCGCCATAGAGATGCTTACCGAAAATCAGCGCAAAGGTTACGCCCGACACAATGATCCACCAAGGGGCTTCTGGCGGAATACAAAATACGATACCGGTGATGGTAATCAAGCCGCTCAGATCGGCTAGATAAGGAATCACTGGGCGACCACGAAGCTTAAGCATTGCCGTTTCAACAACCAAAAGCGTTAAAACAGCCAGCGCCCATTGGATGATGATACCAAAACCAAAGAAGTAAATATGCGCCATTAATGCTGGGAAGGCGGCATATTGCACCTGAATCATGGTTTTGCGCACAGAAACGACATCATGCGTAAAAGGAGAGGTTGCGGTATTAAATAATGAGTTATCGCTCATGAATCACTTCCTGATGTTTCAGTATTGTCAGGCTGGGGTTTCTTACGTGCGGCGGCACGTTTTTTCGCAGCTTCCATTGCTGCTTTACGCTTGTCGACCACTGGCTTTTCTTCCACCTCCGCAGTGTTTTCTTGCTGTGTAGGTATTTCCGTTTGGTCTGTGTGTGCTTGATGTTTTGCAGCCATTTCCTGAGCACGCTTCTGTGCCGCTAAACGTGCTCGGGTCTTTGCATCCAACTTTGGCTCATTCTCATCAGAAGTATCTGGTGTGGCATCTTTTATGGTTTCGGATTGTGAAACCATGCTTTCCGACTTTTTAGCTGCCTGTGCACGTTTTTTGGCGGCAGCCATCGCTTTTTCGCGTGCGGACATAGCAGGCGAAGCGGATTTATCGGAGCTAGAGGAATTTTGTGTCAACTCAGATTTATCTGTAGCGGCTTGCGCGCGTTTCTTGGCTGCGGCAATTGCTTTTTCCCTTGCAGATAGCGGTGCATCAGACTGTTTTTCGCTCGCAGAAACTTTCATTTCTTCAGTGGCTGTGACATCATTTGATTGTGCAGCTTTTTTACGAGCGGCCGCCGCTCTAGCGGCTACCACAGCAGCAGGTGCTTTTTTCTCGGGCGTTTGAGTAGCAGTTTCTTGCCCGGCTTCACTTGCCGCTTTGCGCTTAACGGCTTCTTTTTTGGCTTTCAGTTTCGCTTCACGCTCTTGTTTGATGCGTTCTTCACGTGCCAATTTTGCCTCATGACGTTCTTTCGCACGTTGGGTCGACAAAGTTTCTTGCTTGTTCTTTTTCACTTCACCTTTGGCAAAGCGGTAGTATTGTACGAGTGGGATATGGCTTGGGCACACAAAACTACAGCATCCGCATTCGATGCAGTCGAATAGATTGAGTTTTTCTGCCTTGTCGAACTCATGACTGCGAGCATGCCAGTACAGTTGTTGAGGCAATAGATTGACCGGGCAAGCATCCATGCATTCTCCACAGCGAATACAAGGCATCACCATTTCGGCGGGCTTCGGTGGATTCGCCAGGATACAGTTAGTGGTTTTAATGACCGGTACATGATTGTTTGGCATTTCAAAGCCCATCATCGGGCCACCCTGTACAAGGGGATAATTGAGTTTGGTTTTTGGTTCTGCAAGCTCAACTAAATCCTCAAAGGACGTTCCTATCAATGCTTCGATATTGAATGGGCGGTTCAGCCCCAAACCGGAAACCGTCACATAACGTGATGTCAAAGGCTTGCCGTGACGTACGGCATGAAAAATAGCAGCAAAGGTGGCGACGTTCATCATCAATAGACCGATGTCGACCGCATGTGCATGTGCAGGTACTTCAATACCCGTCAGTTGCTGTGTCAGCTGTTTTTGTCCGCCCATCGGGTAAACCGTTGGAACAGGTTGAATTTCTACCAGGTTGGGGGGGGCGAGTTCTGCCACGGCTGCCTGCATGCACTCAATGGCTTCAGGTTTATTGTCTTCGATGCCGCAGATAATGCGCTCGCAACCTAAAGCCTCGGCGACAATCATCGCGCCACGAATAATGTCCTTAGGATGCGTCTGCATCAAAATATCATCACAGGTGATAAAGGGTTCACACTCAGCACCGTTGACCAGTAGGGTGTGGATTTTGCCTTTTTCATCCGGTATTTTGGCAAAAGTAGGGAAGCCGGCTCCGCCCATGCCCACGATACCTGCTCGGTAAACCAGTTCTTTTAATGCTTTAGGATCCGATGGTGTTTTGCCATCGGTTTTCAAAATGTTATCAATGGTCTCATCTTTGAAATCCGGTTTCAGCACGATGCAAAGCCCGGTCAATCCGGATGGATGAGGAAGGGTACGATTCTCAATGGCGATGATTTCACCGGATGTCGGTGCATGCACTGGGGCGCTTAGACCTTTTTTGCTTTCAGCAAGACATTGGTTTTTGAGAACTTTGTCACCCACCTGAACTTTTGGTTCAGTCTCGACACCGACGTGTTGGTGAAGAGGCAGAATCAACTCGTCCGGGATAAAGCTCTTATGAATAGGGTGCTGTTTCGACAAGCTTTTGTTGTAGCGAGGAAAAACGCCACCACTGAAACGATAAAGTCGACGCTTCGCCATAGGATAGATTTTGGCAAGAAATTTAAAGAAACTGACTTTCATGAAAACTTCTCAATTAACGGGCGAGTACTTGCCGTTGGGTCAGGTTCTGCCCAGCTCCAGTTTTGCAATGTAGGCTCTATCGGAATCATGGTGATACAGTCTACAGGACAAACGGGTACACATTTTTCGCAACCGGTACACTCGGATTCGATAACGGTATGCATGAGTTTTGTTGCGCCGACAATTGCATCCACAGGGCATGCCTTGATGCAGTGGACGCAGCCAATACAGGTGTCTTCGTCAATAATGGCGACAATTTTGCCCTCTGCAGCTTCCGGAACTTCTTCCATTTCTTTGGGTTCACGGTTGGTGATTTCCGAGATATGAATCATGACTTCATGTCCACCCGGAACACACAGATTCACTTCGGAGTCTCCATTTGCCAACGCTTCCGCATAAGGGCGACAGCCTGGAAAACCGCATTGTCCGCATTGCGTTTGCGGCAGGATGTTGTCGATTTGATCCGCCATTGGATTGCCTTCAACTTTGAAGCGGACAGCGGCAAATCCCAGCAATAAGCCGAAAACCAATGCAAGCCCTAAGAAAATCAGTATGGCGGAAATCATTTGATGTGTTTTTCCTTACTTGACGAGACCGCCAAAGCCCATAAAGGCAATGGACATGAGTCCAGCGGTTATCAAAGCAATTGGAACGCCTTGAAAAGGCTTAGGAACATCTGCATACTCAACGCGTTCGCGAATGGATGCGAATAGCACCATGACCAAAGAGAAACCAACTGCCGCGCCAAAACCATAGAGTGCAGATTCCAAGAAGTTGTGACGTTCGCCCACATTCAACAGGGCAACCCCTAGTACAGCACAGTTAGTGGTAATCAGCGGGATGTAGATGCCTAATACTTGATATAAAACTGGACTGGTTTTATGGATAGCCATTTCAGTAAAACCAACCACGGCGGCAATCGCCAAGATAAAACCGATGGTCTGCAAAAATTCCAGGTGGAAGGGAACCAGTAAATAGGTATTGATTAGGTAGCTTAAAACGGAAGACAGCGTCATAACAAAGGTAGTTGCCAAGCCCATGCCGACCGCGGCATCGGTCTTCTTGGAAACACCCATGAACGGGCAAAGCCCTAGGAATTTAACCAGCACGAAGTTGTTTACCAAAATGGTACTGATTAGGATTACAAAATACTCTGTCATATTATTCCGTCGTTATTTGCTTTAAGTTCGTTAAAGCCTTATCGAAGCAAGCTTAAACAACACAGTATAGTCAAAAAAATTGCACAGAAACAGCTGAGATTTTAAAGACCAACGCATAAGTAAAGATTATTGGCGAGCTTAAGTGAAAGCCCGCAATAGCTTATTTTACACGCATTCCAGGTTGAGCGCCTTCATCAGGATTTAAGATGAATAAGTCTTTGCCGCCAGGACCGGCAGCGAGGACCATACCTTCGGACATGCCAAAACGCATTTTTCTTGGGGCTAGGTTGGCGACCATGACCGTCAGCTTGCCAACCAACTCTTCAGGCTGATAGGCCGATTTGATACCGGCAAATACCTGACGCTGTTCCAGGCCGATATCCAGTGTCAGCTTTAATAGTTTATCAGCTTCCGGTACTGCTTCAGCATTGACGATTTTTGCGATACGAAAATCCAGCTTGGCAAAGTCGTCAAATGTGATTTCCGGTGCAATAGGGTCGATATCCGCGTTTGCAGCTGCAGGCGCTGTTGCTTGAGGTTGAGCCGCAGGCATGCTTTGTTTGGAATCTTCAATCATTTTTTCAACGGCATCCATTTCAACTCGAGTCATTAGTGGTTGGAACTTTTGAATGGTATGACCCATCAATGGCGATTCAATCGCATTCCAGTCTAAAGTGTTGAGCTGTAAGAAACCGAGTGCTTTTTCAGCGGTTTCTGGCAGAACGGGCGCCAAATAAGTCAGCAGTACGCGGAACAGGTTGATGCCGACACTTACGGATTCATGAAGTTCAGCTTCTTTGCCTTCTTGTTTTGCCAATACCCAAGGTGCTGTTTCATCAATGTATTCGTTAGCTCTATCGGCTAATGCCATTATTTCGCGCATCGCTTGACCGTATTCACGTTTTTCGTAAAGTGAAGCAATCATTTCTGATTCAGCAACAAAAGACTGGTAAAGCGACTTGGCGTTATCCGAAAAGTCGTCAGCCAATTTGCCGTTAAATTTCTTCACCACGAATCCGGCACAACGGCTTGCAATATTGACAACTTTACCGACAAGATCAGAGTTGACGCGTTGGACGAAGTCTTCTATGTTCAAATCCAAATCGTCGATGCGGCTGTTCAATTTGGTAGCGAAGTAGTAGCGCAAGTATTCTGAATTCAGATGATCCAAGTAGGTTTTTGCCATGATGAATGTACCGCGGGACTTCGACATTTTTTGTCCGTCAACCGTCAGGAAGCCATGAGCGAAAATAGCATCTGGTGTTCTGAAGTCCGCACCGGATAACATTGCAGGCCAGAAAAGAGCGTGGAAGTAGATGATGTCTTTACCGATGAAGTGGTAAAGTTCGGCGTCACTGCCTTGTTTCCAGAAGTCATCAAAGTTGATACCGGTCTTATCGCAAAGCGCTTTGAAGCTTGCCATATAACCGACTGGTGCATCCAACCACACATAGAAGAACTTATCTTGTTCACCTGGAATCTCAAATCCGAAGTAAGGGGCATCACGTGAAATATCCCAGCCACGAAGTCCTGACTCAAACCACTCGTCAAGTTTATTGGCGATTTGTGTTTGAAGGTGACCTTTGTGAGTCCATTCTTTCAGCATGTCGCCGAAGTGATCTAATTCAAAGAACAAATGGTCAGTTTCTTTTTCAACTGGCGTGGCGCCTGATACAGCAGATTTTGGGTTCAAAAGTTCGGTTGGGCTATAGGTTGCCCCGCAAACTTCGCAGTTATCGCCGTATTGATCTTCTGCTTTACACTTAGGGCAGGTTCCTTTGATAAAACGATCCGGTAAGAACATTTGTTTTTCCGGGTCATAAAACTGGGTAATTGTTTTACGTGAAATATGACCTTTTGCTTTTAGCTGTTCATAGATATAGCTAGCAAAATGACGGTTTTCCGGTGAATGCGTAGAGTGATAATGATCAAAAGCAATGTTGAAGCCGGCAAAGTCACGTTGATGTTCTTCAGAGACGCGTGCAATCAACTCTTCAGGCGCAATGCCTTCGGCTTGTGCGCGTAGCATGATCGGGGTTCCATGAGCATCGTCTGCACAGACGTAATAACACTCGTTTCCTCGCATTTTCTGAAAGCGAGACCAAATGTCGGTTTGGATATATTCAACCAAGTGCCCCAAGTGAATAGGACCGTTTGCGTATGGAAGCGCGCTTGTAATCAGGATTTTTCGGCTAGCTGTTTGTGTCATTGTTTTCTGAATCATTTATCTAAAAATTTGGACAAACATTATATGCTTTTTGAGGACGTTTTTTGCCAAAAGAAGCAGAAAGTAAGGGTTTTTTTCGATACTTAAAGCTGCGCATGGTGCAATCAAAAAAACTATGGTTTGAAGAGTGACTTTTGGTGAAGTTTTAATTGCAGTCGGCATAAGTCTGATTTAATATGACCCAAAGCGGCATTAACCTTGGTTTTATCAGGTGTTAAAATGGATTGTGTCGTTACGCACTCAAAACAATGCATTGTGCTACAGGGGAGGTTTAATCATGGGTGTAAAAACTCAGGTGAATGATGGTGTGGTGAATATCTACATTAAAGGGAATTTTGATATTAGTTGCTACGATGATTTCAACAGGACGTTGAATGAGCACTTAGATTCGGCATCCAAGTTCGTGATAGACCTGTCAGAGACCACTTATATGGACAGTTCGGCACTTGGTATGTTGTTGTTGCTTCGAGAGAAAACAGGCGGTAATCCTGCGAAAATCGAGTTTACCAATGTGACTCCAGAAGTAATGAATATTCTAAAGGTGGCGAAATTTGACCAATTGTTCACGATTGTCTAGCTGGCAGTAATTGAGAGGGCTGCTTTGAGAATTCTCGTAGTTGACCCGTCCGAAACAAACCGTTTTTATTTAAAGCTCGTTCTTGAAAAAAACGGTTATGACGTTCTGCTTGCATCCAATGGTTTGGATGCCTATCAAATTTTCGAGTCAGAACCAGTTGATCTGGTTATTTCTGAATTAACCTTGCCTTTTATGAGCGCATACGACTTGGTTGAGAAGATTAAGTCGAACTCGTCAAATCAAATGATTCCCGTTTTTATCTTGACGAACGAAGTGTGTTCCGAGGCGATACAAAAAGCCCTTGAAGTTGGTGCTGACGACTTCTTGCAAAAACCTTATTCCGAGCAGTTGTTTCTAGCCAAGATATTGTCTCTATTGCGCATGAAACAGTTGACGACAGAGCTTTATAAGTCGAATCAAACCATTTCTTCTTTACACAAAAACCTGGAGCTTGAACACCGTTCTGCTGAGCGTATTTTCGAGAAGTTTGTACATGGTCCTGGAAAGTTGGTTCCAGGTTTGGAAACACACATTAAGCCAGCTTCGATTTTTAACGGAGATGTCTTTCTTTCTACAGTGATGCCTTCTGGAAGTGTATTGGTATTGCTGGGAGATTTTACTGGGCATGGTTTACCAGCAGCAATCGGCGCGATTCCTGTTGCGGAAGTTTTCTATTCCATGGTGCGAAGAGGGCGTACACCTTCCGAGGTGTTGAGTGTTATCAACAGCAAGTTGGAAGAAATACTGCCAACGCATATTTTCTTCAGTTGCATCATGGTTAAGATTCAACCGGATCGAAAGTTGGTTTCTATCTTTAACGCCGGTATGCAGCCTATTATCCAGTTGAATACTCAAACAAGAGAAACCGAGGAGTATGCGTCGAGTTCACCGCCTTTGGGTATCTTGAATACCAATGAGATGTCGCTGGATTTCTTACGTGTTGAGGTGGAGCCAGAAGATTGTTTCTTTTTGTACACGGATGGTATTGTGGAGGTCATGGATGCCAAGCGCAAAATGTTTGGCTTAGAGCGTCTAGTCCATGAAATATCATCGCATGATAATCCTACAATTAATGATTTGGTCGAGTCGGCAAAACTCTTTAGTGCCGAGCCTTTGTTTGAAGATGATGTTACGATTATCAAGTTATCAATGAACGAGATTCTTAGTGAGAACAAACAAAAGTTTTTGAGGTCATCTAATATTGAGGTTAAGCCGTCAACACAATGGCGGTTAACGTTTGATTTTTGTCATAAGAATATTCGCGTTAACGGCAATCCAACAGAAGGGATTGTGGACGCCATTATGGTCATGCAGCCGTTGATTTCTTTTAAAGAAGACTTGTACTTGGTGATATCTGAGCTTTATGCCAATGCGGTGGAGCACGGTTTATTGAATCTTGATTCATCCATTAAGGATCAACCAGACGGGTTCAGTAAGTTTAGCGAACTTAAGAACCAACGTTTGTCGACGTTGGAAGACGGTAAAATCACCATCTGTGTCAAACAGGTTCCGAAAAGTCAGCATTCTGGAGAGATAGAGATTCGAGTTTCTCATTCTTCATTCAGCGAGTCCGAAAATGACCATCAGAGTGTAAAACAGTTAATGGCTGAAGCTAAAGAAAACGCGTTTTCCGGGAGAGGGTTGCTGTTGGTGAAAGCACTGTGTCAATCTCTGACGTTGGACTTGGATAATGCAACCGCAACCGCCGTTTTTGTTTGGCAACAACCTGAGGCACTCAACGAAGCCTAGAGTTTTTAGGCAGATTTTCTCAGAAGAAAGCGGCTATGCCACATCTCTTTTATCCACTCATCAAATGCCTTAAAGTCTTAGCTATTCTCCACCACGATGTTGGGGAACACTGATGCATAGCTTTTTCGTTGTAAAGCAATGTCACTGCCAATTGCCCAGGCCATTTGGCGGTAACGACCGGCAATTTCTCCAGCAGGTTGTTCAACCAGTGCAGGTTTTCCTGTGTCCATTCCAATTCTGATATGACTGTCTAGTGGAAGTTGTCCAAGCAGTTTGGTATTGGATTCCGTTGCCAGAGTGGCACCGCCATGCTCGCCGAAAATAGCTTCTTCATGCCCACATTGGCTACAGACATGTGTACTCATGTTTTCAATAATGCCTAGAATTGGAATATTTACTTTTTCAAACATTTTCAAACCTTTGCGAGCATCAATTAAAGCAATTTCCTGTGGGGTTGTTACCACAACCGCACCCGTCACCGGGATTTGCTGTGATAAGGTAAGTTGAACATCTCCCGTTCCTGGAGGAAGATCAATTACCAAATAATCCAAGTCTGACCAGTTTGTTTCTTTCAACAACTGCATAAGTGTCTGTGTGACGATAGGCCCACGCCAAATCATTGGTTCCGCAGGGTCAATTAAAAAGCCAATAGACATCAGCTTAAGGCCGTGGGCTTCTAAAGGTTCCATGCTTTTGCCATCCAATGTCTGTGGCTTATCGTGAATACCAAGCATTGTCGGAACGCTTGGACCGTAAATATCAGCATCTAGAATTCCAACTTTTGCGCCTTCTTGTTGAAGTGCTAACGCCAAGTTCACACTGGTTGTGGATTTACCAACACCGCCTTTACCGGATGCCACTGCAATGATGTTTTTAACCCCTGCCAGTGGTTGCGACTGATTTTGAGTTTGGTGGGTAATAATGTCAGTAGCCCAACTGACTTTGATTTCTTTAACTTCTTCATTCTGAAGGAGCGTATGACTGAGTTGTTGTTCCAGAGCAGGCCATAATGAGCGCGCAGCGAAAGGCAAGCTGATATCAAGGCTAAGAATACCTTTTTTAAAACTGGCATCTTTTAGTATTTTGTCATGAAAGACAGAGCTATCAACCCCTTCAATATTCAGGTTGTGAATGGCGGATTCCAAGTCATTCTGTAGAGGTTCACTGAGAGCGGAAGAGAATATTTTTTTTAGGAAGCTCATGGTAACGTCCTCATAAGGTTAAATTTTAGAGTTGCTGGCATTTGGAAGGGAGGTAACCCCCCAACCTGGTAGATTTTAGCTTGATTTTTATTTGTTAGCGTTTAGCTTAGTAGGTCAAGCTGGCGCTCGTCCATATTGCGAGCTTGATCTTGAGTGATGCGGCTTGCAGTTGGGCCTTTCTGGTCGCGGTACTTTGCATCTGCGCGTTTGTTGTAAGGCTTAATTGCAGCACTGGACAAGGTTTCAAAGTTGATGGCGCAAATATCCATTCCAGGTCTTAGTGCCAATGGCAGCTTACCGCTGTTGAATATTTCCAATACGATTTGTCCATTCCAGCCTGGATCAATTCGGTGCGCGGTAACGTGTACCATCAAGCCAAGTCTGGCCAGACTGGAGCGCCCATCCAACCAGCCGACCAAATCATCCGGAATAGAGACGGACTCAAATGTCGCCGCCAATGCCAATTCTCCTGGATGCAGGAAGAAAGCGTCACCTTCAGCAATGGTAATTTCATCGCCCATTATCGTGTCCATGATTTTTTGCATTTGATTGCTTGGACCACTCAGATCGATATAAGGGGCGGTATGATCATTGAAGACACGAAATTTGTTATCGAGCCTTAAATCGACGCTAATGCCTTTGATTTTGCTCTGATCAGGCATAGGCTCGATTCCGATTTTGCCGATTTTTAAATGCTGGATAATATCTCTATCGCTTAACTTCATAGTCTTTTTCTATCAGTTGGAAAAGTCGGGGACTCTGTTTAATTCAAGCGTAATTGTTCTCTTTTCCGCTTTGTTTTCAATTTCAATTTGTCCGGGAAAATCTCTTATTTCCGGTACAAGCCATAATTTAACGCTCATTTTATCATTATGGAACTCAAAGCGCTTCGTTTGTAGCTCATCCTTAAAATCCAGATCAATTTCGTCTGGCTGGTTGGTTACCGAAAACAGGATTTTTTGTTGTATCTTGTTGTCTTGGAAGTACAGGTTATTGAGTGGCAAATGATTGAGCACACGGTACTGGATTGCATAAGCAATGGAAATGGTGTCATACACCAGTTTGTGCAATGGCCAGTTTTTGTTTTCTTCCACATAATGCACACGATGTTTCGCATCGTCGCGAATGAGGGTGTAGGTTTTGTGCACGGTGTGGTCATCATAATGGCGGGTCAGATACTTTTTGTACTCAAGCCATTTGAACTCTTTGTCGTTCTGAATCAGTTTGATTTTTTCGATAGCGGATTCGTTGATAAAGCGCTGCGCCCATTTTGGTGGTGAGGCTTCACTTGTTAGTAGGCAGTTTTGTTGTTGGCAGCTTAGGGACTGCTTGGCTTCGCCTACGTTAAACCCAAACACGCGCACATTGAACGTCGCTTTGAAAGGGTAAAGTGTTTCCGCACGAGATGGCGCAGAGAATAGGGCTAAGCAAGCTAAAAAAGTGAGGGTTAGGTGATGGGGTTTATTGAATAAAAACATGGTGCCGCCTAGCGTTCTCTTTGCGTGATTTCAGCGAAATCAAGCGGTGCTGTCAGTAATTCGCCTTTAAAACGCACTTTATTGTCTTCTAGTGTCAATGTACCAGATGCCAGCCAGTCTGCAACCAAAGGATAAGTTTGGTGTTCAAGCGTGTGAATTTTTTGACGTAGGGTTTCTACGCTATCGTTTTGCTCTATCGTGACTTTTGCTTGAAGGATAACAGGGCCGCCATCTAGTTCAGCAGTGACAAAATGAATACTTAAACCGTGTTCGCTATCCCCAGCCTCTAATGCTCGCTGATGGGTATCAAGCCCAGGGTATTTAGGCAGCAATGAAGGGTGGATGTTCAGCATACGTCCCAAAAAGTGATGGGTGAATGCTGACGTTAGTATGCGCATGAATCCAGCCAAAATAACCACTTGCACTTGCTTGGCATCCAGTGCGTCAATCATAGCCAGATCAAAGGCTTCACGAGAGTCATAGGCTTTATGGTCTAACACTAAGGTTTCAATGCCGGCAGATTTAGCTCGATCAAGACCTTTGACATTGGGACGATTGGAAATGACGAGTTGGATGTCGTAGTGAGAGTGAGGCTGTGCATCAATCAGGGCTTGCAGGTTACTGCCATTGCCTGAAATTAAAACAGCGATAGGAGTTCTTTGAGATGTTTGTGTCATATCCGTTTAGCATCGGCCAGAGACCGATGCGTTAGCGTTATATCAAGTTGGGTTAAACGGATGGATTAAAGCAATTCAACGTGTGGTTCAGTTTGGCTTGATGTTTCGATCTTACCAATTTCAACCACTGTTTCACCCATTTGGCTGAGTGCCGCTATGGCTTTATCTTTATCCGTAGCGTCAACCACAATCACGAGACCGATACCACAGTTTAGCGTACGGTGCATTTCGTGGAATTCAACATTCCCAGCCTGTTGGATCCAGTCAAATACCGCAGGACGTTTCCAACTTGAAGTGTCGATTTTCGCCAGAGTATTCTCAGGCATAACGCGAGGTAGGTTCTCAAGTAAGCCACCACCTGTGATGTGTGAAATGGCATGAATGTCGACGCTTTTCATTAACTCCAATACAGACTTAACATAAATACGGGTTGGTGCCATCAATGCATCAATCAATGGTTGACCATCACAATCCGATTGAAGGTCAACTTTACTGACTTCAATGATTTTGCGGATTAATGAATAACCGTTTGAGTGAGGGCCAGAAGAGGCAAGGCCTAACATAATGTCGCCTTCTTTTACTTTGGTACCGTCAATCAAATCCGCTTTTTCCACGATACCAACACAGAAGCCGGCCAAATCATAATCGCCATCTGGGTACATGCCCGGCATTTCAGCAGTTTCACCACCAATCAACGCACAACCAGACTGCAAACAACCTTCGCCGATGCCGGAAATAACGTCTTTTGCAACGGCAATATCAAGTTTCCCTGTCGCATAGTAATCCAAGAAGAATAGCGGTTCCGCACCTTGCACAATCAGGTCGTTCACACACATGGCCACCAAATCGATACCCACTTGGTCGTGTTTACCACTTTCAATCGCCAAACGAAGCTTGGTACCAACACCGTCAGTTCCTGAAACCAAAAGTGGATGTTTGTATTTATCCATCGGAAGCTCGAACAAAGCACCAAAACCACCTAAAGAGGCTGATACTTCAGGGCGACGAGTCGCTTTTGCAATAGGTTTGATGGCTTCTACTAGGGCATTACCTGCGTCGATGTCTACGCCGGCATCTTTATAACTGATCGATTGGGTTTCTGTTGTCATACGTATGTTTCTTGTTAATCGCGTTGATTTTCGGGGCAAGCTTAAGTTTAAAACTCATCCCAAAAAGCGTTTATTAAATATTATTAAGTGTCAAAAAATCGGATAACATATTGTAACTAAAATTTAAGTAATAAGCAGGAAACTTTGATGCTTGGCGTCTGGCAAAATAATTGTAGAAGAGTTCAAAAAGTCGTGGCGATGTTATTCGTCATGTCTGCCTTTTTTGTAGGGAGTGCTGCGCACGCCGGAGATGAGCTTTTCGATGTCAAAATTCCAATATCGGATTCCGATGCCAATTTATCGAAGCAAGACCAGTTTGATAAAGCCTTGGCGGAAGCTTCACGTGTGGAGTTGATGCGTTTGACTGGGCGTCTCGATATCAATGACGACGACGAGTTCCAAGAGTTGTTACAAAACCCTAAAGATTGGTTGAGCCGCTATAGCTATCAACCTATTGTTCAAGAAGGGGTTGCGGTTGGAACGCAAATAGAATTTAGCTTCGATAGAAAGCATATTTACCAATATTTTCAGAAGCACAATCTTGTGCTGTGGCCTTATAGCAATCGTCCCAACACCTTGGTGTTCGGGTCTCAGAAATTGGGTAACGACACAGTCAATCTGAATTCTGACGCTTTGGAAGATAATCCTGCTTTGGATTACAGAAAGCCCGCGGAACGTATGGGAGTACCTGTTTTGGAGCCTTCTGATGCAGTGGTTTCTTCTCTGTGGATTTACCCGTTGCAAAACGCTTCGCCTGAACAGGTTGTATTTTTGGAGTCTCAAGCTAAAGCGGACTACCTGATGACCTACCAGGAAGAAGTGTCGGAAACTGGTGACAAAACTTTTCATTGGGAGCTGTTTGACAAGCAGGGTCAAAAAGTTCTAGATGGTCAAGCCGACAATACGCTTGCCATGGATAATTTGAAAGACATTTTTGCAAGGCTCTTGGATTACTATTCGCAAGGCTATCGTGCTCAAGCCGATATTCTGGGATCACTTACCTTGACGCTGGATAATGTGAAGCAGGTGGAGGATTTGGAGTCGGTAGAGGCCGCATTGAACAACCTAAAACCGGTCGTCCATTCCGTGAGATTGAACACCTTGCAAAACAATCAGGCGAACTTCGAAATTATTTACCAAGGTATTTACAGTAACCTGTTAACCAAAATTCAGCAGATTCCACATGTTTTGGTAACTGATAACGATACGGTTATCGGTGTCGTTCAGGCAAAATGGTCTGAAGAAGCCCAACCTAGCCAACCTGTTAATTCATCCGACACAGGCGTAGCGCCAGATACAGTCACTCCCGCTGGAACGAGTAGCACGCCTTTAGCGACACCTGGGCAGACTTCCGGTAATTCCGCTTCACAAAGTCCTCAGCTTGAAAAAGGTAATGATGTCCAAACCGAAGGGGCTGTTATAGAAACCATGCCAAAAAGCGAATCCATCGCACCTTAATGTCGAATGTTTGACGAGTTTAAACCAATGTCCATACCAACTATCTTCACTGTGACAACGCCATGATGTATGCACAACTACCGCTGAAAATTGAGCTTAAGGATGAAGCGCGTTTCTCGACTTATGTTTGCGAAAGCGGAGGGTTGCAAAACACGTTGAGCGCCTTGCAGTCAGCTCTGGGTGGTATGGATAAAAACACTCATGGACCGTCTGAAAGCTCTGTGCTGGGAACCAAGGCCTGTTGTTTTATTGGGCCTATGGGGGTTGGAAAAACACATTTGTTGCAGGCGGCTTGTCGTTTTCAAATAGAAAATCAGGCCGATGCTGCGAAACAAAATAGTGTGCGGTCTTTTGGTGCTAGCGTTTATCTGCCTTTGGGAGATGTTACCTTACCTTTTGTTCCGATGGTGCTGGATGGTATGGAACAGGTTGATCTGGTTTGTGTTGATGATATTGATTTGGTGATAGGGCAAGAAGACTGGGAGTTGGCGCTGGCCAATCTGTTGATGAAGTCTAAAAACATGGGACATGCCGTGTTTTTTGCATCTAATCAACCAATACACGAATGGACAATCATCACCAAGGAACTGGCATCAGCAATGGTGAATGTCTTACCCATTCCGCTTGAGTCAATCACAACTGACAAAGCTCTTGTTGACGCCTTACAGAAGCATGCGGAAATGTTGGGCTTTCACCTGTCAGTAGAAGTTTGTAATTATCTCATCAAACAATACTCCAAAAACTTGCAGGAATTACTCGCCGTACTGGGGTTGTTAGCTGAAGCCTCTATCGTCCAAAAACGCCGAGTGACCTTACCTTTTGCAAAACAAATCTTAATGCCTAAATTCGACTGAGCGCTATGCTCAGTACGAATTAGTCAGACTTTATTCAGCGGTTAGAACGTTGAATTTAGGGTAAAATATGCTAATAGAAAACGATAAATAAACATACGAAGGAAACATAATGCACGGTCTGGATTCGGTCGGCTTATCTAGCTTTTCTAACGCTTCATCCAAATATTGGAAAAAAACTTTATCAGCCCTATTGTTATCTTTTGGTGTAATGGCATTGTCGCAAACCAACGCTTTGGCAGCAGATTCATCGGATGATCCGGCATTTGTGACATTGGATGGAAAAGAAGTTAAGTTATCTGATTATAAAGGTAAGTGGATAATTGTGAATTACTGGGCAACGTGGTGTCCTCCTTGTCGCATGGAAATCCCTGAGTTGGAGATGTTCTATGAGAAGCACAAAGATAAAGACGCGGTAGTGCTGGGTGTGAACTATGAAACGGGTGATGTTAAGCATGTTCAAGACTTCGCTCGCCAGCAAATGGTTTCCTATCCTATCGTTCGTGAGAAGGGTGGAGCGAATGGTAGAAGTACGGTATTTGGTCCGTTGAAAGGTTTGCCGACAACCTATATGGTGACCCCTAAAGGTGAAGTGGTTGCCGCAAGAACCGGGATGGTAGACCAAAAGATGTTGGAAGACTTTATGGCTAAATTCAACGAAATGAACTCGAAAGACAAAGCCAAATAATTTAAAGAGCCATTGATATGAATAAAGCACAACTGACTTTTGGATTGAAATACTGGCGACTGGCAATTCACTTGATTTTCAAAACCAAGCATTTTGGTGTGAACAACCTATGGTGGGCGAGACAACCGTCTGCTATTGGTTGGCATTGGTATGAAATTTGTTGGGGAATTTTGACGGTTATGCCAATATGGCGTAATTATCAGTCGCTTCGAGTGAGAAGTTGCCTTGGGTGGATCCCTCAAGCAGATTGTGAAGCACTCGGTTACGATAAAGCCATTCAAAAAAGTATCAAGTAAGAGTAAGCGCCATGATTCAAATGGATTTAGAGCAAAGACAATCTCATCGTTTCTTCCGACCATTTTTGGTAACGGATCACGAGGATGTTGATTTTTCTGATCCATTTGAAGGTTTTGACGTCAATTTAACCGGGCTTGGATTTGTCGTCGATTCAAAGGATTTGTTTTTACCTAGCCAAGAAGTCAGTCTCAGAGTCAAAAATACTGAGACGGACGAAGTCTATTGCTTGGAAGGGGTGCAGGTCATTCACTTGCAGTCTTCTGATATGGACGATGGCAAGTTCATTTGCGGTTGCCATATTTCTAAAGTGACCAGCAACCAATTACTGGCACACCACCGTTTAGTCATGACTGATGCGCAAACGGCGGTTGTCTCCATGCAGACATCCAAACTGTCAGAGTTCAACTTTGTTGAAGATGGTTCCGAGCTGTCAAAGGATGAAGCTGATTTTCAGGAAGCCAGTTTAGCGTTGAATCTTGCCGTGTCGCAGTCCGAACGAAACCAGCATGAGATTGAGCGCTTTATTGTCGATGTCGAGTCGATTATGCGTACCGGTGCCAAGGCTGAACTGAAGTTGGCGGATCTTCAAAAAGAGTTCGATGCTTTTAAAGGCCACTTGGGTACGATGAACGAAAGCACGATTGCTTTTGCGACTTTAGCCAAGCTGCTTGCGCATACGCCAAATATTGAACAGCATCGCTTGGCGTGGAAAACCCTTATTTCAGATTTTGAAACCCGTTTCTTGACCGAAGCTCAGCAAATTGCCTATGACTTTATGCATCAAGGTTTGAGTGCGGAAGAGGCGATCAAGTTGGCAGATGAATACATGCTGTCGTCAAAAGCCAATAGCTCATCAAAAGACCAGCATTAATCTAAAATCATTCTTCTAGACTGTCTTACTCAGCAACCAGTTGTTGGATGCGATAGACGCCATCAGAACCACCGAGAGCTTTTGCCAGGAAAGGTAGTGCTTCTTCCATGGCTGCATACAATGTCCATGGCGGATTAATTAACAACATGCCGCTTGAAGTCATCCCACGAGAACCATTGTCTGAGGTCAGTCCCAACTCAAAAGATTGGATATTGCGAATACCGCTTTTCACAAATGCTTTTTCCATCTGAGTGATACGTTGGCGTTCCACCACTGGATACCAAAGCGCATAGGTTCCCGTCGCAAATTTTTTATGTGCTTTGATGAGAGACTCAACGGTTTGTTTATAGTCATCTTTCACTTCATAAGGCGGATCCATCAAGATAAAACCACGTTTTTCTTTTGGCGGAAGCTGGCTGATACAAGCTTGAAAGCCATTTGAATTGGCTATGTGGATGCGTCGATCCTGCTTGAAGTTTTTGCTCAGTGTTTGATATTCACGAGGATGCAGTTCAAACAAGGAAAGACGGTCATAATCCCGCAAAAGGTGCTGTGCAAACCAAGGTGAACCAGGGTAATGACTGAGTTCAGAACCCGTATTGAAGTCCTCAACGGTTTCCAGATACTGAATGATACTTTCCGGTAAGTTTGCACGATCTAGTGCCCAGAGTTTGCCGATGCCGTTTTCATACTCACGGTTTTTTTGCGCTTCGTTATCACTCAAAGTAAAAGCGCCGGCGCCGGAATGGGTGTCCAGATAAAAAACAGGTTTGTCTTTTTGCGTCATGTAACGCAGGGTATGAACGCACACCATATGCTTAAGCACATCGGCGAAATTACCGGCATGAAAAGAGTGTAGATAACTGAGCATGAAAGCTTTCCTGATTAGCGATTTCGGTTACGTTTGTTCTTTTTTTGTTTTTTGGCTTCTTCTCGTGCCAGTTTCTTAGCTTCTTTTTCGGCACGGCGAACTTCCACCTCCTGAAGTTCGGCTTCCATCATGTCTGGTAATTCGAAAGTCACTTTACCTAAATAGCCATCACGGATTTCAGTAATCAAAATGCGTGAAACCTTATCCATATCGACTCTGCCGCCGCCCACCAAACAGCCACGCATGCGTCCGATCTCTTCAAGGAGCTCAACATCGGCATAAGGGTTATCCAAAGAAGGTAGTTCTTTGAGTTGATAGCGCACCAACAACCTGTCCGGGTACATTTTCAGCAGGTATTCCGCAGCATAACTGGCAACGTCCGGTAACTCGAAAGCGGTTTCCTTGATACCGCCGGTAATCGCCAGGCGATAGCCAGAGTGTGGGTTTTCTATATTTGCCCACAACATCCCTGGGGTGTCGAATAAAGTGATGTTGTCTTCAAGCTTGATGCGTTGCAGCATTTTTGTGACAGCAGGCTCATTACCTGTTTTGGCAATCGGGCGACTGGCAAGCGTGTTGATCAAGGTTGATTTACCGACATTCGGAATCCCTAAAATCAAAGCGTGAATCACTTTGATGGAATCTTTCTCTCGTGGGAACATGCGATTGATCAAGTCGAAAATCTGCGTTTTACGATCTGCCTGTTGAGCGTTCAGCGCTAGGGTTTTGATGTTTTTGTGTTGCTCAAAATACGCTTGCCAAGCTTCGGTCCTTTCATCATCCGCCAAATCAGACTTGTTGAAAATCTTGATGGTAGGTTTGTCACCCCGCAACTCGGCAATCATCGGGTTTTCACTACTGTAGGGAATGCGCGCATCAAGCACTTCGATAATCAAATCCACTTGCGGTAGGATTTCACGCACTTCCTTTTGCGCTTTGTGCATGTGACCTGGATACCATTGGATTTGCATATTGTTGTCCTGAATAGTTTGCTTAACGAGAGTCTGAGCGCGAATTATACCAGCCTTTAAGGTTGTTCGCGCAGCAAGGAGGGAGGGCTGAGTTTAACGGAATAGCCCGCGAATAAAACGTACAAAGACGACCACGGCAGAAATCAACCAGGCATAGACAAACCATTTGAAGAACGCATAGAAAGACTGCAATGGGCCTGCCATCTGGTCAAGGCTCTGAACGGTCAATACGCCGTTTTCGGCATGACCGAGCATCATAATAACCACCATGAGCATCACTGCGCCGATTGCTGCGCCACCGTAGAGAAATGCTTTTGTCCAAATATCCATATAACGTCCTTTGAGATAAGGTTTGATGAGACAAAAGTGTAAGTGAGAAACCTCAAAAAGCCAAGTCTGTCTTGCATATCAGATAGATAGTTGATTATCGATTCGATAGATAATCCAAATATTGGAACACTAAATGCTGTGATACTTTAGTAACAGATTCGGTTGGTTTTTCGGGGAAGCCTGAATTGAATCTCTATTGTCGATTTCACTCGTCAAATCAAGGAGATAGTTATGCCATACGCAAGAGAACCTGACACTAGTTATAAGCCTGCTTATAAAAAAGCTTCTGCACCAAGTCGGAAGACCTCTGCGCAAAATGAGAAGACACTGAGCAATGTGGTGTCATTCAAGCTTAAAGAAGTAGACATGATGCCTGGCGATTGGGCGGAAGTCGGAAATCCAACACCTTATGAGTTGTGTACGACTATTCATACTTGTAAGCGTTTCTGGCACATGAACAAACAGGCATTGACGCACCCCGATTGTGATGTTGAGGTGACGGAATACAACATCCGAGTACTGGAAAAGCTTTATATTCACTTAATGTCTTATCTAGTTGAATAATCCTTTCATTAACAAAGAGTAGCTAACCGGCTGCTCTTTACCCCAACCTGGCAGATTTTCATCAAAAAGTCATAGAAAAACTTCCTTGCAATATTGTGTTGTTGGAATCTTATCCTTTAAGATGGAGGAAAGATTGCAGAGGAGGCGGCTATGCGCGTTGTGTCTTTGGTAAACGGTTCTCTATTGTCCGAAGCGGCGAGTTTCTATGCAATCGCCTATGCCAAGGCAATCAAACTGCCTTTGAGCTTCTTGTTTATAGACAACGGCAAAGAGTCGTTGGAAAAGCTTGAATCCTCCATTGCTACACTGGAAGAAATCGCCGAAGCTAATGGTGTCAAAACCGAAGCAGTGATGTTGGAGGGCGATGTTATCAGTCAGCTTCAGCATTATGCCAAGCTCTATTCTATCGACACCTTATTTTGTGCTACCCGTAAGCTGTCTAACTCCCATTCATTCAGTGACAAAATCGTCAGAGCCGGCTTGGAAACCGATATCGCCGTCGTGAAGGTGAAGAACGTACCTCAGGTTCGTGCTTATCAACGTGTTTTATTGGTATCCGGCGAGCGCATCAACCCGCACGCTTATTTGCTATGGTTAGGTTTGGTGATGGGGAATGAAGCCAAAGGCAAGTTGTATCTGCAAAACAGTCATTCGGCACAAAATGCCTCAACCAAGTCCGGCTTGAAATACGAATCGCAACCCTTTATGCAAATCGCCAATATGTTGAACCAAGAAGTGGATGTCGTGCAGGTTCTGCAGCCAATTAGTCCGGAACGTATCAATAACTATCTGGTGGAAAACGATTACGATCTGGCGGCTTATACTGCGTCGGATTATTCACAAAAACTGTTGAACCAAGTGACGGATGACTCCAGTATCAACAGCATTCTGTTTTATCCTTGGCAAATATAAGCTGAGGAGGCGTCTGAATGCTTTTTCAACAACCCAAGGCTCAAATCCTACGAACCTTACAAGCCTCCGAATCCGGTCTTACCAAGCACGAAGTTTCTAAACGACTCGAGTCTTTTGGTCTCAATCAAATCAGTCAAAAAAAGAAAAAAGACTATCGCATTGAGTATTTGAAAGAGTATGTCTCGTTTTTCCCGATTCTGTTGGAAATCGCCGGCATATTGGCATTGGTCGCAGACCATTTTCAGCCGGGAGAAGGTAATAATATTCTTGCCTATGCCATTTTCACCGCAGTATTCCTGAATGCCACCTTTACCTTTTGGCAAAAGTTCAAAGCCGATAAGGCAATGGAAGCTTTACTGAAACTTATCAAGTCCGAAGCCAATGTGTTAAGAGACGGCGATTGGAAAGTAATAGATGCCATTGAAGTGGTGCCCGGTGATATCCTGCGTTTGGAAGAAGGGGAGAAAGTTGCCGCAGACGGTATTTTATTGGAATCCAATGACCTCTATTTGAACCTTTCGGTGTTGAATGGTGAGTCAACTCCCTCGGAGCGTTTAATTACGGCGGGGGACGCCAAGCGTGAACTGGATGCGAAAAACATGGTGTTTGCCGGTTCTTCGGTGAGTAATGGTAATGGTCTGGCAGTGGTGACAGCCACGGGGGATGCCACCGAGTTTGGGAAGATCGCGCGTATGACGGCAGAAGTCGCTATCACCGAAACGCCGATTGAAAAAGAAATCAAACACATGACCACCATACTGACCTTATTGGCGTTGGCTGCCGGTTTGGTGTTTTTCCTCCTGGGATGGTTCTCAGACCGAGGGCTGCTGATTTCTGCGATTTTCGCTTTGTCTTTGATTGTTGCCAACGTTCCGGAAGGGCTGTTGCCAACCATTACCTTATCGTTGTCTTTAGCTTCTCAAAGGATGGCGAAACGCCACGCACTGATTAAAAACCTCAACTCGGTTGAGACGCTTGGTTCGGCAACGGTTATCTGTACCGACAAAACCGGAACACTTACGCAAAACGAAATGACGGTGAAAACTGTTTATCTTGCAGACGGCAGTGAAGTTTCCGTGTCTGGAAACGGCTACTTCCAACCTGGTGAGATGACTTTCGAGACCAAGGTTTCCGAAGACAGTGAGCAGCATCTACAGCAGTTGCTCACTGCTGCGGCACTCAATACGCACGCTACCGTCAATGTCGGGCAGCGTAGTGCAATCGGAGATCCGACCGAGTTGGCATTGGTCGTTGCTGCCAATAAGATGGGGGCAGTGCCCGAAATGGAAAAGCTCAAGGAGTATGCCTTTTCTTCAGAGCGCAAAATGATGTCGACATTGGTGGGTGTTAATGGCGAACAGCAGCTTTTTGTGAAAGGGGCGATGGAGAGTGTTCTGCCGCTATGCAAGTATGAGCAAGATGGTGCTGTGATTCCGTTAACCAAAGAAACCATTGAGCGCATTGAGGCGAAAAATCGCTTGCTGGCTGAGCAGTCTTACCGAGTATTGGCTATCGCTATGAAGCCCGGCGATGGAGAAGAAGACCTGATTTTCCTTGGTTTGGTGGGCATTATCGACCCGCCGCGTGCGGGGGTGAAAGAAGCGATTGCACAATGTTACTCCGCCAGAATCCGCATTATGATGATTACCGGTGACAACCCGGTTACCGCCAGCGCGATAGCACATCAAATTGGCTTGAATGTCGATGAGGTGATTACCGGGCCTGAATTGGAGCATCTTTCCAATAGAATCTTGCAGCAGAAGCTACAGCATAAACATATGTTGTTCGCTCGTATGGCATCTGCTCAAAAGTTACGAATTGCCGAATTGTTGCAGGCAAATGGTGAAGTGGTCGCCATGACGGGAGATGGCGTTAACGATTCTCCTGCATTGAAACAGGCGGACATAGGCATTGCTATGGGCTCGGGCACGGATGTCGCCAAAGAAGCTGGCGACATGATTCTATTGGACGATAATTTCAAATCTATCGTTTCGGCCGTGGAAGAAGGGCGCACGGTTTATTTCAATATCAAAAAGCTCACTACCTATATTCTCAGCTCCAATGTGCCGGAAATTGTGCCCTATGTGTTGCAGTTTTTCCTGAAGATTCCCATGCCGTTATCGGTGATCCAAATTCTATTGATTGATTTGGGAACTGACCAGTTGCCCGGTTTAGGCTTGGGGGCGGAAAAACCGGAGAAACACATCATGCAACGTCCACCCATTGGGCGCAACGAGAAGATTCTGGATTGGGAGGTTTTCAAGCGCGGCTATTTCATGTCGGGGATGTTTGAAGGCGCGGCGGCGATGTTTGCGTTCCTAGGCTTTTTGTTTCTTAACGGTTGGACTTATGGTGATTTGAATATCGATAACGAATTTCACCGCCAAGCCATGACAATGACTTTGCTGGGAGCGATTACCTGTCAGATGGCAAACGTCTTCACGCTGCGTTCTTGGGAAGACTCCATGTGGAATCTGACACGTACCAATAAGATGATTTGGTTCGGGGTGATGATGGAAGGGGTGTTCATTCTGTTGATACTTTACGTACCGGCAGTGCAAACCGTGTTCAATACCGCCACGGTTCCTCTGGAAGACCTGTGGTTGTTGATTCCTTTCCCAATACTACTGTTGCTGAATCATGAGTGGTACAAGGCGCGCCAAAAAGCCAAGTGGCAACAACGTTTCCAGCATGTCTAGCATATTGTCTTAAGCGTTCTTTAATGCCGCTTTACGGTGCTGGTGTCTGCCCATCAATACTAGCGCTAGCCCACCTAGCATCAATAGGGATGCAATCCAGAAGCGTACAGTCAAAGGCTCATCAATCAGCCAGGTTGCGCCGAAAGCGGCAATCAGCGGCATGAGTAATTGTGAACCGGACGCTAAGCTGGACGACAGGTGTGGTAAGGCGGTATACCAAAGAATATAGCCTAACCCAGAGGTGACAGCACCGGAGATAACCGCCAACAGCACACCATATTGCGTCAGATAAACATGGTCTTCAAACAACATCGCCAATAAGCTCGCAACAGCAATCATTGGCAAGGTACGGTAGAAGTTATAGGCGGTGTCGGACATCGGGTTTTTAGATTTGCGTCCATTCAAGCTATATAGCGCCCAACTGTAGGCGGAAATAAACACCATCACCAAGCCCCACCAGGAAGGGGTAGTCAGTTTCGGGTACATCAAGTAAGCCAAGCCTGCCAAAGCTAACGCAACCCCAATCCACTCGGCGCCATGCAGCTTATCACCCGCACGTACAGCATAACCTAGCATCGTCAATTGCACGATGGCAGCCAATATTAAAGAACCGGTCGCCGTGGTGACAGTGACATAGCTGAACGAGAAAGCAATTGCATAGGCAAATAGCATCAAGGCGGCTTTCCAGCTTCCTTTTGAAACGGTGGTTGCCATGGCATCCGGTGTCGCAAGATGGCGTGATTTTCGCCATGCAAACCAACCCATGACGATAAATAGCATTACCGCACCGGAACCCAGTCGCAAACTGGTGAAACTGACTGGGTCAATCCATTGGTCATCTAATGCCCAGCGGCAAATCACCGCATTGGCGGCAAAAGCGGTGATGGACAGCAATGTGAAGATGGCAGTTTTGATAAACAGGGCACGTGTCATAAGTTTGGATCATCAAACAAGAAAATAATCTGCCTATTCTAGTGAAAGCATCATTAGAAACAAGATGACGCGACAAATAAAATTCATGGTTGTCGATGGCCTTTTATCTTAACCCCCAACCTGGCAGATTTTGTCTGGAATCAGTTACACTGTGCATAAGCATTTGCAGAGGATAAAAAATGTCAGCAGGACTTTTGGTTTTATTGGATGACATCGCCAGTTTGTTGGATGATGTTGCGGCTTACTCGAAAATAGCCGCCAAAAAAACAGCCGGTGTACTAGGAGATGATCTGGCGGTTAATGCCCAGCAAGTTTCCGGGGTTGCAGCCGAGCGGGAGTTGCCGATTATCTGGGCAGTGGCAAAAGGTTCGCTGCTCAATAAAGTCATTCTCGTGCCTTCTGCCTTGTTAATCAGTGCGTTGATGCCTTGGTTGATTCCCATTGTTCTCGTGATAGGGGGTGCCTACCTTTGTTATGAAGGCTTTGAAAAGCTATTGCACGATTGGCAGCATCGCAAGCATAAAAAACAAAAAGAGCCGCAAGAATCCATGTTCCCTAAGTTTTCCAAAAAGACCTCTGCAGAGTGGGAAAAAGCAAAAATCCGTGGCGCCATTCGCACAGACTTTATTTTGTCGATTGAAATCATTGTCATCGTATTAGGCACAGTTCAAGAAGCGGGTTTTGTCTATCAAGCTCTGGTGGTTTCTTTAATTGCCTTCGCGGTCACTTTGGGGGTCTATGCAGTGGTGGCGTTGATTGTCAGACTGGATGATATTGGCTTTGCGATGCTGCAATCGGAAGGAAAGGGCAGCCTTCAAAAACTATGGCATGTTATTGGCAGAGGTTTGGTTGTGGCTGCACCCAAGTTGATTAAGGCTTTGGGAGTAATCGGTATGGTGGCGATGTTCTTGGTAGGCGGTGGTATTTTGGTTCATCACTTGGCATTTTTACACCATTGGTATGAAGCTTTGGCAGTAAACAGTCATTGGATGACAATCGTTTATGAGCTGTTATTTACCCTGGTTGTTGGTTTGATATTGGGGGCGGTTGTTGCGGCAGTTCAAATGATGACTGCAATCTTTAAGCCCAAACCGCAATGATCACCATCAAGCTGAAAACGCTGTTCCCAAAGCTAAACCAATTGGTGACATGATGGCAAAAGTGGCGATCATGATAAGGTGGTGATAAGCGGAAAAATCGTTTTAAATCACAGTATATCCATTATCTATCGATGTCAGTCAAAGTGCCTTATTTCAGATTCGCCGTGATGTTATGTATATCTTGTTGTTTTGTCGGATCCATAGGCGTATGGATGATTTTGTTGGGCGTAAACTTAACCTTATTAAGATCGACTTCTTGAACTCTTCGGTTGTACTGAGTATGGAAAAAGAGTACTTGGTGTTTAAGGTCCCAAGCGGTTGTCCACTGGGTTGAGCTTCGCATTCCCGACACATTCTTGTCTTTGTTGTCTGAGCCCTCGGCAGATTTTAAAGGCACATTAAAATTATCAAGAATGCGGAAAAGCTCATAAACTGCATCGTTGGAATTTTTTAACGGCTGATCCGTATGCGACCAGATCGCAGCACGAACAAAGCGAGAGGTTGAAGTGAAATCTCCCGGTAGTCCTACCATACCGCTTCCACCACTAAGTGGCGTAAACTCTATGCCGGCTATTTTCCGGTTAGGAGCTGGATTGATGCTTAGGTTTAGGTAATTACAAAGGTTGGTCATTTGCCAATCGTAAGTTGGGTTGTTGGTGATGACGCCCAATGGGTTAGGATAGATTTTCAGTTTGCCATCCAGATACTCGATAACAATGGACTTTCCAGAAGCCTCTGTGACCATCCAGTGCGCGTAGGCGGGAATGCCTAGAGAAGCTTCTTTCACCGCTACCACGCGTACGTGCTTTAATGCTTTTTCAACCTCATCAACACTTTTGAATTGAGACAATAGATAGCTCACCATATCGGTCGCAGTGATGGTGTTGTTGGCTTTTGCTTTGAGGTATTTCATGTAGTGGGCATAGCCTTTATGGTAAAAGAATCCGACGGCGAGACCTTTTTCATTCATACCGTCAATGAATACATCTTTACCAATAGCATCAAGCCCTAAAAAGCGATATTTTCCGCCCCATTTTTTGCCATTGAAGCCATCAGGCGTTAACCCTCTAAAATGATAGTTACTTGGAACGGCGGCGACTCTTGAGTTGAGATCAAAGGCACCCCATTCATTGGTTCTACCATAAACGGTCGCACCATCTTCAGAGACGAGACGGATGCCGGTACAGGCTTGCGCAGAGGAGAAAAGGAGGCCGAGTAGTAGCAATGTTCCCATAAGGATATGAATGGATTTTCTGACAGTCATACTATGACCTCACTTTTTGTTTGGTTTTAGTGGTGTTGTCTAGCATGTTAGAAGGGTTGCAAACTCTAGTCAATGAAGTTTTTAACTATTTGTAAGCGAATGATTATTAAAGTTTTTTATGAATTTTTATAAGGCTTGGTTGAGTAGGGTGAAAATATTTTAGCATTTGCTCATATAGCATTAGTTTACTAAATGTAACGTATGCTACACTATTTATTTTGCAGCTTGCTTGATTCAAGGAGCATGCTGGCTTTGCGGTTTCAGCTGTTACTACTACCGCGATTACTTTAATCCAAAGAAGGGTTTATATATGTCCTCCCCGAAAGTTGCTTTTCGTCCATTACTCGCGTTGTTTGTGCTTGGATTGCTATGGGGTTATAACTGGGTGGTGATGAAAGGCGGTTTGTCAGACATCGCAACTCTCTGGTTTGGCGCCATCCGAACCATTGTGCCTGCCTTATTCTTGATTCTCCTATTACCAATAATGGGGAAATCCATGGCACCACCGCCACTGAAATTTGCTTTGCCGCTTGGGGTTCTGCAAACTGCTGGGTTTGTCGGGTTCATGATGTGGGCTTTGAAAAGCGGGGCGGCAGGAGAAACAGCCGTATTGGTTTTCACGATGCCGCTTTGGTTAACGCTGATGGCGCATTTGTTTCTGCATGATCATCTTTCAAGGTTACAGTGGATGGCGTTGGGAGTGGCGGCTATTGGATTGTTCCTGATGATTGCACCCTGGGAAGGACATTTGGCAATGGCATCTAGCCTATTGGCTGTTTTGTCTGGTTTGACCTGGGCGGGCGGCTCAATCTGGCAGAAGAAATACGGCCACCTCTACAAACTGGACATGATCAATGTCATCGCTTGGCAAATGCTCTATGGTGGAATTGTCATCTTAGCCGCAGCGATGTTATTTGACCCTTGGCACTTTAATTGGAACCTGCATTTAGGTTGGGTGCTTTTCTACAATCTGATTCCCGCAGGTGCATTGGGCTGGTTACTTTGGTTTTACGCATTGCACAACCTGCCGACCAAGGTTGCAGGGTTTGGTTCATTATTGATTCCGACCATTGGCGTATTAAGCGCATGGGTTCAACTTGGCGAGCGACCAAATCAATTTGAGATGTTTGGAATCCTGTTTATTATGGCTGCCTTGGTGATGATTCTCTGGCCGAAGAAAATAAATTCTTGACAGTAACATACCGACCGGTATGTAATAGAAAGCATGAAACAAAGTACATCAGATGACAGTCGTAAAAAATTACTGGATAGCGCATTTCAGGAAATTTATAAATGCGGGTTTCAGTCTGCGAGTATTTCAGCAATTCTCTCTGAAACGGGGTTGACCAAAGGGGCGCTGTATCATCACTTTCCGACCAAAAAAGACCTAGGGTTGGCGGTAATTGATGAGGTGATTTACCGCGCTTTGGAAGAACGCTTTTTCAGCCCCTTGAAAAATTCTGATACGCCTTTGCAGACGTTATTGGAAATCATCGACAGAACCAAAGAGCGGGCTTTGATTCGTGTGGAGTTGGGTTGTCCGTTGAACAACCTGATTCAAGAAATGAGTCCTTTGGATGAGCAGTTTAAAGATCATTTGGTCAGAGTCGTAACAATCTGGAAAGGTATTGTTGAAGAGGCTTTGCTACGCAGCCAAAAGTTAGGTGAGATTCGCGCCGACATTGACTGTAAGGATACGGCATTATTTATTTTCGCTGCTTTTGAAGGGTGCATCGGTGCCGCAAAAAATATGCAATCTGCCGAGGTGTTGGCAAGTTGCATTGATCGGTTGCATGACTATGTTTCCGGTTTGAAAAACGACCAGTAATTTTAGGTCGAAAAACGATGGTGAATGAACCTAGGTTCTTCGCCATTTTTTTGAACTTAATGACATACCGGACGGTCGGTATTGTTTAAATTGTGTGCTTAAAAGGAGATAAAAGATGTCTTTATTGAGTTTGGTTACCCCTGAAAAGGCTACTGGCAGAGTCGCTGAAATTTATGATGAAATTAATTGGACTTTCGGTAGCGTGCCGAATGGCTTTCAACTGCACAGCATCAGCCCCGAGTTGTTCGATGATAACTGGCGTAACATCAGCTATTTCATGGAACACAAAACCTTGAAATTTCCCTTGTTGGCGATGATTCGTATGTTGGTCTCAACTGACAATGCCTGCGAATACTGCATTAATCTGAATGAGGCGCTATTAATCAACAAAGCAGGGTTTACCCAAGATCAGATTGCCGCCACCAAAGCTGACGCATCAAATGCGCCTTTGAATGAAAAGGACAAGGCAATGCTACTGTTTGTGCTAAAAGCAACCAAAGCGGCAAAATCCGTTAATGCTGACGATGTGGAAGCACTGAGAAACCTGGATTGGACAGACAAGGATATTTA
Source organism: Hydrogenovibrio marinus (assembly GCF_013340845.1). Lineage (NCBI taxonomy): Bacteria > Pseudomonadati > Pseudomonadota > Gammaproteobacteria > Thiotrichales > Piscirickettsiaceae > Hydrogenovibrio > Hydrogenovibrio marinus. Next base: position 1,141,020 of record NZ_AP020335.1, read on the forward strand.
CGATGCTGTTGCGCATGGCGCTAGAAACATGGCGATGGATGTGCTTTTTGACACTTTCAAAGTTGAACTATAGTTACTATTTCCTGCTACACCAACTAGACAAACAAACCTTAAAACCGCCCATAGCGTGCTAGTGGCGGTTTTTTTGTTTTTAATGGCGCTACGCAGGGCTTAAAAAGACATGTGGGATGAAGGATAATGAAACCCTAAATAAAGAGTGGATTTAGCCCGACATATTCAGTCCTTGGCACTATAATCTAATCTTTACCTATTAATTGATTCTTAGACGCTGGTAGAGAACTCATTTTGACTCTGAACTTTGTGAATTTTTTTCGCTCTAAACACTATAGCCACGAACAGAAATACTTCAGTGGGATGTTGGTTTTCTTGTGTGTTATTTGGTCGATAACACTGCTCTGGTTTAATTTCTTCCTTGAAATCAATTATTCCCATCTTGATGCCGGTATTTGGTTTGCTCTGTTGTTGGCAACATTGGTTGGCAGTTATTTTCTGAAAGCGTTTCCCAGTTTACAAGACAGCAATATTTCCGGCTTTAAGCGTGGTTGGTTGCTGCTGTTGGTTTGGACCATGTTCCTGAATGCGGGTTTGCTTTATGAAACCGGTGGCTCCATCAATCCGCTGATCAACTTGCTCTTGTTGCCTTTGGCTTTGGGCATGTTGATGCTGTCGTTGCAATACTTCATCGGCTTGGCGGTCATTTCGGCATTCTTCTATGTGTTCCTGAGCACTTACTATGTGCCGATCATGTCGATGAAGGTGCAGAGTTTACAAGCGTTTTTCGCTTGGTATCTTCACGGTTCTGTATTGGTTTTCATGTTGTTGGTCTTGTTCTTGGCGTTGTTCATTCTGCCTCTGAAGCAACGTCTGGAAAAACAAAAAGCGATCTTGGAGCGCCAGAAAAAACTGGCACTGCAAAACGAATATTTCATGTCCATTGCCGGGTTGGCATTGTCATCCGTACACCAACTTAGTACACCGCTTAACACCATGGCGTTGCTGACGGAATTGATGAAACATGAAGTCAGCACGCCGGAAGGCAAAGATTACATTGAGACCTTTTCCGAGCAGTTAGCAGTGTGTAACCGTGCACTTGAGACACTGAGAAATCGCGCCGATTACGCGCAACAGACGCAAAGAAATCCGGTTGAATTGCCGATATTCTTGTCGGAGTTAAAACAAGAGTTTGCGTTGATTCAACAACAAAGCGTGCTTAGAGTTCAGGTGGACGAAGCGCTTAAACCGATGGAAGATTTTGTGTTACAAACCGACCCAAGTCTCAAGTTGGCGCTGTTGAATTTACTGGACAATGCAGCAAGATATAGTCGAGATTTCATTTTGATTAGTTGGCAGGTTACGGATAGTGCTTTGCTCATATCAATCCGAGATCACGGCGGCGGGGTGGCGGAGTCTGAACTATCACTATTGGGCAAACAGCCACAGGAAAACAGTCATGGATTGGGTATGGGCGTGTTCTTGAGTCGCATGATTATTGAACGCTTTCACGGCAAACTGTCGTTCAATAATTATGTGGATGAAGTAGATAATAAAGCCGGTTTGAAAGCTGAGATACAGCTTCCCAAACAACTGATATTTTTAAAAGATCAATCAAACGAAGACAATGAGTGAAATGGTAACTTCTCCGATTTTAATCGTCGATGATGATGAAACCTTTCTAAGAGTGCTACAGCAAGCTTTGAAGCATGCGGATGTTCCGGCTGTATCGGCACGTACACCTGATGATGCTTTGGCGGTTATTCGCGAGCAAACATTCGACTATGCAGTATTGGATTTGAATATCGACGGGCATAGTGGACTCAACTTAATGAAAGAATTGTTGCAGCTACAACCGGACTGTCAGGTACTGATTTTGACGGGCTATGCCAGTGTTGCTTCTGCGGTGGAAGCCATGCGCTTGGGCGCGATGGATTATTTGTGTAAGCCGGCATCCGTATCGGACATCATCAAGGCATTAAAGCTGGAAGCCTCTGAAGAAACGGTGTTGGAGCAAAATGATATCGAAAATGAGCCCTCGGAAGATTTTCAACCCATGTCCGTCAAACGTCTGGAGTGGGAGCACATCCAAAAGGTTTTGGTCGAGCATGACGGTAATGTCAGTGCAACCGCGCAAGCGTTGAACATGCACCGCCGAACCCTACAAAGAAAGTTGCAAAAACGCCCGGTAGAAAAGTAGTTTCAAGCATTAAAATCTACCAGGTTGGGGTCTTGAGGCTATTACTCAATCCATAGAATATCGGTTTCACCGAAGTCATAGCCAAGCTGTCCGATAAGGGTTGAAACTTGCCCTCGGTGATGGGTTTGATGCAAAAACAAGTGGGTGAAAACTCGCCCAAGGCTAAACGCCTGAGGGCTATTGGTCATGATGCTGTGGTATGAAATCACACGAGTCAACTCCTGCTCATTGAGATTGCCAACCACCATCATAATGCGTTCATCCGTTCGTTCGCGTTCGGCACGTAGCTCGTCAAAATCTTCATAGAGAATTTCACGCAAACTGCTTGCCGAAAAAGGCTGGCTTTCAATCCTACCTAACCAAACTTTATCCGTGAGCAGTAGGTGGTTCAAAGTGCCGTGAATCGACTCAAAAAAAGCTTTCATATCGCGTTTTCGCGCTTCATCCGACATGGCGGCACAGGTAGCATAAAACTGACGATTCATTGCCTGGTTATAGTGCGCTTGCCATTGAAAGTTTTCGACTTGAGTCATTTGTTATCTCCACCAAGTTTGAGTGAGAATCCTATTTGTGCGTCAGTTCGTGAAATCCCAGTTTCAATTTCAGAAACACTGGGCCGACAGCATGCTGAAGTTGGCGTCCATCGACTTGTGCAACAGGGATCAGCTCTGCACCGCTTCCTGTCAGGAAGGCTTCATCCGCGTTGTAAACATCATACAGACTCATGGGGCTTTCTTCGACAGCGATGTTTGACCTAATTGCCAATTCCATTACGGCATCCCGCGTAATGCCTTGTAAAGCGCCAGCTTCGCAAGGTGGTGTAGACAAAACGCCGTTTTTGACGATAAACAAGTTTGCAGCACTTGCTTCGGCAACTTGTCCGCTATGGTTCAGCATCAAGGCATCATCTGCGCCAGCCTGATTCGCTTCCATTTTAGCCAAAATATTATTGATGTAATTAAGCGTTTTGATTTTCGGATCAAGCACATCCAATGGGGCACGGCGAACCGAAGTGGTAATCAATTTAGCGCCATGTTGCTGAATAGTGTCTTCACCCATTTTCAGGCCACGATACAGAATAAAAACATTTGGTGTGTCGCAGTTTCTGGGATCAAGTCCCAAAAACCCTTCGCCTCGAGTTACGACGAGACGGATATAGCCGCTGTCCATTTTGTTGGCGGTAATTAAGGCCTCGCAAGCCTGTGTCAGAACATCAAGGGTATAAGGGATGACCAGCTTCAATGCCTGAGCGGACTGCTGTAAACGAACAAGGTGCTCACGTATTCTAAAAGTACGGCCGTTATAAACTCGCATACCTTCAAATACACCATCGCCATAAAGCAGGCCATGATCCAATACTGAGATATGTGCTTCGCCAACAGGTACAAGGTCTCCGTTAAGCCAACAAAATTCTTCCATCGCTTTTCCTATTTGTGTCAATTAATGAATGTTCCACCACCAGTTTTCACGAAGTGCGTAGCCGACGTGGGGGCTTGGGTCGACAAATGCCTGCCAATACAGAAACAACAACAGTGAAATGATGAATAACCACAACAATGATTTTTTCCAATACGACATTGCATTTTTCCTTAAAAATCATAGATATTTAGTCTAGCGGTCGTGATATATTAAATACAGATTTAAAAAAATAAAATTTTTACGGTACAGATTGGCTTTATATAGTTTTGTACTGGTATTTTTGAAAAATTCTGTACTGGTATTTGGATGATGTCATGAACCTTAAGCTTTCTAAACCGAATGAAAATGCGGATTTTCTCTATCAAAAATTGGCGACACAGCTTGCCAAACAGATTCGCGATGGACTTTATCAACCCGGCGATAAGCTCATGCCGATAAGACGGTTTGCCGAGAAGCAGGGCGTGAGCATTGCCACAGTGGTGTCGGCTTATTATCAACTTGAAGCCATGGGCTATGTAGAAGCACGCCCCAAATCCGGCTTTTATGTCAAACGGCTTTATCAAGAGCAAATTGACCGACCATCGCAAAGTGAGCCGGATGCCGTGCCTACTGTCGTGACAGGGCAAGAGATGGTGTTGCATCTGGTCAAAGCCACTAACAATCCTGAAATGATGCAATTTGGTGCCGCAGTCCCGGATGCCTCTTATCTACCCACTCAGTTAATTGCTCAAGCGGTAAGGCAAGCCGCAAAGAACGACATGGCTGTTCTGAATGATTATCTTTTTCCACCAGGGTTGCCAGAGTTGCGCAAGCAGATTGCACGGCGAATGGTGGGCAACGCTTGTGATGTGTCTGCTAAACAGGTTGTGATTACCAGCGGATGTCAGGAAGCCATTCGTCTTGCATTAAGAGCTTGTGCGGGGCCGGGCGATGTTATCGCCATTGAATCACCGACGTTTTACGGGTTGTTGCAGGTCATTCATTCACTTCGAATGAAGGCGATAGAAATCCCAACAGACCCAGATACAGGCATGTCCATAGAAGCATTGGAGATGGCAATCGAACAATGGCCAATCAAAGCTTGCGTGCTGGTGCCCAGTTTTAGTAACCCGTTAGGCTTGAGCATGCCGGATGATAAAAAGAGTCGGTTGGTTGAATTACTCTCTAAACGAGAGATTCCAATTATTGAAGATGATGTTTATGGGGAAATTTCTCATGAAAGTCCAAGACCAAAACCCCTGAAGGCGTTTGATAAAGATGATTGGGTGATTTACTGCTCGTCTTTTTCTAAAACTTTATCGCCGGGGCTGCGTGTCGGCTGGGTGGTCTCAAAGCGCTACTATGACAAGTTGGAGTATTTCAAGTACGTGTCCAATTTGGCAACAGCCTCTGTTTCACAATTGGCAGTTGCAGAAGTGCTTCAGTCAGGCAAGTACGATCGCTACCTGAGTAAAATCCGCAGTCAATACGCCTATGCGGTAGAGCGAATGACGGCTGCAATCGTCAAGCTGTTTCCCACTGGCACTAAAGTAACACGTCCTAAAGGCGGTTTTGTATTGTGGATAGAGCTACCCTTTAAGGTTGATACCTTTGAGCTCGCGAATCGATTGATGAAACACCAAATCAGTATTGCGCCGGGACGGATTTTTTCCACAACCAACAAATACGATCACTTTTTCAGAATTTCTTGTGCGGTGAACTGGAATCACGAAACCGACTTGGCATTGCTGAAAATCGTCAATGAGATTCATCAAATAAAAATGTTAGGCAAGGACAGATATCGCCCGCTATAGAGTAAGTTTCTATAAAAACAAGCTCATTGATATAGTGTTAATTGTTTCAATTTTTTGAGCAAGTTTTAATAAAAAGTTAATAAAAACAATTAATTAGTAATGCTAAAAAAGAAGCCTATACTCAGAATAAGGTCTGCCAAAAATTTTTAGAAAGCGGCTTAGACTTCGCTCTACTTTGATTTAGGTAATCCTTGCAAATACTGAAAACAAGAGGGTGGTGACATGAAAAAAACAGCATTAAGTTTGATGATAATTCCGGTTTTGCTGTCAGGCTGTAACAATGACTCTAAGTCGGCTTCAGAATCTTCCATACAAAACATAAGTACAAATAACGAAGTTAAATCAGCGTCTAAGTACACGGTATCAATGAATGACGCACTTTATAAAACATTACCGTTTGCAAACAAAACAGACTTTGAAAATGCGAAAAAAGGCTTTATTGCGCCGCTGCCCAATAATGGTGTTGTAAAGGATGCCAAAGGAAATGTTGTTTGGGATTTAGGAGCGTACCTGTCTTATATAAAAGAGGGAACAAAGTCACCTGATACGGTTAATCCAAGCCTTTGGCGACAAGCTGAATTGTTGATGTATTCCGGGTTGTTTGAAGTGGTACCTGGCGTCTACCAAGTTCGTGGTGCAGACCTTTCAAATATGACGATTGTGGAAGGTGAAAAAGGAATCACAATTTTTGATCCTCTTGTATCAGCGGAAACAGCAAAATATGCCCTGGATTTATATTATCAACATCGGCCTAAGAAACCTGTGGTCGCGGTTGTCATTACCCACAGTCATGTTGATCATTTCGGTGGTATCAGAGGGGTCGTTTCAGAAGCCGATGTGAAATCCGGTAAGGTGCATATTTATGCTCCGGAAGGGTTTACGATGGATGCTGTTGCTGAGAATGTTATGGCTGGTACGGCTATGTCGAGACGTGCGAGTTATATGTATGGCAACTTACTGCCAAAGTCCCCAGAAGGGCAAGTCACTGCAGGGTTGGGAATCACCACTTCAAGTGGTGAGGTTACACTAATCAAACCAACTGACCTTATTCAAAAAACCGGTGAAACCCGAACGATAGATGGGTTGAAATATATTTTCGTTATGGCGCCAGGTTCTGAAGCACCGTCTGAGATGATGTGGTATATGCCTCAGTTTAAGATGGTCAATACTGCGGAAGACTCAAGTCATACCATGCATAACCTCTATTCTCTTCGTGGCGCAAAAACTCGTGATGCACAAAAATGGCCGGGTTATCTAAATGACGTTTTGCGCAGATTTGGCGGTGATGTTCAAGTGGAAATTGCCATGCATCATTGGCCGACTTGGGGAAATGAAAATGTGGTTAAGCATATAGAGTCGCAAAGAGATTTATACAAAACCATTCATGACCAAACATTGCATTTTGCCAATATGGGCTACACCATGAATGAGTTGCCAGATATGGTGAAACTGCCAAAAGCTTTGATTGATGATTGGAGCTCACATGGTTATTACGGGAGTAAAAGTCATAATGTCCGGGCTGTCTACAACTTCTATCTAGGATACTTCAACGGCAACCCTGCGGACTTGAATCCTTTGCCTCCAGAGCAAGAAGCCAGAGATATGGTTGATGCTTTTGGTAAAGATAAAATGATGCAAGTTGGTTATGACGCGATTCAAAAAGGAAAGTATCGTTGGGCTGCTACAGTGCTTAAGCAAGTCGTATTTGCTGATCCTAAAAACCAAGATGCAAAAAACTTGTTGGCGGATGCGCTTGAGCAAATGGGGTATCAAGCAGAGAGTGGACCTTGGCGTGATTTTTATCTAACAGGTGCTTCTGAGTTGCGAAAAGGTGTTCAGGAGTTACCAGCACCCAATACCGCTTCACCTGACATTATTGCCAATATGACTTTGGATCAGATATTTGCCTACATGGGGGTCGAACTGGATGTTGATAAAGCCAAGGGCAAAGATATTGTTATTAACTGGCAAATCCCTGATACAAAAGAAAAGCATACGCTATTCTTGAAGGACTCCGTACTCAACGAATGGGCTGATTACCAAGATCCTAAAGCGGATGTGACAGTAAGCATGGATCGCAAAGTTTTGAATGAGATTCTCTCTAACAAAATGACGTATCAGCAAGCTATTAAGTCAGGTGATATTAAGGTTGATGGCGACACAGACAAGTTTCTTGACTTCGTTGCAAGTTTGGATGACTTAAATCAACACTTTTGGTTTAACATCGTCACGCCTTAAACTGAAATGCATCAACAAAAAGCCCGCAATCGCGGGCTTTTTTATGGCAATCACATTTAGTGGATATCTATATCCAGCCTAGCAGTTTCCACCAGAGGTAATCCAATGGCAACAGTACCAATGCGCTGGTGATAGCCAACATCAGCACCATTTTTGCGCCATGAATCATCTTTTCCCCTGCCAGTTGCATCCCTATGACGAGAGGAGGAACTTGGTAGATAAAAATCGGGGTGGAAAATCCAAGCACTTGAGTCATCAGTACTGTGTTTAAAGGCAGCCCTGCGGCGTGTGCCAATTGTTCTGCAAGTGGTGTTAGTACCGCTGGAACACCAGGTGCAGTGGTCGCCACGGAAGTCGTCATCGCCATTAATGCCAAGGACATAAAGTTCATGAAGTCATGTCCTGATGATAAGGGTAACGTTTGCGTCAGTTGATGGGCAATGACATTACTGAGTCCTGAGCTCGACAGTAAGGCGCCTAATCCCAATATACCGGCAACAATCAAGAAGGGCGGCAGTTTGATGTCATCATTGAATTGCTTGCCATTCACCAAGCCAAAGCCCGGTAGAAGCAATAAAAATGCTGCGCCCACGGCAATCCATGCTGGAGAAATGTGGTGAATAAAATCCGTTAACCAAAGCCCGACCGTGACAGCCAAAATCACTGACATTTTGAACTGTGCCCGAGTGAAAGGTGGTGTGGTTTCGTGAGGAGAAACATAGGCCTTTGGCGTGTCTGGAAACTGCCAGACAATCAATCCCCAAATCACCAAGGCTTTTAGCACGCCAAGCACTGGAAAGTGCAACATCAGGTATTCCCCATAAAGCGGCTCGATGTTGTAAAGCGTTTCAATACTCCCCACTAAAACCATGTTGGGGACGTTGTTCGGCAGTACTGAAAAGGTCGGGAAGAAAGTCCCGAAAATGGCGGCCAGCACTAACCCGGTTCTGCCCTTTGAACCGCTGTGAAAGCCGAATCCTTCTGACATGACAATAATGATGGGAATCAGCAAGGCAATGCGTGCAGTTGCAGACGGCATGACAAAGCCCAGTAAGATACCAACCACAATCACACCTAAGACCAGACGTGCATAACTGCCGTTTAGTTTGTCTGCTACGCTATGCACGATACGATCACTCAGCCCAGTATTTTTTACCGCGGAGGCAATGACTAACCCGCCGAAAATCATCCAGAATGCCGAAGAGGAAAACCCAGAAAATACCACAGTTGGCGTGCCAAGTCCCATCAACATCGCGACTAGGAAAAACAGGACGGCAGTCAGGTGTTCGGGGAGTTTTGCGGTTGCCCATAGGCTGATAATGATGATGCCCAATCCAGCAACATGGCGCTGTTCAACAGGCAAGTTTAAAACAGGGAAAAACATGATGGTGATGCCCAGGATAGCTGCAAACAAAGTCACCAAGCTGGAAAAGGACAAGTAATTTGGTTGGGTTTGAGTGATTGAGGACATGATAGGGTTCCAAACAATAATCGTTATGATTATTTTCTCGAAAATCTTTCGGTCTGTCTTGCTACAATTTGACAATGAATGTCGAAAAAGTGACAAACGAACAACAGGTCATAGAGCCACCCTCTCCGGCGTCTTATTATTTGGATGAGACAAAGCCAGTATTGGCGCGTGCCGTTGAAATGCAAAAGGCGAGAAGAACCCGGTTACATAATCACCCAAGGGCACAGCTGATTTATGCCATCAATGGAGTGGTGAGAGTGCTGACAACTGAAGGCACTTGGATTGTGCCGCCAACACAGGCGGTGTGGATTCCATCCAGCGTTATGCATGAAACACTGGCAGTGAATAAAGTCTCGGTGCGCAATCTCTTCATTGACCCTTCGGCAACCGAAAACTTGCCCAGAAATGTCTGCGTGTTTAACGTTTCGGCATTGCTGCGGGAGTTGATATTGAAAGCGGTTTCAATTGGTAACGAGTATCAGCCAGACTCAAGTGAATACCGAATCATGCAGGTAATTTTGGACACGCTTAAAGAGGCACAATCCACAACTTTGCACTTACCGATGGGAAAAGATCCAAGGCTTCAAAAGGTGATTGAGGCATTATTGGAAAATCCTGACAGTAATCGAACCTTGGACGACTGGGCGTCTTTTGTCGGGGCAAGCAGCCGGACTTTGGCAAGGTTGTTCAATAAAGAAACCGGAATGAATTTTGGGCAATGGCGCAATCAGTTACGCTTGATTGAAGCAATAGATCGACTAGGGCAGGGGCAATCGGTGACTAACGTTGCGATTGACTTGGGTTATAACAGCCCCAGCGCGTTTATCGCCATGTTTCGTAAGAAACTGGGTAAACCGCCGGTAGCCTATTTCCGAGAAATTTCCGAGGGTTAAGTCTTATAAAAAATCTGCCAGGTTGGGGTTAGTGACTACTTTTCGCTGCGCGTTGCTTAAAGGCGAACAGGAAGAAAATAATCAGCAACAGGAGTGTGGCGGTTGCTGAAAATCTGCTCAATTCCAAGCCGCCATTCGCTACTGGCTTGTCAAGGAAGTCACCGACCACGGCACCCAATGGTCTTGTCAAAATAAAGGCCAGCCAGAAGAGCACAACATGCGAAATTTTGGTTTTGTAGTAGGCAACAGCAATCAATGCCAGCGCACCCCCAAAGATAAAGATACTGGCTTCATAGCCTAACCCTTGCGTATCTGCGACCCAGTCACCCAATGCTGTCCCCAGTGTCTGCGAGAACATGATGGTGACCCAGTAGAAGGCTTCAGACTTAGGAGAACTTACGCTATTGATGGAAACTGTTCCCAGTGTTTTACGCCAAATAAACAGTGAACTTAAAAGCAGTAGTAACAAAATGGTTGAGCCGCTCGCATAACCTATGCCCAAAGAACGGTCCGCAAAGTCTGCCATAGTGGTGCCGACAGTCGTGGTGGCAATGATGGTGATCCAGTAGATGACAGGATGAAATGCTTTTGAGTAGATTTGTGCGGCAACGGCAATAATAAACACACCTGCAAAGATATAAGTGCTTTCCAGGTAGCCGAGTCCTAAAGACATGGAAAGGGCATCACCGCCAGTTTCACCCAGAGTGGTTGCAAATATTTTGATGATCCAGAAAACAAGTGTGACTTCTGGGACTTTACTCAGCACTTCATTGTGATTGGTATTCATGTTATTTCATCCGGTTTTGTTTGTAGCGTTTATCATAACGTGTCCGGATGACTAAATGCCTTCAAAAGTTTGAATAGATGAAAATGGGGGGCGATTATTTTACAAAAGCTTCAAAGCCAGGCTGCATTCTGCTTGGAATGAACTCGATGACATCATAATCAGCTAGACCTTCTCGTTTGAAAGGGTCAAGTGACAGAATGCTTTCCAAGCTTTCTTTGTCGACTCCTGATGCAAGAATGACGCCGCCAATTCTTGGGTTCCTTCTACCAGAAGCGATAAATACACCTGCTTCATATTGTTTATTTAAAAATTCGACGTGCTCAGCATGATATTTTTCAACATCTTCAATAGGGCATTTATAAGTGATAACAACTGCAAACATAGATTTTTCTCTTGTGGGTTAAGGTTATTGAGTGTTTAGGTTGTGACGCATGAGTTGTTGAATGCTTTTTGTTAAATACTCGGTGGATTGAGCTTCTTTACTGCCACCCGGCAAGTAGATGCGAACAGGGTTGACTTGAAAGTGAAAGAACAACAGCCCCATCAAACTGGTTGTCAAAAAGTGGGGGTCACAGTCGGGATCAATTTCAGTAAAAACGGCATGCAGTGCATGGCAAGTATTCGACATTACATCTTCCGCTAGGAATTTCAGGTGATCTTCATCCTGCTCCAACAGCTCACGGATAAACAATTGACGAAAAGTCTGGTTGCTCACCATTTGGTTGCAGGCCAGGGCAATGAATTGGTCTAGCTTTTCATCTGCAGGGAGGCTCGAAGACAGGCAAGCAACCAGTACATTGTCTTCTTTGCAGAAAACATATTTTAAAGATGCTCGGTAGAGTTCATTCTTGTCTTTGAAGTGATTGTAAAGCGAAGGGGCTTTGATATTGCATGCCGAAGCAATATCACGCATGGTCAACGCATCATAGCCTTTTGAGGCGAACAGTTCGGCAGAGGTTTCTAAGATGCGTTGTTGCGTATTGTTTGTTGTCATGTGTCTCTGTGTTATTACTTCGTATTATGTTACTTCGTGTTTACGTCTAATCTCATCCCAATCAATATTGTGACAAGCATAGCAAGGTTCTTTGATGATGCCCATCCAAACCAATAGACTGTGTATTTTACAACCTAAACAAAACCCAAGTACAGCTTCAAACCACATGAGTGCAATGCAAACCCAAACCAGATTCACTGGAAACCAATAGGGAATGTAGTTATAGGTAGTCGGTAAGAGCTCAGCACCGAACAACGCATTGACCCAATTGGCGAATACATCCGGGTTGAAAAACACCAAACATAAAGTTACCAAAGTGATTCCTAAGCTCCAAGCAAAGCGCTTTGGCGTAAGAGGCTTCCACTCTGCACGTTTGTTGCGTGCAAGGTAGGTTGAAAGGTGGATGGTGGGAGACAGACGAGATGTCCAGACAAACATACCCGCAAGCAACTCAAACAGACCATAAAACAATAATGCTGTTTGTACGGTGTAATCATAAGTACGGCGTGTCATTTCACCAGAGTAGATGATTTGTGAGGCATCATTTACCTCGTAAGTGTCTTCAATACTGTTCGTGTTCACTATCCAAGGCGATGTGTAAGCCACATCAAATAACGTCAATGCCATAAATAGTGGAATCGCTAACATCATTCCAGCACGAATACGCACGGCTGTATCGTTGATGAAAAGGATTTCCTCGTTGGGGTCTCTAAACCAAGTATTTTTAAACCAAGACATCGTTGCCTCCTTATGCATTTAGAAGGATTAAATTTTTTGAACCGAGCCAGAGATAGGCTTGCTGAAAAAAGTACGGAAAACCATTGAGACCGAATAGCGCTCATTGTGATTCCACGGCATGAGAGACATAAATCGCGCCAAGAAACAGTAATCAAACAACACCATCGCGGTTGTACCTAGAATCACGAAATACAGTACCCAATACATTGGCGCCCAGAAGGCAACTAGGAGTAACAGAGTATAAGCAATGCGCACCTGTACCGGAAAAGCCGAGATGGATTTGCTTTCAGCATAAAAGTGAATAATTTGTATCACAGTCAACGCCGTTGCCAAAGGTAAGCCATAGTGCCAACCGCTGACATCCAATATCAGCAAAATATCCGTGATAAACCAGTAAACCCAAACCTTGTTCATAATTCTATCCATAATAGCGTGCCTTTTAATTTACTAACTAACGTTTGTTAGTATAGTCATTAATAGGCAATTAACAAGTAAAATTTCTGCCAGGTTGGGGAGGGAAGGAGTGTTTAACTTAGAGGCAGCATAAAGTGAGTGATGCAAGAACTATGAATGTCACTTTATGCTAACCCAATCATTGATTACTTATCGATTTGTTTACTTTTATGGACCCAGGCGATTGCTTCACCGGCAAGCGCGCCGCCACCCGGACCACCAAATTTTAAAACGTCTTTTGCCCAACTTTCAAAACCGGCGCCTGTGGCAGAGTCTGGTGTTGGAAATTTAAACGAGTTTAAATTACTACCTGCAAAAGCAGTCGTGCTAAAGGCTGCTGCGAACAATATTCCAATCAGTTGCGTTTTCATACGTCACCTCTGAATTTTCATAGCATTAAATGAGAAAAAGTAACTCGAGTAAGTTTTTCACTCACTTTCACTATACGCCGAATGAAAATGCAGAAAATAGCTGTGCGTTCATCTTCAGAGATCAGTCAGCTTTTCATTAATATTCATCAAAACTTAGTGTATTCAATGAAGCAATACTGGTGCGATATAGTTTGATTTTGAAATACTAAAATCTACCAGGTTGGGGTAGTGGTGATTTGTGCAAACTTAAGATGGTGCATGAATTCGCGCAGCATCAAAAGTTGCGCGTAAAACTTGGGAGATATGTCAGGTTCATAAGCACTTGGCCGCTTACCCATGGCAATCTCCGCATAAAGCCCAAATAAGCACTCCAGCGAGTCTCTAGATAAGATCATTTCATCGGAATCAGAAACGCCTGCCAAAGAAGCCATGCCTTTAATAAAAGGCGTTTCACTGACTAAGCGAAATCCATCAACGGGAATCATTGGCACGATTTTTTCAATTTCATCTTCAATGAAGTTGATGGCATACTCAATTTCACTATAAGTCGGTGGTGTGTGTTTGAAGTAAGCGTTACTTACCAATCCAAAACCAACAGGTAAAGTGACTTTAGTGATGCCGGGTTGCTTGAAAGTGAAGGTAGATTCCGTTTCGGTAATTTGTAGGTAAACGGTATGTTCACCCATCGCCAGACTGTTTTGCATAGTTACTCTCGTCCATAAAACCAAGCATATGAGTTTGATTTTAGACCGTGAATGGGTGTTTAACAAATTACAATTCGGTTTGTTCTAAGTTGATTTTGAGAATTGGTAGGGTAAAAAATGACGGTGGAGAAAACACAACACGCCAACCCTCTATGAAGGCGGCGTGTTGTGTGCGGAATGATTAAGCGTTATCGAACTCGATTAGTTGATTGAAAGCATGCCAGCTAGCATACCCAAGTAGTGGCATGATCAGAATCATCGCAAACCCGAGTGTGACCAGTCCTAGCGTTAAGAACATTCCAATGGTCAATGCCCAGACAAGCATCACCAGTTTGTTTTCCATTACCACTTTAAAGCTAAGGATCATCGCATTGATAACCCCAATGTTTTTGTCTTTCAACAGCAAAGGCAGAGTAATGACGCTGATACTGAATACAAAAGCCGAGATAATCACTGCGCCCACCATAAAGAACACCATAAAGTTCAGCCCAGCTTCTGATTTCAAAAAGCCCATGAGCCCTTCATCCGGGTTCACAATCAACAGGCTGTTGGATTGTGCAATAGCAGCAATGAGTGGTGTCATCAAAGACCAAGCGGCAACCACCACGCCAAGTATCAAAGCAAAGGAGGCAATCTCGGTTGTGTTATTGCGCCAAGCAAACATGGAGTGTTTCAGTTCAGGGTGTTTGCCCTGTTCCAATTGTTGGGCAATGTAATAAAGTCCTGTCGCCAAGAAAGGAGACAGCATGACAAAAAAGGTCGCATACTTGAATATCATCACCGCTTGTTGTCGGAACATGAGGAAAACGCTAAACATCGCGAACCACATGACAAATCCGTAGAACAAAGACTCTCTCGGTGCATTGGGAATATCGTCCCAGGCTTTTTTCAACCAAACCCCGATATCCGAAACTTTCGCATCATGTGAAATCAGGTGTTCTCCATTTTCCAGATAATGGTCATGTATGTGTGAAGATGAAATTACTTGCGGCATAAAGGTCTCCTTTATTTGCATCTTGCAAATTGGTGATACGCAATCAGTTTTCTCATTTAGCATTTCCTACTATTCAAGTAGGTTATTAATAATATACATAATCGCTAATAGCGAATTGATCGAATAAATTTATGCGCTATATCTTTGTTATATAAGATAAAATTATAATATTCTTATGTGTTTAGGATGGTTTTCAGAGAACATTGAAAATGCAAGGTTGCAGCAGAGTACATGGCTTTTTTCACCACTCTCTGTTTATGCTAAGAGTGCTTCTGCTACATAAACATCTAAGCCAGCACCCCGGTAGAGTGAGTTCAGTTCATTGCGAGTAAGTGCATAAACGATGCCGTATACAGTACATTTTCTTCTCTCAATAGAGTGGTCATTTTTCCTATTCGTAGCTTAAACCCTCTTACTTTTGCTTGCGGCGTTTCTTGGAGATACACCTTTCGCGTTTAGGATTTCAGGATCCATGTAGAGTCTATAAAAGAAAACATCGTTCAATCTAGTTTTGGAATTATTTGGCTTAGCTACCTTAATGTGTCTACAAGTGTTTTTTCGTTGAACTGATAAGTAGAACAAAACTTACCCTACACGAAATAACAGATGTTTAGTTTTTTGGAGAGATTTTCCATTGAACTTTAACTGATAATGAAAGAAGTGAAGATGAAAATGTGTGGTTCAGATGCATGATTAA
Organism: Hydrogenovibrio marinus; assembly: GCF_013340845.1. Lineage (NCBI taxonomy): Bacteria > Pseudomonadati > Pseudomonadota > Gammaproteobacteria > Thiotrichales > Piscirickettsiaceae > Hydrogenovibrio > Hydrogenovibrio marinus. Next base: position 1,156,784 of record NZ_AP020335.1, read on the forward strand.
CTCAGAGATGAGTTGTTAAAACAGCAGTTGTCTAATATTGAAAATTATGGCAAATTGATTTTGACATTGACTCATCTTATTCGCTTGACTCGAGTTGTTCAGCGCTATGAACTAAAAAGCGAGCGAAATCAGTGATTTCTTCATCACTCATACCTGAAAGCATTTGTCGTTGAATAGAGACGACTTTTGAGTCACAACCCTTTAACGTTCTTTTCCCTTTCTCTGTCAGTGATATATTTATAACCTTTGCATTTTCATCATTACAAGCTCTGGTTATGTGACCTAATTTTTCCAAGTCTTGCACAATGCGAATCATAGTGGGGGGGGCGACAAAGCTTCGTCTAGCAAGCTCAGCATTGGACAAATTGGGACTTTCTCGTAGGTGAACAAGTGCCGCATATTGTGAAGTTGTAAGGCCATTGTCTGCTAGAGATGAATCCATCTTTGCTCGAAGTGCTTGCTGTATTCTTTTTACGAGAAAGCCAATTTGCCCGCGAATATCACCATCAAACTCAAGGTTCATTACTAAAGTCTCCTTTGGTTTTTTATTTAATTTATAGTTATATGTTAGCAAGCTAATATTGTTATAATATAATTAGCATGCTAATATTAATTATGTAAGAACTAATTTTTTTATAAAAACAAATAAGGAGCTATCATGCAAACACCTACTAATCTGGATTTTGTGTCAATACAGGTTATTGATATGAAAAAATCTGAAGATTTCTATATGAACACTTTGGGTTTTAAAAAAGGGGACGCACCAAACCCCCACGCAATTGTTTTCGAAACTGGAGCTGGATCAATATTTGCAATTCGCACGCCCATTTTAGATTTGCAAAATTTCAATGAAAAAGGGGCGGGTATATCACTTTGGTTTAAGGTCCCTGATGCAGATATTTTATTTCAGAAATTGCAATCAGGGAATGTTCCTATAGTTAAGCCCATTGAGGATGATCCTTTTGGCCGCGTATTTATACTAAAAGATCCTGATGGATATCAAATTACGATACATGGCGAGAAATAAATATTAGCTTAGATAGACTCAATAGTAGAAAGCCAATGGGGTGTTAAGCTTTATTGGCTTCTAAATCAAGCGTTGCTGTTTAAGAGCTGATCTCATTTCTAAATTTTATTTTAGCTTCATAAGCAAGAAGTCCATAAACTCCGTTTCTGGAATATCCTGCGCCTTTTCATCTCGGCGGTATTTGTATTCAATCTCGCCTTTGTCCAGACCGCGTTCACCGATAACGATGCGGTGCGGAATACCAATCAACTCCATGTCATTAAACATAACGCCTGGGCGCTCGTTACGGTCGTCAAACAATACTTCAATGCCTTTGGCTTTAAGGTCGTTATACATCTTGGTAGCGGCTTCTGCTACGCGAGGCGATTTGTGCATTTGCATTGGCACAATACACACTTGGAAAGGGGCTAAGGCTTCCGGCCAGATAATGCCTTTATCATCATGGTTCTGCTCAATAGCAGCGGCAACCACACGTGTGACACCGATGCCATAACAACCCATTTCCAATACTTGCGCACGGCTGGTTTCATTGAGTACGGTTGCATTCAAAGCTTGTGAGTATTTATTACCCAGTTGGAAGATATGACCCACTTCGATACCACGGCGGATTTCGATTTTACCTTGTCCACATGGGCTTGGGTCACCTTTAACCACGTTGCGGATGTCAGCAACCAGAGTAGGCGTTGCGTCTCTGTCCCAGTTTGCACCAATCAAATGGAAGCCGTCTTCGTTAGCGCCGCAAACAAAGTCGCTTGCGTGTGCCGCTGTGCGGTCAACAATAACAGGAATGTTCAAACCGACAGGACCAATAGAGCCAGCGGAACAACCAGCGGCAGCTTTGATTTCTTCATCAGTCGCCATCTCGAAAGGCTCTGCAACCAATTCTAATTTTTCAGCTTTGATTTCGTTTAATTCGTGATCGCCACGAACCACTAGCGCAACCACAGGCGCTGCTTCAGTAGCCCCTTTAACCAAAAGGGTTTTTAGGACTTTCTTTTTCTTAAGTTGTAGGAAGTCACACACTTCTTCAATGCTGTGTTTGTTTGGGGTTTCAACCTTAGTTAATTCTTCTGTAGGCTCAGCACGTTCACCTTTTGGTGCTAGGGCTTCTGCCAGCTCAACGTTTGCAGCAAAGTCTGACTCGGTAGAGAAGGCGATGTCGTCTTCACCTGACTCAGCCAGTACGTGGAACTCATGAGATCCATCACCGCCGATAGAACCTGTGTCTGCTTGCACTGGACGGAAGTCTAGCCCTAGGCGAGTGAAGATGCGGTTGTAGGCATCGTACATTTCGTCATAGGTTTCTTGCAGGCTGTCACGATCCATGTGGAAAGAGTAGGCGTCTTTCATGATGAACTCACGTGAACGCATCACACCGAAACGTGGACGAATCTCGTCACGGAATTTGGTTTGGATTTGGTAGAAATTCACTGGCAGTTGTTTGTAGCTGCGGATTTCTTTACGAACCAAGTCAGTGATGATTTCTTCGTGTGTTGGGCCTAGCGCGAAATCACGGTCATGACGGTCTTTAAAACGTAGCAACTCTGGACCGTAGTCTTGCGCACGACCAGACTCTTCCCATAGCTCAAGTGGTTGGACGACTGGCATCAACAACTCTTGCGCGCCGGAACGATTCATTTCCTCACGGACAACTTGCTCGACTTTACGCAACACTTTTAAGCCTAGCGGTAGCCAGTTGTATAGACCGCCGGCAAGCGGGCGAATCAAACCTGCACGTAACATCAATTGGTGACTGATAACAACGGCGTCGGCTGGGGTTTCACGAGTGGTGGCGAGCAATAAGTTTGAGGTTTTCATTCTAAGGAAAGACTCTTTTCGTTTTTAAATTAATTTCTAAAGTAACAGGTTAAATAACAGGGTTTAAGAATAGAAATAACCCCGTTTTGGAATGGGGTATTTTAGCACGCAGAATTATCTAACGTAAGCGATAACGGTGATGAAATGACAGAAGGAACCGCCAATAACAAAAAGGTGCCAAATACCGTGCGCATGTTTGAGCAGGTTTTTGTCGTCAAGCACATAGAAGATAATGCCAACAGTGTAAGCAATACCGCCCGCGGTAAGCCACCAGATGCCTGCGGTTGTCAGGGCGTCTTTTAGCGCACCAAAGTCGAAAACAACGAGCCAACCCATAATGAGGTAAATGCCGAGTTGTAGCCACTCGATGCGGTTTTTAATCACCAGTTCTAGCGTGATGCCAATGATGGCAAGCGACCAGACGGCAATGAGTAACCAAATGCCACCACTACCATAGAGCGTTACCAGTGTAAAAGGGGTATAGGTTCCGGCAATAAGCAGGTAGATGGAAATGTGGTCGAGCTTTTGGAAAATGCGTTTAACGAGTGGGTGTTTGAAGCTGTGATAAAGCGTGGAAAAGCTGTAAAGCAGCACCAATGTCAAACCGAAAGTCAGAAACCCTATAAACAACGGGATGCTTTGTTGTTGAATGCCAACTGTCAGGAGCGAACCGAATGCCATTAAGGCGAGTACGGTGCCCACAAGGTGAGAGATGCTGTTGAACTTTTCAGTGTGGTACATACGGTTTCTTAATTATGTAGTCGCCTTAGTTGTCGTATTTTTCTTTACAGTGCTTGATAGCAGCCCAGTAGGCGTCATTTTTATGAGGGTCGCCGCCTTTGGTGTTGTCCCATAGAGCGTTGGCTCTATTTTTACACTCTGTGTATTCCTTACTTTCACAGGCGGTAAGCGATGCCAGAGAGAAAGTGACTGTCAGAAAAGATAGTAGACCGAGTACTGCTTTTTTCATGAGAAATCTCCTATACCCATCATGAATGCGTATTTAAACTCTATATGTATTTTATTAAATAATGTTCTAAAGACATTTGAGTTTTATTTAAACATGCTTTAACCCAACCTGGCAGATTTTTGAATGAAATTTTCGTCAAGAAGCAAACTGACAGCGGAGTTGAGGAAAGATGGCCTGCGTAAAAGTATGAAGTTATTGGTGAATGACCTTAAAATCGGTATGATGAACGCACCAATGCTTGGCATACAGTAATGTCTTAATACCGAACCTTTGGAAGAAAAGGAACCTCCGTGACAATTTCCGCACACAAACAAGAGCTTGATTGGACGCAACGTTATACCAACTTTTTGGACAATGAGGAATCTCGTCCTGCGCGTATCGTTTATCAACGAGACAGAGCGCGAGTCATTCACTCGGCGGCGTTTCGTCGTTTGCAGGCGAAGACGCAGATTTTTGGTTTGAATGAATCTGACTTCTATCGCACGCGTTTGACGCACTCGATGGAAGTGGCGCAAATCGGTTCTGGTTTGGTGGAACAGTTGATTACAGTCGGTGAAGGCAAAGCTTATATGGATTGGTTGCCTTCGTTTTACTTAATTGAGGCGATTTGTCTGGCGCATGATTTGGGGCACCCGCCTTATGGACACGGCGGTGAAGTGGCATTGAATTATATGATGCGACAACATGGTGGCTTTGAAGGCAATGCACAGACCTTGCGCATCCTTTCCCGATTGGGCGAGTATACGCCGAAAAACGGTATCGACCTGTCTAGACGTGCTACCTTGGGGGTGCTGAAGTATCCTGCAATTTATGACGAGGTGGTGGCGACCAGTAGCGATTATCAAGCTCGGATTAAACAGGAAGATGCATTTGATTTCCGCACATTGGACATGAGCCGCTGGTATCCGCCGAAAGCAAGTGTGTATCAAGAAGAGCGTGAGCAATTTGAGTGGGTGTTGGGCTTGTTTTCCGATAAAGACAAAGCGCTTTTCACACAACTGGTTTCCAATGAAAGCCATTTTCAGCACGATTTTCACAAAACGCAATATAAAGCATTCGACACGACCATTATGGAATTGGCGGATGATATTGCCTACGGTATTCATGACTTGGAAGATGCTGTCGCGATGGGCATGGTACTTCGTGATCTATGGCAAGCAGAAGTCATGGAGAGCGAGGTCTTTAAACGCTATGCGCTTTGGGGTGACGAGATGACGACCATGTTGTTCAGCTCTCGCTCCAAAGACCGTAAACATGCCATCAGTAAAATGGTGGGTATTATGGTCGAAAGTATTTTTGTGGATGTAAACGAGATTTTCGAGCACCCGTTGTTGCGCTACCAAGCCAAGCTGGGTGAAGCGGAAATGGCCGTGTTGGAGCTACTTAAAAAGTTCGTTTACGTCCATGTCATCACGTTGCCGGAAGTAAAAGGCATGGAGTATAAAGGGCAATTGATCGTGCTGGACTTGTTCAAGTCGCTGCGTGCCAATCCGGAAGCGTTATTGCCTCGTAACACCTATGAGAAACATCAACGTGCTGAGTCTGAAAGGGCGCAGCAAAGAGTGATTTCCGACTATATCGCGGGCATGACGAATACTTATGCGTCACGCTTGTATGAGAAGTTCTTTACGGCATCTCAAGGTTCGATCTTCGATCGCCTTTGAGTTTAAGTCATGGCGTTTCCTATTTTTGATGCGCATTGTCATATTATCAGTGAGGGGTTTCCTCTCATTGAAAATCAAGGCTATTTGCCGCCCACTTTTTCAGTAACACAATATTTACAGGAATTATCCCTTACGACTGGAAAGGAGGAGTGGTGATTTCCGGTTCTTTTCAAGGAAACGATCAAACTTATTTGGTCGATGCGTTAAAACAGCTAGGAAATGGATTTGTCGGTGTAACACAACTTGCTCCTGATGTTTCGGATGAAGAGGTGCTTTCTTTGCATCAGCATGGAGTGAGGGGCGCTCGCTTTAATCTGTATCGCGGTGGTCGAGAGCAGTTGTTATATATGGTATCGATGGCGCAACGACTTCATGATTTAGTCGGCTGGCATATTGAGTTGTACGTCGATTCAAATCATTTAAAAGAGCTTTCTACAGCAATACTGCAGTTACCGCGTGTAAGCATTGATCACTTGGGTATGTCTGAGGGCGGCTTAAGGGATTTATTACACTTGGTTGAAAAGGGCGTTCATGTCAAAGCAACCGGATTCGGACGCGTAAAACTGGATGTGGTAAATGCCATGAAACGCATTCATGAAACAAATCCTAGTGCCCTTATGTTCGGCACGGATTTACCTTCAACCCGGGCAGAGAGGCCTTATAGTCACAAAGACTATGAATTGGTTTGCGAGGTTTTTAGTGAGAAGGATTTTGGTAAGGTGTTATTTCAAAATGCGATGGCATTTTATCGTGTGCAAGATCATTAATTCTTGAGTTAAGGTAGATTATGGGATTTCTTGAAATCGGCCTAATTGTGATTGGGCTCATGGTGCTATCGATGGTGGCGCAAGAGCGCCTTAAGATTCCGATGCCGGTTACCTTGATTTCCGTGGTGTTGCTGTTTGCGGTGTTTGGCTATCACATAGAGATCAAAGGTTCGACTTTTGATTCCATGTTGATGCTGTTGTTGCCATTACTGATTTCTTCCGATGTACTCAACCTAAAGCCAGATGAACTCAAGAAAAACTGGTTGAGTGTTGTGCTGACGGCCGGCGTAGTGGTGGTAGCATCAGTGATTCTCGGTGTGCTGCTTAAAGCTTATATTTTGCCGCATTACGACTTGAGCATTCCCGCAATGGTGGCGTTGATGGCGATGGTGGTAGCGACCGATCCGGTAACTGTCTCAGCGGTATTCAGCAATTTCCGTTTACCACACCATTTAAAGTTTATTGCCGAGTCTGAATCTTTGTTTAACGATGCCAGCGCCTTTGTGATTTTCGGTATTGCGTTAACCATGCTAGCGCAACCGATGTCAGCGGATGAAGTGCTGGTGTTTTCAGTAGTGACAATTTCTATGTCTCTACTAGTGGGGTTGATTGTTGGAGTTGTTGGTATCTTGTTGCTCAAACTTTCCAATGGCGCACAGACGGAAACTGCCATCATTTTATTGGTCGCTTATTTGTCATTCGAGTTTGCAGAGTATTTTGAAGTGGCGGCGATATTCTCACTGGTGGTGTCTATGGTGGTGATGAACGCCGCGATTTTGTCTGAAGACTCTCGTTTCAATATTCATGCAAATCGTCCGGGGCTGAGGCACAAATTATTCTCGCACTTGAACGACACCTATCAAAACCATCCGTCTATTGTGCAGTTTCTGGGGTTTGCCGCGCTGTTGGCAAACGTGCTGTTGTATATCTCTATCGGTGAGATTATCAATTTGCATTGTCTGCTGGGTTACTGGAAAGAGATTCTTGCGGTGTTTGTGGCAACCAGTTTGATTCGCGCACTGATGATGTGGCGATTCAAAAATACTTCTCACCGAGTTGAGTCAATGGAGACAATCTCTTTCGACTGGTGGGTGGTACTGACGTTTGCAGGGGTAAAAGGCGGGTTGTCTATTTTGATGGTGCACATGCTGCCGGAAACTTTTATCTATAAAGAGCTATTCACAGCGATTATCTTGGGCAATATTATCTTAACGACCTTTGTTTACTCATTGTTGCTGACCGTTTATGTCAAGATGAGGAGGGTATCATTCTCTTCTCAAGTCGGGTTGTGAGGACTAATCTTAGCGAGGCTTTTTCGGCAGGTAGTATTTAGGGGCAACTGCTGGTTTACCTAGCTGGGTAAATCCCCCCAACCTGGCGGATTTTTGCGTTTGTGCTTGTTGCTGTTTCTTTTGTGTTTGCTGGGTGATTGCCCATTCTCGATGTTCTTGTACCAGTTCTGAATCTGTCTTTAAACCTGTAAGTGCTTCGATGTTTTGGGGGCGGTAGTCGTCATTGCCAATCGCAATGCACAGATTTCTTTGCCAGAGCGTAAATCCAATACGCCTAATGGGTGAGCCTTCAAAGTTGTTCAAAAACTCTTCTTCACTCCAACTCAATAGAGCCAAAAGTGTTGTGGCATCAAGCGGATGTTTTGCTTTTATTTGCTTGGCTTTAAAAGCCTCTTCTGTTGTGGAATCAGTGAATTTGTTCCATGGGCAAACCAGCTGGCAGTCGTCACATCCATAAATGCGGTTGCCGATAAGCGGCCGCAGCGCTTCATCAATGGAACCTTGATGCTCTATGGTCAGGTAAGAAATGCAGCGGCGGGCATCGACTTGGTTGTTTGGCAATATTGCTTGTGTTGGACACTCATCGATGCAAGCTGTGCAAGGGCCACAGCCTTGTTTTCCAAATGGTGGGTCTGCTGGCAGATCAATGTTGCAATAAAGCTCGCCCAGAAAAAACCAAGAGCCAGCGCGGGGGTGAATAATCAAACTGTTTTTGCCAATGAACCCAAGACCAGCCTGTTGGGCGATGGGGCGTTCGAGCACGGGAGCCGAGTCGGCAAAGGCTCGGTAAGTAAAGTCTGGCACTTCTTGTTGGATTTTACTGGCGAGCTGTTGCAAGCGCTTGCGCATGAGTTTGTGGTAATCCTTGTTCAAGGCATAGCGCGAGACGTAGGCTTTATCGCTGGTTTGCAGTTGCTCGATAGGTGAGTGGGCATCCGCATCATAGTAGTTCATTCTGACACTGATGATAGATTGCGTGCCCGGCACAAGTTCAGGTGGACGAGTGCGTTTAGTGCCGTGTGCGGCCATGTATTGCATCTCGCCATGGTAGCTTTCTCCCAGCCAATTAAAATAGGCAGCTTCATAATCAGACAGGTCGGTCGATGAGATGCCGACATCAGCAAACCCTAAGGCTTTACCCCAGCCTTTTATTTTGGTCACCAATTGAGCGTGAGTGGTATTTTGCAAATGCTTTCTCTTTAGCGCTAAGTATTGCGCTCATTTTAACGTGTTTGGGCGTGCCTGAATGAAGGATTATTTGTGGTAAAAAAGCCGCAGAAATAAAATTTTGTTCATTTTAGGGTTTCTTTTTTATACAATTTCTATAAAATGATACCTAATTCATTGAAATAACTATGAAACTAGAATTTAAACAGAGTGGTTAAGAGTGGCTACTTTGTTGTATTTATTGGAATTTTCTGCATTTTAATGGCGTTTTGAGTCATTTAGCCCTGTTTTTGATAGGGAATTTTGTAGTGATAATTCTGTAAAAATGCACGACGATTTAAATATGCAAACACCCGAACAGGCATTGATAAAAAATTTAACCGGACGCCTTGATGATGAATCGGCAACGGAAAAATTGGCAAAGTTGTTTGCAGAGGCGTTGGAAACATTGGCAACGCAGCATGCACAAGAATTGAAAAATCTGCCAGGTTGGGTGGATACTCAGATCAGCAACGGCATAGTGGTATATCTGGAAGGGAATCTCGGCGCGGGAAAATCTTTTTTTTCCAGAGCACTGATACAAAGTTTTCTACCTGGACAAAAAGTGAAAAGTCCGACTTACACGCTGGTAGAAACTTATGAAGGCCCTTTGGGCGAGATACATCATTTTGATTTGTATCGACTTTGTGATCCTGAAGAGCTTGAATTTTTGGGAATTCGAGATTTATTGAAAACCCACTTTCTTTCTTTGGTGGAATGGCCATCAAAAGGAGCGGGGGTTTTGCAAGGTGCGGATATTGTTGTGCAATTGCAGCACGCAAGTGAAGCTGAAGACGATAATAAAAACGAAGCGGGGCGACTCTTTACGATCACCCCAGTAACGGATACAGGTGGGCGTCTTGTCAAAAACCTGGCAGAATTGATGAAAAATTCTGGCATGGTATTTGGTTCGCAAGGTGTTGAATGAAGAATATGGAAAAACGATGGGTAATGCCATGACCAGAAAAATGCAGTCACACGGAAAGTCATCTTTTATCGCGATGCTGATTATGTTTTTGGCATTGGTTTATACGTCAAATGCGATGGCAGCGGCAACGTTGTCTAAAATTCGCGTTGGGCAGACCAATGAAAAAACTCGCATAGTCTTCGATATCAAACACAATCATTCATTCAAAATCAGGAAGTTGGAAAACCCTTCCCGTATCGTCGTAGATTTCTACAAAGCAAAAAATGATGTCAGCTTCAAGCAGATGAAGTTTCTTGATCCTAGACTGGGATCGATTCGTCTTTATGACAAAAAATCCAAAGTTCGTGTCGTATTGGACTTAAGAAAAGATTACGAATACAACTATTTCACGCTTGGCAAAAACAAATCAGGTGCTGAAAGGGTGGTGGTAGATGTCACCAAAACGCTAGCTAAAAAAGCAGTGGTAAAAGCGAAATCTGTTAAAAAGCCTGAAGTTAAACAGGTTGCAAAAGCAAAACCGGTTGCCAAGCCTGCAAAACCCGTCAAAGTTGCCGTTAAAAAAGAAGTGGTGAAAGCCAAGCCAGCGGTTGCAAAGCCGAAGGTTCAGTCGGCAGAGAACAAAAAACAATTTAAGCCTAAAGCAAAAGACATTGCTGAAGAACAAAACACGCAAAATGTGATGAACGCTGGAAGCTCGGTGTTTGATCCTAGAAACAAAGATTTGATCGTTGCGATTGATCCTGGTCACGGTGGAAAAGATACCGGTGCGATTGGGGTTCACGGCATTTATGAAAAGAATGTTGTGTTGGCGATGGCGAAAAAGCTGAAAAAATATATTGATGACCAGCCAGGAATGCATGCGGTTTTAACGCGTGACCGAGACGTATTCATTCCATTGGCAAAACGTGTGCGTTTGGCGCACAAAATGAATGCGGATATTTTTATTTCTATTCATGCGGATTCCTTCCCGGATAGAAGCGCGAGAGGCGGTTCGGTTTATGTGTTGTCAACTCGCGGCGCGAGCTCGGTGATGGCGCGTATTTTGGCGAAATCTGAAAATGCTTCTTTGAATGATATTAAATTGAAAGGGCGTGATTCTGACGTAGCGTTCGTGTTGTCTGACTTGTCTCGCGAAGCCAATATTCGTGCGAGTCGTAAATTGGCAAGAACGGTTCTGGGTTCAATGGGACGTTCGGTAAAACTGCATAAACACAGTGTACAGGCGGCAAACTTCGCAGTATTGAAGTCGATAGATATGCCTTCGATGTTGATTGAGACGGCTTTTGTTTCCAACCCGTCAGAAGCAAGAAAACTAACGAATAATCATTTTCAAGATCAAATGGCGCGCTCTATTGCAATGGGTGTGACTAAGTTCGTTCGCAATAATGGCGATGAACCACGTTGGGGTGAAAAATTGTATTTGCATTACCGAGTTCAGCGTGGTGACACCTTGTCTGAAATTGCCGCAAACTACAAAATTTCAACGCGTGAGTTGAAGAGAATCAACAAAATCAAAAAAGCAGATCAGCTTTATGTAGGCAGAAGATTGCGTATTCCGGTTTCGGATAGTGTGGTTGCCTCGTTGTAAGATAATAACTCCTGAGTATTCTCGGCTACCCCATTCCCTTGGGACGTCGAGGTCTTGCTTCTCGATCATTTGTCCTGGTCGAGCGCTTTTTAAAGACCGTTTAGCGGTCTTTTTTTTTCGCATCATTAAAAGGTATCCGCATTGTGGTTGGCAGGTAATCACATATTATTTCAAGGTTAGAAGCTGTATAATTGCTCGCATTATTTGGACTTTTTTTAACTTTGAATTTGGCTTAAATCGTTTTGCAAAAAGAATCCTCACTTCACGCTTCAAATATGCATTCATCACGATCATTTGATAGAGAAATTGCGCTTTTACCTAACCATTTGGCAGATCAGATTGCTGCCGGTGAAGTGGTTGAAAGACCCGCTTCGGTGGTAAAAGAGTTATTGGAGAATGCTCTGGATTCGGGCGCTGACCATATCGAAATTTACATTGAAGAGGGTGGCGAAAAACGTATTACCGTTGTAGATAACGGTTGTGGCATCCGTAAGGAGCAAATGGTGTTGGCGGTGAGTCGGCATGCCACCAGCAAAATTGCCAATTATGAAGATTTGTCTGCGGTTTCTACTTTGGGGTTTCGTGGAGAAGCCTTGGCGAGTATCAGCTCTGTTTCACGGTTTACTTTAACGACCTGTCATTATCAAGATAAGCACGCTTGGAAATTGGTTGGAGAGGGAGAGTCTGGTTGGCAAGATATCCAACCAGCGGCTCACCCAGTTGGAACCTGCATTGAAGTCTGTGATTTGTTTTTCAATACGCCTGCGCGTAAAAAATTTTTAAGGACCCCAAGAACGGAATTCTCTCACATTGATGAGTTGGTTAAGCGAGTGATGCTCAGTCGTCCTGATGTGTCGATGAAGCTTGTACATAACAACAGCGTTGTTCGCCAAGTGCAGGCGGTAGAGGACTTGTCTGCTCTAAAAGTTAGGTTGAAGCATTTGATGGGCGCGCCATTCGTTGAGCAGTGTTTTGATATGGATTTTGAGGCGCAAGACATTCGATTGAGTGGATGGGTTGGATATCCTACTTTTAACCGTGCGCAGACCGATATGCAATATTTGTTTGTGAACGGTCGCATCGTTCGCGATAGGTTGTTGTCTCATGCCGTAAAACAGGCTTATGCAGATGTGCTTTATCATGGCCGCCATCCTGCTTATTTATTGTTCGTCGAAATTCCCTTCGAGATGGTGGATGTGAATGTCCATCCTGCAAAATACGAAGTGCGGTTTGCCAACGGACGTTGGGTATACGATTTCTTACGTCGATCTGTTCGTGAGATTGTCACCAAGCCTGTTGGAGTTGGTAACGCGCCCGGTAAGGCATTGAATGTACCACAGCAGGATGCAACAAAAGAGCAAGGCTACCAGGCGTCAATGTCATTTCAGAGTTATGACTCGACGCCAGTGGCAAACGAACAAAATACCTTTGAGCCCAAATCTGTATTTGAATCTAGAGCTGATTATCAGCCAGGCTATACACCAGCATTTTCAGAAATGACGAGCAGCTATACCTCTGAAGAAATCGCTAGGGATAGTGCGCAAACACCTCATGTGCTTGGGTACGCAAAAGCACAAATCAAAGGGGTGTTTATTCTTGCTGAAAATGCACAAGGCTTGGTATTGGTAGACATGCATGCCGCTCATGAGCGTATTGTCTACGAACGTATGAAAAAACAGTGGGAAGTCGATCGTCTGATTTCGCAGCCTCTGTTAGTGCCGATTGTGATTGCGATGGAAAGTTCTCAATTAAAGACTTGGCAGGGCTTTGAGTCCGATTTTCAGCGTTTGGGATTTGAGATGGAACCATTCGGTCCAGAGCAGTTGAAAGTAACCGCTGTGCCAGCATTATTGGCGAAATCGGATGTAACGAATTTGATTCATGACATGATTGCGGACTTTGCGGTAGTGGGAGAGTCTCAAGTCGTCGAGGAGAAAATTAATGCGATTTTATCCACCATGGCATGTCATGGCTCTGTCAGAGCAAACAGACAGCTGACGCTTGAAGAAATGAATGCATTATTACGAGATATGGAAGCAACAGATGCCTCAGCGCAATGTAATCACGGTCGCCCGACTTGGGTGCAGCTTTCTATGGAACAGTTGGACTCACTTTTCATGAGAGGGCAGTAATTAGATGGTATTTTCACCAGAAGAAGTAGCGTCACTGATTGCAAATAAGCAGTGCTTGGCGGTCATGGGGCCGACAGCGTCCGGTAAAAGTCGCCTTTCTATGGCGTTGGCGCAATGTTTGCCGGTTGAAATTATTAGTGTTGACTCTGCGCTGATTTATCGCGGAATGGATATTGGTACCGCCAAACCTACGGAAGAGGAGTTGCAACAAGTTCCTCATCACCTGATTGATATTATGGAGCCAACGGAAAGTTACTCTGCTGCAGATTTTGTTGATGATGTTCATCGTCTTGTTCCAGAAATCTTCTCTCGTGGACGGATTCCTTTATTGGTAGGCGGGACGATGATGTATTTCAATGCATTGCAAAAGGGTATGGCAAAGTTGCCGTCGGCAGACGAAGCATTACGAGAGACGTTGTTTAAAGCATGGGAGGCAAATCCAGAAGAAATGCATGCGAGGCTAGCTGAGGTTGATCCGGAAGCGGCAGAGAGAATTCATGCGAATGACTCTCAGCGATTAACGCGTGCGCTTGAAGTTTATGAATTGACTGGTAAACCTTTAAGTGAATTGCAAAGAACAGAACAAAGCGAAGGGTTGACGGCGTTTCATCTAATCAAGGTGGCCTTAATGGCAGAAGATCGTGCTAAATTGCATGAGCAGATTGCAATCCGTTTTCAACATATGATTGATCAGGGCTTCTTGGCGGAAGCGGGCTGCATATTTCAGATCCCCGATATTCATGCCGACCTGCCTTCTGTAAGAAGTGTTGGTTATCGTCAAGCATGGTCTTTCTATAAAGGCGAGTATGGTTATCAAACTTTTTTTGATAAGGGTATTGTGGCAACTAGGCAGTTAGCGAAACGGCAAATCACTTGGTTGAGAAAGGAAGTTGTGGATTTGACGATAGACCCGTTTGAGACAATATTGGAGCAACAAATAGCGGAAACCTGTCAGCTATTGAAAAATGCAATTTAGTTTAATTTTCGTTTAGAGTTTAGTCTATCAGGGATTGCTGTTTACCTTTGCAATTACGATATGTTATGATTTTGCAAGCTATGTGCGCGCAAATCCTTTAAATGAACGGATTCGCCCATGGCGGAAAATAAAATACAAACAATATATAATGCAAGAAAACTCTGAAAACAAGGAATAATCATGGAGAATAAAAAAGTGACCAAAGCTTTGCCGATTCAAGACCCGTACCTAAATGCGCTTAGAAAAGAAAAAATCAGCGTAGCGATTTATTTGGTAAACGGCGTTAAGCTACAAGGTCGTATTGATTCATTCGATCAATTTGTCGTATTGTTGCGCAGTAATGTGACGCAAATGGTTTACAAGCATGCAATTTCAACGATTGTTCCTGCTCGCGATCCTAAAGCTTACGAATTCGATTCTTCAGATTCTTCCGCAGACGCTTAATTCCTTGTCGACAGAAATTTATCCCATCTTTAAAGGAGCTTTCAAATAACCATGGAGTTATTTGGAAGGCTCGAACAACGTGAACTTGAAAAAGCCGTTTTGGTTCACGTTGATTTTTATCAAGAATCAGACCGCGAAATACTAGAAGAGTTCTATGAACTCGTTGATTCCGCTGGCGCTGAAGTCGTTGAACTCATTACCACTAAGCGTCAATCACCTGACCCGAAATACTTTGTCGGTAAAGGTAAGGCAGAAGAAATCAAAAATGCCGTTGAGGTTCATGAAGCCGATGTGGTGATTGTGAATCATGCTTTGTCACCCGCCCAAGAACGCAATTTGAGTAAATATCTTGATTGCCAGGTATTAGACCGTGTTGGCTTGATTTTGGATATCTTTGCACAACGAGCTCGTTCACATGAAGGTAAGTTGCAGGTCGAATTAGCGCAACTAAAGCGCATGGCAACTCGTCTTGTCAAAGGTTGGTCTCACTTGGATCGACAAGGTGGTATCGGAGCCAGAGGGCCAGGGGAAACTCAGCTAGAGACTGATAGACGTTTGATTCAAGGCAAAATTAAGCAACTTGAAACACGCATTGAAAAAGTCCGTCATCAGCGTCAGCTTGGCAGGCGTTCACGTAAAAAGTCGGATATGCCGACGGTTACCATTGTCGGATATACCAATGCAGGGAAATCCACGCTGTTTAATCAGATGACTCAAGCAGGGGTATATGCAGAAGATCGCTTATTTGCGACCTTGGATGCAACTTTGCGAAAAGTAAGGTTGCCAGGGGCGGGTTCAGTTATTTTTGCGGATACGGTAGGGTTTATCCGTCATATCCCTCATGATTTGGTAGCGGCATTTCGTTCAACATTGGAAGAAACCAGTGAAGCCAATTTGTTGATTCATTTGGTTGATGCGTCTGACCCCCATCGTGACGAGAAGATTGCAGACGTATTGGATGTTATCAAAGAGGTAGGTGCGGAAGATGTGCCTCAGTTGCTGGTGTTCAATAAAATCGATTTGCTTGATCCTCCCGTTGCACCTCATGTTGATCTGAATGACAAACAGTTACCAGAGCGCGTTTGGATATCCGCACAAGACGAGCAGGGTATAGAGTTGATGCTTGATGCTGTTGCCAGTTATTTCAGAGGCAAATTCGTTACGGTCAAATTGACGTTGGATGTAACTGCTGGGAAGAGACGTGCAGAGCTTTATACCCTTGGCACGATTTTGGACGAAGGATTTGATGAGCAAGGTAATAGCCAATTCACGATGTGCTTAACCGAGCAAGAGTGGAAAGCAATTCAAGGTTGGCCTGAAGTCAAACTTGCAGAGCTACAAGATCAATAAGCCGAATCTGGTTTTAAATAAGAATAATTGATGACTTTTGTGGTCATTGAAACTAAAATATCGAATCTATTTCAATTTCTGGAGAAAAGAATGGCGTGGAACGAGCCCGGTAAACCAGGACAAGATCCATGGGGAAATAACTCGAACGGCCCTAATAAGCCTAACGGACAAAAACCCGATCCTGACTTAGATGAACTGCTTAAAAAGCTGCAAAACTTCCTCGGTGGTGGAGGGAGCAAAATGGGCGGTGGCTTTAATGCCAAAGGCGTCAGTTTTGCAGTGATCGTTGCCATCGTTGTATGGTTGCTGAGCGGTATCTATACTGTTGACTCTCCAGAAAGAGGTGTTGTTAAACGCTTCGGTGCTTATGTTGGGCAAACCACAGCTGGTCTACATTGGCATCTTCCATGGCCGATTGAAAGTGTGACACTCGTCAACGTCGATCGTATCCGTACTGCTGAAATCGGCTACCGTACTGATTCGCGTCGAGATGGAAACGTACCTTCCGAATCTTTGATGTTGTCGAAAGACGAAAACATCGTCGATATCAAAATTGCGGTTCAATATAAAGTCAGCGACGCTAAGAAATATCTTTATGATGTTTCCGACCCTGATATGACGCTTCGTGCACTGACTGAAAGTGCGTTACGTGAAGTGGTTGGTCAGAATACGATGGATTTTGTGCTGACTGAAGGTCGTGATGAAGTTGTTAATAAGGTCAAGGTAATTACTCAGAAGAACCTTGATAAATACGAAACAGGTTTATTCATTACCTCTCTTAACTTACAAGATGCTCAGCCACCTGAGCAAGTACAAGACTCTTTTGCAGACGTTGTAAAAGCACGTGAAGATAGAGAGCGTTTAATCAATGAAGCAGAAGCCTATTCGAACGATATCTTGCCTAAGGCAAGAGGTAACGCGGCGAGACAAATTGAAGAGTCGCGCGCTTATCATGACTCTGTGATTGCACGAGCTACGGGGCAAGCCAGCCGTTTCGACAGTATTGTCGCCGAGTACAAAAAAGCGCCGAAAGTAATGCGTGAACGTTTGTATATCGATGCAATGACCAACGTACTTGAAGCTACATCAAAAGTATTTGTTGGCTCTAGTTCAAGCAATAATTTGCTATATCTACCTTTGGATAAGATGATTGGTAACTCAGCAAAAGTACCTTTCAAACCAGCTGAAAATGTTTCTTCTTCGAAGCCTACAACCTCAACTCAGGAAACGCGTCCAACCCCTCGGACGAATATTCGTGAATTGTTAAGATCAAGGGAGCTGCGTTAAGATGAGAGCCATTTTATTAGTAATCGCTGCAGCTGCAGTTTTATTGGGAATTAGCACACTTTATACGGTTCAGCAAGGGCAAACAGCGCTGTTATTCCGTTTTGGTGAGATTGTTGAGAGTAATATCAAGCCTGGCTTGCATTTCAAAATGCCGATTGTGAACAATGTGCGTAGTTTCGATGCTCGTCTACAGACTTTGGACGCTGCACCTGAACGTTATTTGACGAGTGAAAAGAAAAACTTGATCGTTGATTCATTTGTTAAATGGCGTATTGCTGATGCGAAGCGTTTTTACACGACAATGAACGGTGATATTCGTTTGGCGAATATGCGCTTGGCACAGATTATCAAAGATGGCTTGAGAGCTGAATTTGGTAGCCGTACCGTTCAGGAAGTTATTTCACAAGATAGAAACTTAATCGTTAAAGATATTCGTAAGAAAACTGCTGAAGCTGTTAGTTCTTTCGGTATTGATTTGGTTGATGTTCAAATCAAACGTGTAGACTTACCTCAAAATGTTAGTGATTCTGTTTATAGAAGAATGGAAGCAGAACGTAACCGTGTTGCCAAAGATTTGCGTTCTCAAGGTTCTGAAGCAGCTGAGAAGATTCGTGCTGATGCTGATAGACAACGTACAATTATATTAGCGGATGCTTACCGTGATGCTGAAACCATTCGTGGGGAAGGGGATGCAAAAGCCGCAGATATCTACGCAAAAGCTTACTCAAAAGATGATGAGTTCTATGCGTTCTATCAAAGTTTGAATGCATACCAGCAAGCGTTTAAAGATAAGTCTGATGTAATGGTAGTTGACCCTAAGTCGGATTTCTTTAAATACTTCAACCAACAGAAAAAATAATCAATTAAGTTTTAAATAAAAAAGGTGGTGTTATACCACCTTTTTTGTGGAAGGGATTTATGTTGGATAATGTGCTGATTAGTGCGATTGCTCTAGTATTTATCTTTGAGGGTTTAATGCCTTTTGTTTTCCCCCATTTTTGGCAAAAAATGATGTTGGAAGCAGTGAAGTTGACCGAAAAGAAAATACGCCTGATGGGTTTTTTCAGTTTGCTGATCGGCATGGTGATTTTATTTTTACTTGCCTAGAAGT
Source organism: Hydrogenovibrio marinus (assembly GCF_013340845.1). Classification (NCBI taxonomy): domain Bacteria; kingdom Pseudomonadati; phylum Pseudomonadota; class Gammaproteobacteria; order Thiotrichales; family Piscirickettsiaceae; genus Hydrogenovibrio; species Hydrogenovibrio marinus. The sequence continues at coordinate 1,175,344 of NZ_AP020335.1, forward strand.
TAAGGCTTCTCAGGCGAATCGTTTTAAAAAGAAAGAAAGAGTTCAATGCAACAAAATATTTGGTTTACCCCCGACGGTATCGAAGATCTTCTTCCTGAAGAAGCGAAAAAGCTGGAGTATTACAGACGCCAGTTGCTGGATGGTTTTGAATGTTCCGGATACGATTTGATACTGCCGCCTATTGCAGAATATACAGATTCCCTTTTAACCGGGACTGCCCGCCACCTTGCTATTGATACTTGCCGTTTCCCAGACCAAGAGTCAGGAAGAATGATGGGTGTTAGAGCAGATATGACACCGCAAGTCGCTCGTATCGTCGTCAATCGCTTAAAGAATAAAGATCAGATTATTCGCCTTTGTTACTTTGGTGAAGTGCTTAAGACACGTAATAACAAAGCGAAAGGTTCTCGTAGTCCGATTCAAGTCGGTGCTGAATTGTTTGGTCATGAAGGGGTAGAAAGTGATATCGAAGTGATTGCTTTGATGTTGAGTTCGATCAGAGCGCTAGGTCTGAATGATCTGACATTGAGTCTGGGTCATGTATCAGTTGTGGAAGAGTTGATGCGCTTGGCGCAATTGAATAAGAAGCAAACGCAACAGTTGGTTGATATTCTAGTCAGAAAAGCAGTCCCTGAATACCATGAGTTTACAGCAGCATTGAACTTGGAAGGCGGGTTGCAAAATGCTTTTGAAAACTTGTTATCTCTATGTGGTGATGCAGATGACGTATTGACAAAAAGTGAGACGTTACTGTCTGGTTTGTCTTCCAAAATGGATGAATCTGTCGAGCGTTTGAAGTTGATTGTCGGTTACTTTAATGTGGCTTCCGATTTGTTAGGTATTCATTTGGATTTAGCCGATTTAAGAGGCTTTGAATACCACACAGGCGCTATCTTTGGGTGTTATTCTGCAGGCCAGAAGCTATATATGATTGCCAAGGGCGGTCGTTATGACGAAATCGCTTCTGATTTTGGAGCAGCTCAGCCTGCAACCGGTTTTAGCTTGGATTTGCGTAGCACCTTGGATTTGCTAGATTGCCCACCGGTCGTTGAAAAAAAGGTGGTATATGCACCGATTGAAGCGGATCCTGAGTTGGTGAAAGAAATTTTAAAATTGAAAAAAAGCATCATTGTAAAACGCTACTACGAGCTGTCTGAGATTCCTACAGGTAGTGAGTACTTGACCAAGCAAAATAACGCTTGGCAGTTTGTTCAAAAATAGTTCCTTTGAGTTAAAGAAGAAAGAAATGACAAAAAAGAATATCGTTGTGGTCGGAACCCAATGGGGTGATGAGGGTAAAGGTAAAATTGTTGACTTGCTGACTGATCGTGTCGCCGCGGTAGTTCGCTTCCAAGGTGGTCATAATGCAGGTCATACCCTAGTTATCGATGGCAAGAAAACCGTATTACATTTGATTCCTTCCGGTATCTTGCGTGAAGATGTTGAATGTTTTATCGGAAATGGCGTAGTACTTTGCCCGCAAGCTTTGGCAAAAGAAGTTGGCGAGTTGGAAGCATCCGGGGTATCGGTCAGCAAGCGTTTAAAAATCAGCGATGCTTGTCCACTGATCTTGGACTATCACGTGGCATTGGATCAGGCGCGAGAAAAGGAGCGTGGCTCAAAAGCAATCGGAACCACAGGACGCGGAATTGGACCTGCCTATGAAGACAAGGTTGCCCGCCGTGGATTGCGTGCCGGCGACTTGAGAGATATGGCGACGTTTAAAGAGAAGTTAGCGTCGACATTGGCTTATCACAACTATATGTTGACCAACTACTACAAAACAGATCCTGTCGATTTTGATACTCAGTGGGCGAAGTGTGCTGAGTACGAAAAAATGATTTTGCCGATGTTGGCAGATATTCCTAATTTGATTGACCAATATAACCGTGCTGGAAAGAACCTGATGTTTGAAGGGGCACAAGGCACATTGTTGGATATCGATCAAGGGACTTATCCTTATGTAACCTCCTCAAACACGACGGCAGGTGGCGCGGCTTCTGGTAGCGGTGTTGGACCTTGTCAGTTAGATTATGTTCTGGGGATCACCAAAGCGTATGCGACGCGAGTAGGTTCAGGACCTTTCCCAACGGAATTGCCTTATGACAAGAACACTGATCAGGGCGACGAGATTGGAAAGATTTTAGGTACACGTGGGCATGAGTTTGGCGCGACTACTGGACGTCAAAGACGCTGTGGTTGGTTTGATGCAGTTGCCTTGCGTCGTTCTGCTCAAATCAATAGTTTGACGGGTGTGTGCTTGACAAAACTGGACGTGCTAGATACTTTAGATGAAATCAAAGTTTGTACGCACTATCTGAGTGACGGTAAAGAACTAACTTTGCCACCAAGCAGTGCAGAAGATTATGAAAAGGTTGTTCCACAGTATCAAACGCTGAAAGGTTGGAAAACATCGACCGTAGGCATTTCTTCACGGGATGCATTACCGGATGAGGCGAAAACCTACATTCAGTTTTTGGAAGCACAGATGGGCGTTCCTGTTGCGATTTTGTCAACTGGACCTGATCGTGCAGAAACCTTGATTCTAAGTGATCCTTTTGAGTCTTGAGTGTTTTCCTTGTGAAATAAAAAAAACCGCCTAATGGCGGTTTTTTTATAAGTATGAAAATCTACCAGGTTGGGGGTAGTTGATTTTTACCTAACCTTAAATCACTTTTCGGATGATGCCTGGCAGTTTGACAGGATCAAAGGGTTTTACAATCCAACCAGTGGCGCCTAGTTTTTTGCCCTGATCCTTCATTTCACGACTGGCTTCGGTTGTCATCATCAATACTGGCGTAAATTTGTAATTTTCTTCTGCCCGAACCTTTTCGAGAAACTCAAGTCCGTTCATGACAGGCATATTGATGTCTGAAATAATGACATCAAATTGTTCTTGTTTCGTCGCATCAAGCGCTTCTTGACCATTGGAAGCCAAGGTGAGCTCGAACTCCGAACTCAAAACCATTTCAACCAGCTTCCTCATGGAAGGGGCGTCATCTATGTAAAGAATTTTATTCATAGTCTGTTGACTCTTTGTGAGTGCATTTATTTTTACTTTTATACTACGTAATTTTATCACGTTTGTCTGCGGCGATGACTGTAAGGTTATATCAATGAAATTAATATGAAACCCAGTCGATAGCCTGATAAAATAGCCACTTTCAAGTTTAATTACATCAGAAAATAGGTTGTCCGTAATGTTACAAAGCATTAGAGAACGCGCGCAAGGATGGATTGCGTGGATCATCGTAGGTTTGATTATTATCACATTTGCGCTTTTCGGTATTCAGGAATATGCACAAGGTGAGAAAAAAACAGCTGTAGCAGTCGTGAATGGTGAAGACATTACTGCAACAGATTTTTTGAAATTATACCACCGACAAAAAGCGCGTTTGCAGCAACAGTTTGGTGATATGTACGATCAAATCGTAAAAGACGATCAGCTAAGAGACCAGGTTTTGAACGCTTTGATTGAATCATCAGTCGTTGAGCAGTGGGCAAAATCGCACAATATGGCGATTACTGATGCTGAATTGTCGATGGTTATTCAGTCTGCAAAAGTTTTCCAAAAGGACGGAAAATTTGATCAAGCGACTTATGAGAATATCCTGAATCGCAATGGATTGACTGTTGGTGGTTTTGAGCAGGAACAGCGTGATTTCTTGCTTGAGAACCAAAGTCGTCAATTGACTGCTATTTCTCAGATGGCGCCAGAAAGTCTTTTCAAGCAGTTGGTGGATCTTCAATATCAGCAACGTAAAATGAATTATTTGAGAATTGATCAAAAGCCTTTGATGAAAATGGCGGTGATTTCTCAAGACCAAATGCACAGTTATTATGAGAAACACAAGCAACAGTATGTGATTCCTCAACAAATCAGCATTGATTATGTATTGTTATCGGAAGATGAGTTGTCCGAAAAAATCAAAGTTACTGATGATGCTCTACAAGCCTATTATCAAGACAATAAAGATCAGTTTACTGAGCCAGAGCAAAGACAAGCTAGCCATATCCTGATTCGTATTGATGGCAAAACAACAGCTGAACAGGCACTGAAGAAAGCACAAGATATTCGCCAACAAATCGAGGCGGGAGCCGATTTTTCTGAGATGGCGAAGAAGTATTCTCAAGATCCAGGGTCTGCTAAATTAGGTGGTGACCTAGGTCTTTTCCAGCAAGGTATGATGGTGCCAGCGTTTGATAAAGCTGTGTTCTCGATGAAAGTGAATGAGATTAGCGAACCCGTGAAAACTAACTTTGGTTATCACTTAATCAAATTGACAAAAATCGAACCTAAGCGCACCAAGTCTTTTGCAGAAGTGAAAACGGATGTGGAAACGATGTATCGTAAGAAGCAGGCTGAAAAAGAATACTTCGAGTTGCAGGATAAACTGAACTCAATCTCTTATGAACAGCCAGATACATTGGAGCCTGCAGCGGATGCGGTTGGCATGGATGTGAAAACGTCAGAACCGTTCTCAAAAGCAGGTGGTGTTGATGAGTTGACGCAAAACCCTAAAGTCATTAAGGCGGCATTCTCTGAAGAAGTTATGAAGGGTAATAACAGTTCTTCGATTGAACTGTCACCAACATCTTCGGTTGTGATTCGCGTTCATAAAGTCATTCCTACTAAACAACAAGCATTTGATGACGTGAAAGACGAAGTAGAACAATCACTAAGAAAAGAAGCCGGCGTTAAAGCTTCTGCAGACTTGGCGAAAGGCATTCTTGATAAAGTCAAAGCCGGTGCGTCACTGAAATCTATGGCTCGTGATGGTGTTGATTACCATCAAACGGATTGGCTAGACCGCCAAAACCGTTTAGTGTTGCCTCAGTTGACTGCGGCATTGTTCAAAGCGCCTAAGCCTAAAGATGGTAAAACATCGTTCTCAACTTATGAATTGCCTTCAGGAGACTCTGTTGTGATTGAAGTGACAGGTGTTCAGAAAGGTAAAGAACCTGCTGATAAAGAAGAGTTGAGTCAGTTGAAAGAGTCTGTTGCAGGTGTGTTGGGTGATGCTGAAGTTAAAGCTAGAATCCAAGCGCTAGTCTCTTCTGCTAAGATTGAGAAAAAGCCGATTTATCAGAAGATTAAATAACGGTTTTGACGACACAATAAAAAAGCGCCATTTGGCGCTTTTTTATTTGGATTTAGGCTAAAAATTAAATGGTCTTATCTAAATAGGTAATGCTTTTTAACAGGATGGTGAATGACCCATTCGCAACTCATGCCTTGCGGAAAGGTTACTAAATCACCTTTTCCAAACTCAAAGGTTTTGCCGTTTGCATGAACGGTTACTTTACCTTCAAGCAAGTAGCAGACTTCCTCAGTATCATAGTGCCAAGGAAAGCTTGAGGCTTCTTTTTCCCAAATCGGCCACTGAAAAGCGCCTAGCGAGTCCAGTTCGTTTTCGGAAGGTTGGTTTTGTACTTTCACATCAGACATATCTTACTTAGCCTCTCGTATGGTTCTACTACTTGTCTTGAGAATCTTTGTCGAAGTAAGGCGATTCGGCAGAGGTTGCAGTTGTACGCAGTAAAGTTTGCGCAGAGCGTAAATAACGTTTGCGTGACCATAATAGTCCCCAACGACTGCCGCCTACCTGACGCCATAACATTGATGCTCGAATGCCAGCAAGTAGAAGACTTCTGATTTTGTTGGCAATCAGAGGGTTCTGCAAATGACCGTGGGCGCCATTCACCATAATGCGAGGTGTTAATGGGCTGATGTTTTCGGTGTAGGCTCTGGCAAGTGTTGCAATGACATTTTCGTGAAACTCTCCAAAGTGTTCACGGCTGGAACGAGCAGACTCGATAATCTTGAAAATCTTGCCAAGCGCGTCGCTATCTTCAGAAAGCTTCTTCTCTAAAACCATCAGGTTCAAAACATATTTGGTGATTTCAATGTTGCGGATTTGCTCGGCTTGATTTGAACTTATTTGGCTTAATAGCGTATTGACACCTTTTTGAATGTTCATGACATCGCCGCCGAAAACATCAAGGGTGTCGTTCGGGCTCTCACAAAACAAAGAGTTGATACTGGTTTCAAAAGCTATGGCGTCAGTTTTACCCGTGGTTGCCAAATCGAAAACTTGTTGAGCGACTTGGTATATGCCAATCAGGGCAATGGTTTTATCTTGATCCGTGTAACTTTGGTTCATACGTATTCCGCTTGGGTGAAAGAGGTTTCACTGTTGTGATTGTCATATTCTGGAATCATATCTAACTCATGGTAGCGCTGCGTAATAATCGCGCCGCCCAAACAATCTTCACCCTGATAAAAAACGATAGATTGACCTGGGGTGATGGCTGTTTGAGGCTCATCGAAAGCGACTATGATTTTACCTTCGTGTTCTTTTAAAATTGTACAAGGCTGTTCAGGCTGACGGTAGCGAACTTTTGCTTTAAGAGCGGTTCCGGTGGCGGGTATTTTTCCAGCGACCCAGTCACAAGTGGTTGCTACAAGATAACGATGATTGAGCAATGGGTGGTCTGAACCTTGTACGGCAATTAACTGATTTTTTCCAAGATTTTTGTCTGCCGAAAACCAAGGAAGTCCAGAGTCGCCATGACCACCACCAATACCAAGTCCTTTGCGTTGCCCTAAGGTTAAGTACATTAAACCATCGTGCTTGCCAATCACTTTGCCTTCGGTGTCAACGATATCACCGGGTTGAGCAGGTAGGAATTGTTGCAAGAAGTCCTTAAACTTTCTTTCGCCGATAAAGCAAATGCCGGTGCTGTCTTTTTTGTCATGTGTAATCAAACCAGCTTCTTCTGCCATCTCGCGCACACGAGGTTTTTCAAGTTCGCCAATTGGGAATAGAGAGCGGGACAACTGATGCTGTTGTAGTGTATACAAGAAATAGCTCTGGTCTTTATTGTTATCCTGCCCTTTCAAAAGATGAAAATGACCGTCCTCATCTTCGTGAATACGAGCATAATGTCCTGTAGCAATGTAGTCAGCACCCAGGGTCATGGCATGCTCTAGGAATGCTTTGAACTTTACTTCCTTGTTGCATAGGATGTCTGGATTTGGAGTTCTTCCGGCTGCATATTCGGTAAGAAAATGCTCAAAAACTCTGTCCCAATATTCTTTAGAAAAGTTTTCGACGTGCAGGGGGATATCGAGTTTTTCGCAGATAGCAAGCACATCTTTCAGGTCTTCAGCAGCTGGGCAATAATCTTCGGTATCATCGCCTTCCCAGTTTTTCATGAAAAGCCCTTCAACCTGATAACCTTGCTGTTTTAAAAGCAACGCCGCAACCGACGAGTCAACTCCTCCGGATAATCCGACGATGACTTTTATCTCTGATGTATTTTTATGGATGGATGGTAATCTTTCTTTCATAAAGCTATTTTATCATGAAACTTAGGATTGAGCTTTTTGCATGATGGATTCACCTGGCTGTAGATTGTTGAGTTGATAAGGTCCTATTTTTGTACGAATAAGCCTTAAAGTGGGGAAGCCTACAGCAGCAGTCATGCGTCGAACTTGTCGGTTTCTGCCTTCCGTAATGGTTAGTTCCAACCATGAAGTCGGAATGTTTTTGCGCTCTCTGATGGGAGGGGTTCTTTGCCAGATCCACTTGGGTTCGTTGATCTTTTTTGCCACAGCAGGGCGTGTCATACCATCTTTAAGCTCAACGCCTATTTTGAGTTGTTTAACCGCCTGTGGCGTAATATCGCCCTCAACCTGCACTAAATAGGTTTTAGGTTGCTTGTGTTTAGGGTCGGAGATTTGGTGTTGCAAGACACCATCGTTGGTCAGAAGTAGAAGCCCTTCAGAGTCGCGATCAAGTCTACCGGCGGCATAGAATCCTGGGCGTTGAATGTAGTCTGCAAGTGTTTCCCGTTCACCACTATATTGGGGTTCGTCGGTGAATTGGCATAAAACGTTAAACGGCTTATTGAATAGTAATATTTCTGGCATGAATCGACTTAATTTGTGCTAATTGATAGAGGGTTTTGCAGTGTGCGCTAATAACCTCACATTTACAGGGCTTGAAGTTATGCAAAGCACGACTGAGTAAGTTAGAATAGTATCTATTTTAACACTTTCTAATAATGTTGATGCATTTCGGCGTCAAGAGCTTTGAAACAGCTGTGTTGAGCCGTTTGCCAATATTCGAAACTAGGACTGATTTAGATGACTGCAAAGATTATTTATACCTTGACCGATGAAGCACCAGCGCTGGCGACTTTCTCTTTTTTACCGATAGTTGAAGCCTTTACCAAAGCTGCAGGTGTGGCAGTTGAAACAAGGGATATTTCTTTAGCAGGTCGAATTCTGGCGAACTTTCCTGAAAAGTTGACTGCCGAACAGTGCATTGACGACGCCCTGAGTGAATTGGGCGAATTGGCAAAAACGCCAGATGCGAACATCATAAAACTTCCAAACATCAGTGCGTCGATTCCACAGTTGAACGCAGCCATCAAAGAACTACAGGCAAAAGGGTATGATGTCCCGGATTATCCGGCAACCCCTGCTACGCCCGAAGAAGAAAAGATCAAGGCTACTTATGCGAAAGTGTTAGGAAGTGCGGTTAACCCAGTGCTTCGCGAAGGTAACTCCGATAGACGTGCACCGTTGTCGGTGAAGAATTTTGCCAAGAAACATCCTCATTCGATGGGCGCGTGGTCAGCAGACTCCAAAACACAAGTTGCCCATATGACTGAAGGTGATTTCTACGGTACGGAAAAGTCGATGACTGTACCGAAAGCAACGAAATTCAAGATTGAGTTTGTCTCCAATTCTGGTGATGTTAAAGAGTTGAAAGCTTATGCATCTTTGCAAGAAGGCGAGATTATCGATGCTGCAGTGATGAGCCAAAAAGCGCTACAGTCGTTTTTGAAAGAAGCAGTATCCGAGGCGAAGGAGAAGGGCATACTCTTCTCATTGCATTTGAAAGCAACGATGATGAAGGTTTCTGATCCAATTATCTTCGGACAGGCAGTATCGGCTTATTTTGCAGAAGTATTTGATAAGTATGCGGCTGATTTTACGTCTGCTGGTGTCAACCCAAATAATGGTTTGGGCGACCTTTTTGCCAAAATCAAAGCCTTGCCAGAAGCAACGCAAAAAGCGATTGAAGCAGATATTCAGGCGACAATCAGTGAAAAAGCGGATATCGCGATGGTAGATTCCGACAAAGGCATCACCAACCTTCATGTTCCTTCTGACGTGATTGTGGATGCCTCTATGCCGGCAATGATTCGTTCATCAGGGCAAATGTGGAATAAAGAGGGTAAGCAACAAGATACTTTGGCGGTCATTCCTGATCGTAGTTATGCCGGTGTTTACCAGGAAACCATTAATTTCTGCAAGCATCATGGTGCGTTTGATCCGACAACGATGGGGACTGTTCCAAACGTCGGGTTGATGGCGCAAAAAGCTGAAGAGTATGGGTCTCACGACAAAACATTCCAAATGGCAGATACGGGCGTTGTGCGTGCTGTTGACGCAGACGGTAATGTTTTGTTGGAACAAAATGTTGAAACGGGAGATATCTTCCGTATGTGCCAGGTTAAAGATGCGCCGATTCAGGACTGGGTTAAGTTGGCTGTGGCGCGAGCGCGTGCAACCAACACACCAGCGGTGTTCTGGTTGGATACTAAACGTGCGCATGACCATCAGTTGATTGAAAAAGTGAATCACTATCTATTGGATCATGATACGGCGGGGTTGGAAATTCACATCATGTCGCCAGAAGAGGCGACTCGCTTTACTTTGCGTCATGTTAAGGAAGGTAAGGATGTTATTTCTGTTACCGGTAACGTATTGCGTGACTACCTGACTGACCTGTTCCCAATTCTGGAGTTGGGTACGTCTGCAAAAATGCTGTCAATCGTTCCACTGATGAGCGGTGGTGGGTTGTTTGAAACCGGTGCGGGGGGCTCTGCTCCTAAGCATGTGCAGCAATTGCTTTCGGAGAACCATTTGCGTTGGGATTCGCTAGGTGAATTTTTAGCACTAGCGGTTTCATTGGAGCATTTGTCAACGCATTTCGGAAACGGCAAAGCGCAGGTTTTGGCGGAAACGTTGGATAAAGCAACGGGTCTTTTCCTAGAAAACAACAAATCGCCATCCCGTAAAGTCGGTGAGATTGATAACCGTGGAAGTCATTTCTATTTGGCAATGTATTGGGCACAGGAGTTGGCGACTCAAGATGCTGATGCAGACTTGAAAGCTACTTTCCATAAAGTTGCTGATGCTATGACTCAAAATGAAATGCAAATTATGGAAGAGTTAAACGGCGTTCAAGGAAAAGCCGTTGATATTGGCGGTTATTACAAGTTTGATATTGCAAGTGTGAACGGTGTCATGCGTCCTAGCCAAACGTTGAATGGCATTATTGACCATATCTAAGTCCGTTAAGGTTATTGGTTTTACTGGGTTTTATCTCAACGTTGCGCAGTTAACAGCAAATATAGAACCCTGAAAATCGTAAAGGTAAACGATTTATGAATGTTTTGATTGTTGACCCGTCCTCAAGTTATCGCGAAGTCGTGAAACAAATATTACTTGGTGAGGACGTTGAAGCGATAGAGTGCGTCAACGGTACCGAAGCTTTAGCTTACCTTGAAAAAAACAAACCTGATGCCATCAGTATTGCTCATGAGTTGGGTGATATGGAAAGTTTTGCTTTTCTCAAAAAAATCAAAGAAAACAGTAACCTTGATAATATTCCTAGCTTTCTTTTAACGTCGAATACGACGCAGGAATTCAAGCGAAAAGCCTATGATGCTGGCTTTACCGAAGTTTTTATTAAGTCCGATTTTGCCACCCTCAAGCGAGCATTGCGAAGTTTGGTTCTCTATGCGACAACCAATATTTCTGCGCGAGTGCTTTATATTGAAGATGCGCAAAGTACCGCGGACTACACCACTTACATCATGAAAAGTGCGGGTTGGGAAGTAGTACATGTGAAAAGCGGTGAAGAGGCTGCCGAGTTGTTGGATGACAAAAACAATCGTTTTGACTTAGTGGTGACGGATTTGGTGTTGGAGGGACGTATCAGTGGTATCGGTCTCATCAACCTGATTCGCCAAGGGAATGAAGATATTCGTAACATTCCGATTCTCGCTGTGTCCGGTTGGAATGATCTGCTCAGACAGTTTTATGTTCTGAAACATGGTGCAGGGGATTTTATTGCCAAGCCATTTCATGAAACTGACTTTCTGGCTCGCGCCATTAATTTGATTCTGAATAAGAAGAAGTTGGACAAGGTTAAAGCAACGCAAAAAGCGCTGTACGAAAAAGCTAATATTGATGCGGTAACTGGTCTGAATAATAGGCACTTCATGGAAGAGTTCGGTTCCAAAATCGTCAAGGATTCAATTGAAAATAATGAAGGGGTTGCTCTGGCGTTGCTGGATATTGACCACTTCAAGAAGATTAACGATGGAAGCGGACATTCAAGCGGTGATGAGGTCTTGAGGCAGGTAGCCTCATTAATCAAGAGTTTACGTCATCCCGGTGATGTCGTTGCCAGATTTGGTGGTGACGAAATTATTCTGTTGATGTCTGGTTGTGAGCATACTGATGTCGAAGAGCGTATGGAGGAAATCCGTACGGGAATCGAGAAACTCTCTCCACTTGGTATTCAGGTCACAGCAAGTATAGGTGTTGCCTGTCATGACAAGCGAGTTGTTTCAAGACTGGTATCTTTGCTGGATAATGTCGAGCAGGTAAGCCACCAAGATGTGAAAGTGGATTTTGATGTTTTGTTTAGTGCGGCGGATCATGCGCTGTACAGCGCGAAACGTGATGGACGCAATAAAGTCTGTATTAGTGATTTATTTGAACACGTTGATGTTTAGAACGAGCTGAAGTGATTAAAGCTCTCTGTTTATTAAGATAATGAAAAACAGAGAGTTTAGAGAGAACGCTTAAATAAAAGGCTTTGAATTAAGCTTTCTTCAAGTAAGCGGCAACCAAAACGATTTGTGTACCGTTGACCTTACCTTCAATGTGTAGAGGGTTGTTGGTCAGGTGAATGTTTTTGACCAAAGTACCGCGTTTCGCAGTAAATCCAGCGCCTTTTACATCCAAATCCTTGATAAGCGTCACATCGTCACCTTCATTTAGAATGGTGCCATTGCTGTCCTTGGTTGGTGTAACGTCATCATCGTCTTGCGGTAAGCCTGCTTCAGCCCATTTGCGTACATCGTCTTCCATGTACATCATGTCCAACAATTCTTGTGGCCAACCTTCTGCTCTTAATTGATACAAAAGTCTGTAAGCCATTACTTGTACAGCTGGCACTGAACTCCACATGCTGTCGTTCAAACAACGCCAATGATTGGAATCCATTTTTTCAGGATTTTCAATTTGTTCAGCGCAGGTTGCACAGACGAGAATAGATTGTTCTGCAGAACCGTCACTAGGCGCTACTTCAAAAGCTTGAAGTCCTTCCTCCGAACCACATAGTTCGCATTTGTGTCCGCTTCTTTCCTGCAAAGTTTGTTCTACGCTCATTTTTTATTTCCCTTTTAAATCGAAAGGGTATTATCCTTTATTGAAACCTTTTTTTGGAAAAAATCTGCCAGGTTGGGATGTTTGGTTTTTGATTTTTTATTCGCTTTGTTTTTAAAAGCAAACACGTTAGAATAAAACCAAACTTAAGAAGTCATTTTTTTATTTGTTGTAGGCGTTTCACACTCTTTTAGAATGGTAAATTCACCCTTTGATGTCACTAAAGATTATTTCGCTATACTGGGCGTTCATCATCTTGCTTGTGATAAAACCATTAAACAAGCCTACCGGAAAATGGCGAGGCGCTACCACCCCGACGTTTCAAAAATCCATAATGCAACGCAGAAATTTCAGGAAGTTTCTGAAGCATTTGAGATTCTGACAAAGCATAAGGATGCCTATTGGAAGGCATATTGCCGACACAGTAATCGATCTTCCAATACATCTTCCGGTTATAGGAAAAATACGCGTCATGATACGGGCAATAACAATGCCGGTGCTCAAGGAGATTTTTGGGGGTATTCTCAACAAGCCCGAAAACCCATTCGCGGTAAGGATAAGGTGATTACTTACCCTTTAACTCTGCGTTACGCGATACGATTACTGAAAATCGGTTATTTCTATATTCCCGGGTTGAAGATTCGTATGAAGTTTTCCCGTTTAGCTTTCCAAGGGAAAACGTTCCGCATCAGAAATAAAGGTTATCCTGGATTGTTTGGTGGGGAAAACGGTGATTATTTGGTGAAGTTCAGCTTGAAGATGACCGGCTTGAAGTGGGAATTGAAAGGTTCTGATTTATATGGCGTTATTGAAGTTCCTGAACCATTGCTGGCATCGGGAAGTAAAATAGAGCTGGAATCTCCCGTTGGACCTCTCAAGTTGGTTGTTCCAAAAAACTATTCCTCCAAAGATTATATTAAAGTCGAGAATATGGGCTTGCCGGGCGATGAGATTCATTCGCCTGGGCACCTTTTCGCCAAATTGATAGCGGCGTGATTTTTGCTATAAGCAAAATAAGCCGCCACTCTGTTCAAAAGTCGCTTGATTACAGATTATTTGCCCATATATGATAAGAAGAAACAAAGATGTTAGATTGATGAGTTTGTCTAAGCATCAAATGATAGGATTTTAGATGGCAACTAGGCCTTTTGAAGATGATGGCGCAATTTTAGAGGCAGTCAAATTGCCTTTAAAGCCGCCAAGAAGGTATCAAATCGTACTATTGAATGACGATTTCACACCGATGGATTTTGTGGTTGAAGTGCTCATGCGCTTTTTCGGAATGGACGAGGCCAAGGCAGTAGCCGTGATGATGGCAGTTCATACCCAAGGAAAGGGTGTTTGTGGTGTATATAGTAAAGAAGTCGCTGAAATGAAAGTGATGCAGGTAAACCGATATGCTCGGGAAAACCAACATCCTTTGCAGTGCCAAATGGAGATTGTTTAATGTTAAGTAAAGAATTGCAATTGACCCTGAGCAATGCCTTCAGTTTGGCTAGCGAGTATGAGCACGAATACGTCACTTTAGAGCATTTGTTGCTGGAGTTGTTAGGCTTGCCTTCTGTCAGAGAAGTGGTTGAAGCCTGTGGAGCATCGGTACAGAAAATCGAATCAGAACTGGAATCCTATCTTGAAACCGAGACCGCTTCGGTTAAGCCGGAAGAGTTGTTGCCTACCATGGCATTTCAGCGCGTCATTGAGCGCGCCATCTATTTAGTGCAGTCAAATGGCTATAACGAAGTGACAGGTTTGCATGCACTAGCATCCATTTTCTCAGAGCAGGACTCACAAGCGGTTTATGTGCTTGAGTCTTGTGGTGTGCACCGTGTTGACGTATTGAGTTACATTTCACACGGCGTTATAGCGCAACAACAAGAAGATTTCTTGAATACCAGTACGTCTCAAGAAGCTAAGGAAGACGCTGCGGGTGAGCAGGAGAGTGACCCTATCACCAGCTTCAGCCAAAACCTGAACGAGTCGGTAAAAAAAGGTCAAATTGATCCCATTATCGGGCGTGACTGGGAATTAAATCGCACACTGGAAGTACTTTCTCGCCGTCGCAAAAATAACCCATTACTAGTGGGTGAACCTGGTGTCGGTAAAACGGCAGTAGCAGAAGGGCTAGCCTATAAAATAGTACACAAGGATATTCCAGAGCAACTTCAAGATGCCGTGGTTTACAGTTTGGACATGGGTGCTTTGCTTGCAGGTACACGTTATCGTGGTGACTTTGAGAAACGTTTCAAAGCACTGTTGAAAGCATTAGAAGAACAGCCTCATTCCATTTTGTTTATTGATGAGATTCATACCATTATCGGTGCCGGTTCGGTTCAGGGTGGTGCAATGGATGCCTCTAATCTAATGAAGCCTGCGCTGGCATCCGGGAAGTTACGCTGTATCGGTGCGACCACCTATGAAGAATATCGTGGTATTTTCGAAAAAGACCGTGCTTTGGCAAGACGTTTCCAAAAAGTGGATGTGCGTGAGCCAACCCCTCAGGAAGCATTTGATATTTTGAAAGGATTGAAGTCTCAATTCGAAGCGCATCATGACGTGAAGTACACTTTGCCGGCATTGCGCACAGCGGTTGATTTGTCTGCACGTTACATTACTGACAGACATTTGCCAGACAAAGCGATCGATGTCATTGATGAAGCGGGTGCGAAGCAAGCGTTGATGCCGAAGAGCAAACGTCGTAAGCAAATTTCTGTGAATGAGATTCAACAGATTGTTGCGAATATCGCGCGTATTCCAGTGTCGCAAATCACTCAGAAAGAACGTGATAAATTGCAGACGTTGGAAGAAAGCCTAAGACGAGTGGTATTTGGTCAGGATGATGCGGTTTCACAAGTGGTTTCTGCCATCAAGCTGGCACGCTCCGGTTTGAATGATCCGAATAGACCGACGGCGTCTTTCCTTTTCTCAGGCCCGACAGGGGTAGGGAAAACTGAGCTGACTAAACAGCTAGCGCATCATTTGGGTATTGAAATGATCCGTTTTGATATGTCCGAGTACATGGAAGCCCATTCCGTTTCTAGACTGATTGGCGCGCCTCCAGGTTATGTCGGGTTTGATCAAGGCGGGTTGTTGACCGAAGCCGTGAATAAACAACCGCACTCTGTTGTTTTGTTGGATGAAATTGAAAAGGCGCACCCGGATGTATTCAACCTGTTGTTACAGGTGATGGATAACGGTACGTTAACCGACAACAATGGGCGTAAAGCTGATTTTAGAAATGTGGTGTTGATTATGACATCCAATGTTGGTGCAAGCTATGCGTCACGTTCTTCCATGGGCTTTGTCGAGCAAGACCATTCGTTTGATGTCGATGGTGAGTTGAAGAAAGTGTTTACCCCGGAGTTTCGTAATCGATTGGATGCGGTGATTCAGTTCAAACGTTTGTCTTCGGATGTTATGCACTCTGTGGTCAACAAGTTTATTTATGCGCTTGAAGCGAGTTTGGCAGATAAGAAAGTTGAGATTTCTCTGACTAAATCGGCACATGACTGGCTGGCAGAAAAAGGCTATGATCCGCTGATGGGAGCTAGACCAATGGCGAGATTGATTCAGGATACCATCAAGAAACCTTTGGCTGACAAGTTACTGTTCTCTTCATTGAAAGACGGCGGTAAGGTTGTGGTGGACTTGGAAAAAGATCAGTTGGTGCTGCAAGTGGAAGAGGTCGCGGAAGTCTAACTTCGATTAAAAATCTACCAGGTTGGGGTATTGCCCCAGCCGATTATTTTTGCTTCAAACAAATTTCAGTTACAAAAAAAGCCCCGGTTGTTGTTTACAATCCGGGGCTTTTTCTTTTCACTTTATTCTCTTTTCTGGAGTATTTAATCTCGGCGCTTATTTACCGCGATAAGTAATACGACCTTTTGTGAGGTCGTAAGGTGTCAATTCTACTTTTACCTTATCACCAGCTAGGATGCGGATATAGTTCTTACGCATGCGACCAGAAATGTGTGCAAGGATTTCGTGTCCGTTTTCTAAACGAACTTTAAACATAGTATTGGGAAGTGTTTCTAACACTTCGCCATCAAATTCAATAACGTCTTGTTTTGACATAGATTTAGTTAGCTAAATTAGCCCCAGTGAAAAGAGAAGCGGGGATTATAGCAATAATGGTCGCGATGTTCAATTAACTAGTCATAATCTTTGTCATTGGCCTCTATAGGCTTGTTCAAGCGACTTCGGATTGCCAATCTACATTGAAAACCCATTTTTTGGGCGGAAAAGGTTGCTGGACATCAGCAATCAATCGCTGTTCGAATTCTTCCCTGGATATTTCAGTAGCCCCGAGAGACAGCATGTGGTTGGAAGTCACTTGGGCATCAATCATATTGAAGTCCCAAGCTTTAAGCTGGGTACATAAGGCAACGAGCGCGACTTTAGAAGCATCAGTGCGCTTGGAAAACATGGATTCACCAAAGAATACTTTGCCGATAGAGACGCCGTAAAGTCCTCCAACCAATTCCGATTCTTGCCACACCTCAACAGAGTGGGCATGACCTTTTTCGTGTAGGGTACAGTAGGCCTCAATCATATCTTCGGTAATCCATGTACCATCTTGACCTTCTCGTGGTGCGAGGGAACAGGCTTCCATTACCGCTCTAAAATTTTGATCCAGTGTGACTTGAAACTGCCCTTTTCGAATGGTTTTCTTAAGGCTTCTGCTGATTTTTAGATTGTCTATCATCAATACGGCACGAGGGTTAGGTGTCCACCACAAAATCGGGTCGTCTTCGCTAAACCAAGGGAATAAGCCTTTGCTATAGGCAAGAAGCAACCATTCAGGAGATAAGTCTCCTCCGACTGCAAGCAACCCGTTCGGATCGGTCATGGCGATGTTTGTAGGTGGAAACATCACAGGAAACGGGTCCAGCCAAAAAGGTTGGGTGATAGGTTTGCTTCTAGGCTTGGTTTGTGAAGGATTTTGAGGCTCTGTCATACAATGTTGCAGGAAATATTCGCTGTCGCCGTTTTTAAATTCGCTTAAAATATAAAATCATAACCGATATAAAAAATCATTGTTAAGCCTCTCATGTTACGATTTGTTCGTTTTTAATTTTTGTTACTGAAGTATTGATGTCTCAATTTGTCCACCTACACGTTCACTCCGAATACTCTGTTGTTGATGCAACCTTAAGGGTCAAAAGAGCTGTTGCGCTCGCGAAGCAACACCAACAGCCTGCTATGGCATTGACCGATCAGCGCAATATGTTTGCCTTGGTCAAGTTCTATACGGCCGCGATGGGTGAAGGTATCAAGCCTATTATCGGTGCAGATATTGAGGTGGAAGCTGAAGATGGCAATGTTTTTAAGGTAGTTTGCCTTTGTCAGAATGAGCAGGGATATCTCAATTTATCGCATCTGATTTCGATGGGATACCTCAAGAATCAGAAGCTGATAGACAATGATATGAAAGCGCTGGTGAAGCAAGAGTGGCTTCAGGACCGAAACGAAGGCCTTATCATTTTGTCAGGTGGTGTGCATGGCGATGTTGGCCAAGCCTTGTTGGCGGAAAAACCCAACTTGGCTGCAACCCGAACCACTTGGTGGCAAAAGTATTTTCCGGATAGATTTTATCTTGAGTTGACGAGAACGGGGCGACCTCAAGAGGAGCAATATGTTGCATTAGCGGTGGAAGTTGCCCATCGCTATGACTTACCTGTTGTTGCAACCAATGATGTGTGTTTTGAGTCACCGGATGATTTTGATGCGCATGAAGTTAGGGTTTGTATCCATGACGGCAATGTTTTGGATGATCCTAACCGACCTAAACGTTATTCCGAACAGCAATATTTTCGTAGTACCGAAGAAATGGTTGCTCTGTTTCAAGATGTTCCCGAAGCCATCGAAAACACGGTTGAAATTGCCAAGCGCTGCAATGTCGACTTGACCCTGGGCACCTATTTCCTACCAGACTTTCCTGTGCCAGAAGGTATGACTATGGATGAGTACTTCATCCAGTCTTCACAACAAGGCTTGGAAGAACGTCTGCAATTTTTGTTCGGTTATCTTTCTGCAGACGAATTCAAAGAAAAACGTAAAGAGTACGATGAGCGTCTTAAATTTGAGTTAGACATTATTTTACAAATGGGGTTCCCGGGCTATTTCTTTATCGTTGCCGACTTTATTCAATGGGGTAAAAATCACCAAGTACCTGTAGGGCCAGGGCGGGGTTCCGGTGCAGGTTCTTTGGTAGCCTATGCCCTGAAAATCACTGATCTTGACCCGCTTGAATACGACCTGCTTTTCGAACGTTTTCTTAACCCTGAACGTGTTTCGATGCCTGACTTCGACGTCGACTTCTGTATGGATCGTCGTGATGAGGTCATCGACTATGTATCCCGACAGTATGGGCAAGACCATGTCTCGCAAATTGTTACTTTCGGTACCATGGCAGCAAAAGCCGTTGTGCGGGATGTTGGGCGTGTACTAGGATTAGGTTATGGGATGGTGGACGGTATCGCTAAGTTGATACCGAACGACCTGGGTATCAAACTAGCGGCAGCACTTGAGCAGGAAGAGATGCTTCAAGCTCGTTATGATGAAGAAGAAGACGTTCAGCAGTTGCTTGATCTAGCACTGAAACTTGAAGGGACAGTTCGTAACACCGGTAAACATGCTGGTGGGGTGGTTATCGGACCAAAACCATTGGACGAGTTTTGTCCCGTTTTGTGTGAACCTGATGGTTCGAGTGTTGTTACTCAGCTCGATAAGAACGACGTTGAAACAGCTGGGCTTGTTAAATTCGACTTCTTGGGTTTGAGAACCCTCACCATCATCGATTGGGCATTGCAATCCATCAATGAAGGCAAGCAGAAAGGCGATGAAGGCTTTGTTGAAATAGAGCGAATTCCGCTTGATGATATGGCAACTTTTGACCTTATCAAAACCGGGCGAACCACTGGGGTCTTCCAGTTGGAGTCTTCCGGGATGCAGAACCTTATCGTCCGCCTGAGACCAGACTGTTTCGAAGATATTATCGCTTTGGTGGCATTGTTTCGCCCTGGTCCGTTGGAGTCGGGGATGGTTGATAACTTCATCGCGCGTAAGCATGGTAGAGAGCAGGTTTCTTACCCGGATGCGCAGTATCAACACATGTCTCTTCAGCCAATTCTTGAACCGACTTATGGGGTTATCCTTTATCAGGAGCAAGTCATGCAGATTGCTCAGGTATTGGCTGGCTACACGCTCGGTGGCGCCGATATGCTTCGTCGTGCCATGGGTAAAAAGAAACCTGAAGAAATGGCAAAACAGCGTTCCGTCTTTGAAGAAGGTGCGATCAAGAATGGTGTCGACGGCAATCTTGCAATGAAGATCTTTGACTTGGTGGAGAAATTCGCCGGGTACGGGTTCAACAAATCTCACTCCGCTGCTTATGCCTTGGTTTCTTATCAGTCCGCATGGCTGAAAACACATTATCCTGCCGAGTTCATGGCAGCACAGATTTCTTCCGATATGGATAACACTGACAAAGTGGTTCATATGGTGAATGAGTGTTACCAAATGGGTTTAGAAATTGATGCGCCGGATGTCAATTTGGGGCAGATTCATTTCAAAGCGGTTAAGGGTGAGAAAAGACTGCGCTATGGTTTGGGAGCCATCAAAGGTGTTGGTGAGTCCGCACTTGAAGGAATGATTCAAGAAAGAGAGCAAAACGGCCCTTTCAAAGATTTATTCGACTTCTGTATGCGAGTGAATAAAAAGGTCAACAAGCGTGTTATTGAGGCCTTGGTGTTTTCAGGCGCATTTGACAGCTTGCACGGCAATAGAAATGCGATGTTGGAATCTATTGGCATTGCATTGCAAAAAGCTGAACAAAAGCAAAAAGACGAAGAGGCAGGACAAACGGATCTCTTTGGGGATAGTGCGGCTTTTGAAAGTGAAAATGCTTCTGAGTTGGTCAAAGTAAATGAACTGCCTGAGAAACAGCGTTTAAAAGCAGAAAAAGATGTTTTGGGACTTTACCTCTCCGGGCATCCCATTGCTGCCTATCGTGAAGAGCTTTCCAAACTGGTGGATGCCAACCTGGCAGATTTAAAGCCTGAAAAATGGGCGAAAAAATGGGTGGCAGGTTTGATTGTCGAATCACGTGCCAAGGTGACGAAAAGCGGTAGCAAGATGGGTTTCGTGTCTTTGGATGACCAAACTGCTCGATTGGAAGTGGTGTTGAGACCTGCCGTTTTTGAGTCCAGCAGAGAGATTCTCGAACCTGACAATATTGTCATGGTGTATGGAGAGATTTCTGAGGATACCTTTAATGGTGGCATCAAGTTGGATGCCGAGCAAGTCGTTACACTGGCAGAATCTCGAATTGAAAAAGCCAGAGCGATTAAAGTACTTGCCCATAAGCCGCTGAATGTTGCCGAAATTCATGAATTACAAAGTATTATGTTGCCGTCTCGGTCGGAACAAGGCTTGCCGTTGGTGGTGGATTACCAGAACGGAAATGCCAAGGCTCAGCTGATCAGTCAAGAGGGTTTTATCTATTACCCGGATGATGCTCTATTGGAGGCACTAAAATCTAACGGTTGGCAGGCGGAAATCGTACTTTAAGCGAAAAAAATCGCTACAATAAGCGCTTTTTATGCACACCCAAGCGCTAAGACCGTTGATTTTTTAATGTCTGACGCGATATTCGGGGCGTAACAGCACCATATTTAGGTGATAAAGAATTTTAATTTCTAAAGTCATGCTAACCGTGTAGTATGGCTCAAAGCTAAATAACAGGATTGCCTAGTCAGGTAAATGCGACTTAGGTAGAGAGAAGGGAGAGGAAATGTCCAACAATATTGAATCCATTTTGCATGAAACACGTGTGTTCTATCCAACTGAAGCATTTAAGGCTCAAGCTAATGTGAACGATAAAATTTATGCAGACTTGATGAAAAAAGCAGAGGACGATCACGAAGGTTTCTGGGCAGATTTAGCCAGAGAAAAATTAACTTGGTCAAAGCCTTTTACTGTTACGTTGGATGATTCAAAAGCACCTTTCTATAAATGGTTCTCCGACGGTGAGCTAAATGCTTCTTATAACTGTATTGATCGACATTTGGCAGAAAAGCAAGACAAGTTGGCGATTATCTTTGAAACAGATGACGGACGTGTCGAACAGTTTACCTATAAAGATTTACATGATGAAGTGAGCCGTTTGGCAAACGCTTTGACCGCGCAAGGCATCCAAAAAGGTGACCGCGTTGTTATTTATATGCCAATGATTCCTCAAGCGGTATTTGCGATGCAAGCCTGTGCTCGTATTGGCGCGATTCACTCAGTGGTATTTGGAGGTTTCTCGGCAGAAGCTTTAAAAGATCGTATTGAAGATGCTTCTGCTCGCATGGTTATTACTGCGAACGTGAGTGTTCGTGGTGGTAAGTCGATTCCTCTTAAAGCATCTGTTGATGAAGCTTTGGAGAAAGGCGGGGATTCTATTCGCAAAGTCATTGTCTATAACCGCACCAAAGATGTTGTTCCGATGAAAGAAGGGCGTGATATCTCTTGGCATGACGCGATTGCTGGTATGAGCAACTATCATGATGCAGTGATGGTGAATGCTGAAGATCCTTTGTTCCTTCTTTATACATCTGGTTCGACAGGAATGCCAAAAGGGATTCAACACAGCACAGGTGGCTACTTGTTGAATGCTCACATCACTAATGAGTGGGTGTTTGACCTTAAAGATAATGACGTTTTCTGGTGTACGGCTGATGTTGGCTGGATTACAGGTCACACTTACGTTGCTTACGGACCACTATCGGTTGGTGCGACGATTGTTATGTTTGAAGGGGTGCCTACGTATCCTGACGCGGGACGCTTTTGGCAAGTTTGCCAAGATCACGCGGTAACCGTTTTCTATACGGCCCCTACCGCTATTCGCGCATTGATGAAATTCGGTGACGACTTACCTAAACAATACGACTTATCTAAACTACGCTTGTTGGGGACGGTAGGGGAACCTATCAACCCTGAAGCTTGGATGTGGTATCACACGATTATCGGTCGTGAGAAATGTCCGATTGTGGATACTTGGTGGCAAACTGAAACAGGCGCGAACATGATTGCACCGCTTCCAGGGGTAACACCATTAAAACCAGGTTCATGTACCAAGCCGCTTCCGGGGATCGATGCTAAGATTGTTGATGAAGAGGGTAATCCTTTGACTCACGGTGAAGGGGGGTATTTGGTTATTGATAAGCCTTGGCCTTCGATGTTGAGAACCATCTGGAATGATGATGAGCGTTTTGTCGACACCTATTTCGCAATGTTTAAAAACAAATATTATGTTGTTGGTGACAGTGCTCATTTGGACAATGACGGTAACTACTGGATCATGGGGCGTATCGACGATGTTTTGAACGTTTCCGGACACAGACTGGGAACCATGGAAATTGAGTCGGCATTGGTTTCTCACGAAAACGTTGCTGAAGCAGCAGTTGTTGGTAAGCCTCACGATGTGAAAGGGGAGTCGGTATTCGCATTTGTCGTCTTGAATATTGATATTCCAGATGGTGAAGCCCGTAGTGAACTAATCCAAACACTCAGAAATCATGTATCAAAAGAAATTGGACCGATTGCGAAACCGGATGATATTCGTTTCGGGTCCAACCTTCCAAAAACACGCTCTGGAAAAATCATGCGTCGTTTATTAAGAAGCATCGCGAAAGGTGAAGAAATCACTTCCGATACTTCAACGCTTGAAGACCCAACGATTCTGGATCAATTCATGCAGCACAAATAATTGATTTCAATAAAAGAAATCTGCTGGGATAGCGGAATACCCAACCTGGCAGATTTTTTAAACCTTGTTCTATAAGTGAATACACCAAAGGAGGGAACTGATGGAACAGTCGAAGATAGAGAAGATTAAAAGTCTTCCGCAATATCACCAACTGGTGAAAGAACGTTCTAGCTTAGCTTGGAAACTTTCCATTGCCATGCTGGTTGTCTATTATGGTTACATTCTGTTATTGGCATTCGATCCTGCGTTCTTTACGCAAATCGTTAGTGGTCAATACGTTTCTATTGGTTTTCCAGTAGGTGTGGGAATCATTATTTTTGCCTTTTTATTGACAGGCTACTACGTCAAGAAAGCGAACAGCGATTTTGATGAATTAACTGCTCAAATCAAGAAAGAGGCGGAGTAATGACAATGAATCTTTTGAAAAATATTCTTAGTTTGGCTGCACTTTTGTTAGTGCCAACCATCGCTTTCGCTGCTGGTGATATGCAAACAGACGGCACCAAGTCTGAAACAAACTTCTCGGCAATCGCAATGTTTGTGATTTTTGTTGGTTTGACACTTTACATCACTTACTGGGCGGCAAAACGTACTAAATCTGCAAAAGATTTCTACGCTGCAGGCGGTGGAATTACTGGTCTTCAAAACGGTTTGGCGATTGCCGGTGATTATATGTCGGCTGCGTCTTTCCTGGGGATTACTGGTATGGTTTACCTAAAAGGTTACGATGGTTTGATCTTCGCTATCGGTTTCCTTGTGGGTTGGCCGATCATCCTTTTCTTGATGTCTGAACGTTTAAGAAACCTCGGAAAATATACCTTTACTGACGTTGCGGCGTATCGTTTCCAGCAAAAACCAATCCGTATTCTTGCGGCATTCGGTGGGGTAGCCGTTGTTATCCTTTACTTGATCGCGCAAATGGTTGGTGCGGGTAAACTGATTGAACTATTGTTCGGGTTGGACTTCTCTTACGCTGTTGTTATGGTTGGCGTCCTAATCATCGCTTATGTTTCTTTCGGTGGTATGTTGGCAACAACATGGGTACAAATCATCAAAGCGGTTCTATTGCTTGGTGGTGCGACATTTATTGCATTGATGGTAATGGTAAACATGGGCTTCAGCTTTGAAACTCTGTTTAAAACAGCGGTTGATAATCGTGGTGGTAACATGAATATCCTGTTCTCAGGTGGATTCGTTTCTGATCCTGTTAACGCAATTTCATTGGGTATTGCCTTGATGTTCGGTACAGCAGGTCTACCACATATCCTAATGCGATTTTTCACAGTACCTGATGCAAAAGAAGCACGTAAGTCTGTATTCTATGCAACGGGTTTCATCGGTTACTTCTACATTCTTGCGTTTATTATCGGTTTCGGTGCGATTGCATTGGTAACAGCTGATATGTACATGCATGCAGGTAAGCTGATTGGTGGTAACAACATGGCGGCTATCCACTTGTCTCACGTATTGGGTGGTGATGCGTTCCTAGGCTTCATTTCTGCGGTTGCTTTTGCAACAATCTTGGCGGTTGTATCTGGTCTGACATTGGCTGGTGCATCGGCAATTTCGCATGACATCTATGCAAACGTTATCAACCCTAATGCAACTGAAGAACAAGAAACAAGAGTAGCGAAAAGAGCCACTTTTGTTATCGGTGCTTTGGCGATTATTTTCGGTATCGGATTTAAAGATCAAAACATCGCTTTCGTTGTAGCACTTGCATTTACTATTGCTGCGTCAGCAAACTTCCCAGTATTGATTATGTCAATGTTCTGGGGGAATATGACAACTCGTGGTGCGGTAATCGGTGGATGGTTAGGTCTAATCTCTGCGGTGGTTATGGTTGTTCTTGGGCCTGTTGTATGGACACAAATCCTACACATGGGTGAAGCGATCGTACCTTACAAGTTCCCAGCGCTATTCACGGTTGCTATTGCATTTATCGGTATTTGGTTCTTCTCTATTACTGATAAATCAGAAAGAGCGCGTACTGATAAAGAAGGGTTTGAAGCGCAATTTATTCGTGCTCAAACTGGTATTGGTGCTGAAGGCGCTTCGAGTCACTAACATGTTATCCAGTTTATCTAATGGATTCATGAAAATGACTTAACATTAAGGGAGGCTTTTTTGCCTCCTTTTTTGTATCGCCATTTTTCTAGATATGATAAAAGCATAAAGGTAACAGGGACAGTGTTATGAATAATAGCCCAGTCGTGAACTTACTCCAGCAGTTAGAACCGTTTTCTAACCTGTCTGAAGATTCACTGCAGAAAATGTCATCCACGATGGATGTGGTTTATTTCCCTCAGGGTTCGAAATTCAATATTCAATTCAGTGAGAATCCTGAGGAAAACGCATCACTCTATTTCGTTATCAAAGGGCGCATTGCCGAGTTTGATGATGAAGGCCGTCAAATGGCTTTATACCTTCACCATACCTTTTTTGGCGAATCTGTTTTGCTAAAAAAGGTCAAGCAAAGTCATTATGAAGTCAGAGAAGAAGCAATCGCTTATCGACTTCGTGGTGATGATTTTATGGAATGGGTCAAACTACCCGAATTAGCCAACTACTTCTTTAACTCCATTACCGATAAGCTTGAGCAGATGCATAAAAACAGGCAGATGGCATCTTCAAGTGAAGCCTTGATGGGGTTGGTGATTGATGCACCAATCAAAACGCTGAATGTTCTTTCGTCAAATGCTACGGTCAAA
Source organism: Hydrogenovibrio marinus (assembly GCF_013340845.1). NCBI lineage: Bacteria > Pseudomonadati > Pseudomonadota > Gammaproteobacteria > Thiotrichales > Piscirickettsiaceae > Hydrogenovibrio > Hydrogenovibrio marinus. Next base: position 1,201,286 of record NZ_AP020335.1, read on the forward strand.
GAAGCCATAGATCAAATGGCTGTTACGCAGGTCGATGCCTGCTTGGTAGACAGTGACGAGGGAGGTCAACAAGCAGAGCAATCGACGACCGATGTAATGAATACATACAGTATTGTTACGGCGATGGATTTGCTTCGCGCAATCTCCAGTGAGTCCGATGCTCTTAATCAATTGGTATCGAGCTTTGCACATGCCCCTGTTATCAGCGTGCATCATCATGATTATTTATTTAATGCACTCTTGAAAATGACGCGTTACTACGTGAATCGATTGGTGATTAGAGATGATCATGGTCCTATCGCAATGCTTTATCAAAAAGACCTAATGGGGCATTTTGCAACGCAGTCCGGTCTTGGGGTTTTGACCCTGGAAAGCGTTTCCAGTCTGGGAGAAATTGAGAAAGTATTGCAGCAGGTAGATGATCTGATTGTGAACTTGAATACCCGCGGCGTCAAAACACATTACATTGCAAAACTGGCGACAGAGGTTTATCGCAAAGTTTTTCAAAAGGTGTTTGAACTCTTGTCTCCCGATGCCGCTCTGCAATCCGGTTGTTTTATTGTCATGGGAAGTGAAGGGCGAGCTGAGCAGGTGATGAAAACCGACCAGGATAATGCATTTATTTTGCCCGATATTGATGTTGAAACACTAAGAGCAATCAGACCCTTCGCTGAACGCATGACCGAGACACTGATACAGCTGGGTTTTCCAAAGTGCCCTGGGAATGTGATGGTTTGCAACCCTATGTGGTTTCAACCTGTTACTGAGTTCAAAAAACAGCTTAAATTCTGGATGGACGCGCAGGATGAAGCCAGCTTTATGAATTTGTCGATTTTTATTGATGCAGAGGCTGTCTTTGGAGATGAAACACTTTTGGATGACTGCAAGCAATTGGTCTTTGATTGGGCAAGCACTTACCCTCAATTTTTGAGGCACTTCGCAAAGCCCGTGCTCCAGTTTGAAACGCCGGTCAATTTCTTTGGGCGTTTGGTCTTGGAAAAGCAAGATCAACAGGATTTGCTGGATTTGAAAAAGGGCGGGATCTTCGCCATCGTTCATGGTGTTCGTTGTTTGGCGCTGGAATTCGGTATTACTCAAACCAATACACACTGGCGAATTAAAGCCCTTATGGAAAAAGGCTTTTTTTCGGAAGAGTTCGGTTATGAGCTGGGAGAAACGCTGAACTTCTTTAATACTTTGCGATTGGAAAATATGATCTCCTTGAAGCAAGCAGGCGTTGGTGAACAGGCATTTGCAAATAAACAAAATAAAATACAAGTTACGCACTTATCCACGCTTCAGCAGGATCTGCTGAAAGATGCTTTTGATGTTGTGAAGCGTTTCAAGAAAATGCTGAATCAACACTATAAATTGGATGCGTTGCTTTAAGCTCGCCAGGATAGTGAAATATGAATCGCTTTAGTTCACTCAAACACATGTTGGTTCGCCAGTGGCAACAATATCGTCTAAAAGAGTTTGAATTCGACTTCTTGTTCGATCCGGTTCCGGAAGATGAATATGTTTGTTTTGATTGTGAAACAACCGGGTTGAACCCCAAAAAAGACAAGATTCTGACGCTCTCAGCAGTCAAAATAAAAGGCAATAATGTACTAGCAGGAGAGTCTTTGGATTTGGTGGTTCAGCATTCCGGGCAGATTCACGAAGATAGTATAAAAATTCACCAACTTAGACATTTGGATGTGCAGGGTGGTGTGAACTGGTCTAATGGAAACGGACACTTCAATGAGAGACAATAGATGTTGTCGAATCTAGGAGTGGTTATGAATCAGAAGCGAGTTTATAAAACTTACACCAAAGAATTTAAACAAGAAGCGGTCGCGCTTGTCACTGAACAAGGTTATAGCGTTGCTGAAGCGGCGCAAGCGCTAGGCGTTAATCCAAACTTGCTTTACAAGTGGAAAGACAAGCTTGAAGCGCAAACCAATGGTGCGGCCTTAAGCGATAATGAGCGTGAAGAACTCAAAAAGCTGCGAGCTGAAAACAAGCGGCTTCGAATGGAAAAAGACATTTTAAAAAAGGCCTCAGCCTTCTTCGCCCGAGAAATGCACTAGGATTTGAGTTTATCCATACGTTGGCGCAAGAAGGCTACTCGGTTAAATTAAGCTGTAAGGTGATGAGTTTTAGCCGCTCCGGCTATTACGATTGGATCAAGCGTCCCAAGGCTATTATTACCGAAGAACAACTGCGACTGTATCGGCGAGCTAAAGCCCTTTTTATAGCCAGTCGAAACAGTCTCGGTTCACGAGAACTGATGAAGCGATTACGTAAAGAAGGCTTTAAGGTTGGGCGCCACAAAGTCATCAAGTTAATGGAAATCTTAAACCTAAAGGTTGAACAGCGTGTTGCATTCAAAGTCACCACAAAACGGGACCCAAGCCACGCTGTGGCAGATAACCTTGTGAACATGGACTTTAACCCCACAGGCATGAATCAAGTGTGGGCCGGTGATATCACCTATTTAAAAACCGCACAGGGTTGGCTATACCTGAGCGTGGTGATGGACTTGTACTCACGCCGGATTATCGGTTGGTCAATCAGCCCGCGCATGACCACCGAACTCGTGCTTGAGTCGCTCAAGCAAGCCTACTGGCTTAGAAAGCCGCCCAAAGGGGTGATCTTCCATAGTGATCGTGGATCACAATACACCAGTGACGCATTTAGAGCGCAGCTGAAACAATTCAAAATCCGAGCCTCAATGGGCGATGTTGGCGCGTGTTGGGATAATGCCGTGGTTGAAAGGTTCTTTGGCAGTTTAAAGCATGACTGGCTGCTCAAAGTACATCAACCTAACCATGAGCATATGATTGACGATGTGAAAGCGTATATGCGTTATTACAACTTAGAAAGGCTTCATACAAGCAATGGTGACATGAGTCCTATTGAATATGAAAATTATAAACGTGATGTGTCCGAAATTGCTTGACCAGTACAGGTGTTAACGAAATTGAAGCGATGAGGCAATTCCTCTATTTTATAGGTAGCAGACCTTTGGTGGGTTATTACCTTGAGTTCGATGTCGAGTTAGTCAACAGGCTGATTAAGCCATGGTTGAGCATCGTGCTGCCTAACCCGCAAATTGAAGTATCAGAGTTGTTTTACGACTATCAGCTGAAATCCCAATATCATTCGCCTTATATGCCGAATATTGACCTGTCTTTCGAGAGAATTCTTGAGCAATTGGCGTTGCCAAATTTAGGGCAACATAATGCAAAGAATGATGCAATGATGACGGCGTTGGCTTTTCTTAAGTTGAAATCGCTTTCGGCAAGAGAATAAAACTTAAACAAAATAAGGATGTGCATTGAAAACAGACGTTGAAGCCCTTATAATGTTGCCAGTTTTTTAAATCTGTTTAACAGAGAACTTTAGAAATTTAGGATCAAGCGGATGGCTTATATTTTTCCGTAAGTTTCTAAGGTTTCTGTGCTGATACCATTTAAAAACCCCGTTTTACGGGGTTTTTTGTTTTTAGAAATAAGGAAAGTGTGTGACGTTAGAGGACAAAATCGAGCAACTTCTAAAACCAACGGTTGAATCAATGGGATTTGACTTCTGGGGATGTGAGTATTTGCCGGCTGGCCAGCATTCGACATTAAGAATCTATATCGACAAACCAAGTGGTGTGACTGTAGATGATTGTGGGAAGGTCAGCCGCCAAGTTAGTGCGATTATGGATGTTGAAGACCCTATCTCTAATGCTTACATGCTGGAAATTTCTTCGCCAGGAATGGACCGTCCATTGATGAAACCCGAACAGTTTCAGGCTTATGTGAATGCGGTTGTGCAAGTTCGCACGTCAATGGATGTCATGGGGCGCAAACGTTTTAAAGGCAAAATGGTTCGGGTTGAACAAGATGGCATTGAAGTAGAAGTGGATAACGAAATTTATCCTATTCCTTTTAACATGATTGAAAAGGCCAATGTCGTACCAGAATTTTGATGTGTTTGTGAATCACAAACGTGTCATGCATTTATTTTAAATTTTAAGGTTGAATATTAATCCTATTTTTGAGGAAAACTGAAATGAGCAAGGAAGTTTTAGCCGTTGTTGAAATCATGTCTAACGAAAAAGGTGTAGATAAGGAAATTATCTTCGAAGCGATCGAAGCTGCGCTCGCTACCGCCACTCGTAAAAGTCATAATGACGAGTTAGATGCTCGTGTTTCAATTGACCGTCACACAGGAGATTACGAAACCTTCCGTCGTTGGGAAGTTGTTGAAGATGATGTACAAATCGAAGAAAACGTCGGTTGGTACATGCGTCAAATGGATGCGGTTGAAATGGATCCACATATCGAGCCCGGTCAGTTTGTAGAAGAACCAATGGAATCGATTGAGTTTGGACGTATCGGCGCACAAACCGCTAAGCAAGTTATTATTCAAAAAGTTCGTGAAGCGGAACGTAAGAAGGTTGTTGAAGAATACGTTAAGCGCGTTGGTGAAATCCTTACAGGTCAAGTCAAAAGAGTTGATCGTGGCGATGTGATTTTGGACTTGGGTGACAATGTTGATGCAATCATCCCACGTTCAGAACTGATCAATCGTGAAGTTTTCAAAATGGGTGACCGTGTGCGCGCTTACGTACAGGAAGTGAGTTACCGTCCACGCGGGCCTCAAATTATCATGTCCCGTGCGGCTAAAGAAATGTTGATTGAGCTGTTCAAAATCGAAGTGCCTGAAATCGGTGATGATTTGATTGATATTATGTCAGCAGCTCGTGATGTTGGATTGCGTGCAAAAGTAGCTGTTCGTGCTAACGATCCTCGCTTAGATCCAATCGGCGCGTGTGTTGGGATGCGTGGCGGACGTGTTCAAGCTGTGACCAATGAATTGAATGGTGAGCGTATCGATATCGTCCTTTGGGATCCAAATGATGCACAGTTCGTTATCAATGCGATGGCACCTGCCGAAGTAACTTCAATCATGGTTGACGAAGACAAACATGTAATGGATTTAGCAGTTGACGATGAGCAATTGTCTCAAGCGATTGGTAAAAACGGTCAAAACATTCGTTTGGCAACTGAATTAACCGGTTGGGAACTGAATGTCATGAGCCAATCTGATATGGCTGCCAAGCATGAAAGCGAATCTAAAGATCAAATAGAACTGTTTATGAACGGTTTGGATGTTGATGAAGAGTTGGCTGAAGTTTTGGTTGCGGAAGGGTTTACTTCTCTTGAAGAAGTGGCTTATGTTCCAGCAGTAGAAATGTTGGAAATTGAAGGTTTCGATGAAGAAATCGTGACAGCACTGAAAGAAAGAGCAAAAGATGCTCTATTGACTCAGGCTATTGCCGATGAAGAGAAAGCGGCACTTGCTGAGCCAGATGAAGATCTGAAAAGCCTAGATGGTATGACGCCAGAAATGGCAAAAGCATTGGCTTCTAAAGGTATTAAGTCCCAAGAAGATTTAGCTGAGCTTGGTACAGATGAACTAATGGAAATGATTGAGATTGACGAAGAGGCGGCTGGAGAATTGATTCTCAAAGCTCGCGCCCCTTGGTTCGAGTAAAACCCCGGGAGGCAAAATATAGATGTCACAAGTATCCATAAAACAATTTTCAGAAACACTGAACCTTTCTGTAGAAAGATTACTTTCACAGTTAGAAAATGCAGGTGTTTCTGGTAAAAAAGCGTCTGATTCATTATCTGAAGAAGAAAAAATGACGCTTTTATCTTATTTGAAAAGCTTGCATGGCGATTCATCGGAAGCGCCAGCGAAAGTAACGCTTAAACGTAAGAAAGTACAGACGTTGAACCTATCTTCCGGTTCTGGTAAGCGAACGGTGAATGTTGAAGTGCGTAAAAAACGTACTTATGTTAAGAAGCCTGAGCACGCTGAAGAAACGGTTGAAGAAGTCGTTGAAGATCTACCAGCAGTTGAAGAGGTGGTTAACGAAGCACCTGTTTCAGATGAGGTGGTTGTTGAAACAACTGAAAGCAAAGAATCTGAAACATCTTCAGTTGATGAAGTTGCTGTGCCAGAAGTCGTTGGAGACATTCCTGTAGTGGAAGAAACCGCTGCTGAGAAGAAAGCGAAGCACGACAAAAAGCAAAAGCATGTTGAGCCACATAAGAAGGTGGACACTGCTGATGACTTAAGACATAAAGGCAAGCCAAAAATCAAAGAAAAACAGCAGAAAAAGAACTTGGCATTTGCCGGTGGCGAAGAGCAAGAGTTTGGTCGCAGACGCCATAAAGGTCACCACAAAAAATCTGCACAAAGCAACGAGCACGGGTTCCAAAAACCTGTTGAGAAACGTGTGCATGAAGTCGCCATCGGTGACTCAATCAAAGTATCTGAACTTGCTGATAAGATGGCGGTTAAGGCGACTGAAGTTATCAAAATGATGATGTCTTTGGGAACAATGGTTACGATTAACCAAGTACTTGACCAAGAGACAGCACAGTTGGTTGTTGAAGAAATGGGACATAAAGCGGTTTTGGTGAACGAAAACCAAATCGAAGACGATGTTATGAACCAAGAATTCAGCGACAAGGTAGTTAAACGATCTCCGGTAGTGACCATTATGGGTCACGTTGACCACGGTAAGACCTCGTTGTTGGATTACATCCGACAAGCAAAAGTTGCGCATGGTGAATCTGGTGGGATTACGCAGCATATCGGTGCTTACCACGTAGAAACTGGTCACGGCGGGATTACTTTTATCGATACTCCAGGCCATGAAGCGTTCACCGCAATGCGTGCCCGTGGTGCAAAAGTTACCGACGTAGTTGTTATCGTTGTGGCCGCTGATGATGGTGTTATGCCACAAACCAAAGAAGCGATTCAGCATGCTAAAGCAGCTAATCTGACGATGGTTGTTGCAATCAACAAAATCGATAAAGAAGGTGCGAACCCTGACCGCGTTATGCAAGAATTGGTTGCTGAAGAAGTTGTTCCTGAAGAGTGGGGCGGTGATGTTCAGTTCATGCGCGTCTCTGCTAAAACAGGTCAAGGTGTTGATGAATTATTGGATGCAATTCTATTGTCATCTGAAATTCTTGAGCTTGAAGCACCAGTTGACGGTCCTGCTAAAGGGGTTGTCGTTGAGTCCCGTCTTGACAAAGGGCGTGGTCCTGTTGCTACTGTATTAGTACAGGCTGGAACCTTGAAAAGAGGCGATATCGCACTATGTGGTATGGAATACGGTCGTGTTCGTGCTCTAGTGAACGAAAACGGCGAAAACGTTGAAAGTGCAGGCCCTTCTATTCCTGTAGAGGTGCTTGGTTTGTCTGCGGTTCCTGTTGCAGGTGACGATATGATTACCGTTGAATCTGAACGTAAAGCACGTGAAGTAGCGATGTTCAGGCAGTCTAAGTATAAAGAGAAGAAGATTGCACGTCAGCAAAAATCCAAGTTGGATAACATGTTCAACAAGATGGCGGAAGGTGAAGTTCAGAACGTTAACATCATTCTTAAAGCCGACGTTCAAGGTTCGATTGAAGCAATCGTTGACGCTTTGTTGAAGCTGTCTAATGAAGAAGTTAAAGTCTCTGTCGTATCTTCTGGTGTTGGAGGTATTTCCGAAACCGATGCGAACTTGGCTCTGGCTTCTGATGCATTGATCTTCGGTTTCAACGTGCGTGCCGATGCAAAAGCGAAGCGCATTATTGATAACGAAGGCGTCTTCTTGAAGTACTACAGCGTTATCTATGAGATCGTGGATGAAGTTAAGCGTGCTATTGAAGGTAAGCTTGCGCCAGACTTTAGAGAAGATATTATCGGTGTTGCTGATGTACGTGATGTCTTTAAAGCACCTAAGATCGGCGCGATTGCTGGTTGTATGGTGACTGACGGTGTCGTTAAACGTAATAACCCAATTCGTGTCTTGAGAGACAATATCGTTATCTATGAAGGTGCCCTTGAGTCCTTGAGACGCTTTAAAGACGATGTGAACGAAGTTCGTCAAGGCATGGAGTGTGGTATCGGGGTTAAAGATTATAACGATGTTAAAGTCGGCGACCAAATCGAGGTTTACGAGCGCGTTCAAATTAAACGTACGATTGACTAAACCACGCTGAAAACCGTGTAACCTCTGTTTTTAGAAAGTATTTTTCTGAAAATAGAGGTTTTTTTGTTTAAAAAGGAATAAAAATGAATCAAGAAGTGAGTCGAACAAAAAGGGTCGCGCTTGAAGTTCGAAAAACCTTGTCTGAGATTCTGCATCGTGAAACCAAAGACCCACGCTTATCAAAAGTAAATATTACCGAGTGTAAGATTTCAAAAGATTTGAGTGTGGTGACGGTGTATTTCACCATCATTGGTCAGAATGAAGCGGATCAAGCAGCGCAAGATGCTATCAAGGCGTTGGAAAAAGCCAAAGGTTTCTTCAGAACTGAGGTTGGTAAGCGCATGAACTTACGTATCACCCCTGAAGTTCGTTTTTTCTACGATACGGTTGCAGAAAATGCGAGCCATATCGAAGAGCTTATTTTTCAAGCACTTCATAAGAAAGACGAATACAAATAATCATTTATCTGGCCGTATTTGGCGGCCGGAAAACCTACCTGAAATCTCATGACAAAAAAACAATGGCAACGAGTGGACGGCATTGTCCTGATAGATAAACCGGAAGGAATGACTTCCAATGACCTGCTGCAAAAAGTAAGACGAATTTATCAGGCTAAAAAGGCCGGGCACACTGGCGCTCTGGATCCGTTTGCTACCGGATTGTTACCGATATGCTTTGGTGAGGCCACCAAGATTTCCGGACTGCTTCTGGACTCGGATAAACGTTATCAAGCAACACTAAAGCTAGGTGTGGCAACCGATACAGGAGATAAGGATGGAGAAGTTGCACAACAAGCATCCATTCCCGAATTGTCTCAGGAAAAAATAGAAGGCGTATTGAACAGCTTTATTGGTGAGGTTGCGCAAGTACCGCCCATGTATTCAGCATTGAAACACAAAGGAAAGCCGCTCTACGAGTATGCAAGACAAGGTATTGAGATAGAAAGACCTGCTCGAAACATTCGAGTATTGGAAATCAAGTTACTCGGCTTTGAATCAGATGAAATTCGGTTTGAAGTTTTTTGCTCAAAGGGAACCTATGTCCGCACTCTTGGAGAAGATATTGCCAAAGTGCTAGGAACTGTCGGGCATTTGACTGCGTTACGTCGCTTGCAAACAGGTTCATTGACTGCAGATGATATGCATACAATGGAAGTGGTATCACAAAATCCAGATGACTATCTTCAAGCACTTGATTTGCCTTTGGAGCACCTTCAGGCAATGCATTTAAACGAGCTAGATACTCAAACTATTCAGCATGGTGGCAAGTTGGCGGTTGAAAAGCCGCAAACGGATTTAGTTCGTTTTTATGATGATAAAGAGCGCTTTTTCGGTGTGGGCGAGTGGCAGTTTGAAAAGAATCTGTTGAAGCCGAAGCGTCTATTTAATCTGGCAGACGATTAAGAGGCAATCATGTTTGACGACAAGCTTCCCGTTCTGGATTTGCGTCAAGAGGATGTTTATCGCGAAGGCCATCTTATCGGCGCCACTCACTTTCCTTGGCCATGTTTGCTTGAAAGACTCAATGAGTTGCCAGCAAGGCCAGCCAAGCTTCAAATAGTGGGGGAAGCGACCATTCTGGATGACGCTGCCGACTTTTTAGCAGACAAAGGTTATGAGGTCGTGCAATTACTGACTACAGAAAACGTAGCGGATTTGTTGTCACAGAACCCTAAAATCTGCCAGGTTGGGGCTGATTCCCAAATTCTATGGCAGCCATGCTATCTTCTCAAACAAACTGTTGAAAATTTGCCACCAGGCAAGGCGTTGGATGTTGGCTGTGGTGGTGGCAGAGATACGGTTTACCTATCTCAACAAGGTTGGCAGGTCACGGCAATAGATAAGCAGGAAGCGGTTTTGACGCGTGCACGGCAGCTTGCAGAAAATCATCACCAAACCATAGATTTTCTCAGTTGTGATTTGTCAGAACCCCTATGTTTACCCGACGAAAGGTTTGATTTGATTGTCATGGTTCGTTATTTGAATCGCGATCTTTATCAATGGATAAAACAGCATTTAGCACCCGGCGGCACGTTGGTGATGCAAACCTTTACCGAGGGCGTTGAAGCATTCGGTTCCCCAAAAAATCCAAATTTCATACTGCGGTCAGGAGAACTCGCCAAAACATTTTCGGATTTTGAAATAATTGTTGATAAAATAGAGCTACTCAAAGATGGACGTCCTGTTGCGTCCTTTGTAGCCAAGAACAAGGAAGAACAAGAAACATGCTAGAAATGACACCTGCAGAATTATTTGAATATTTTCAAGAGAATAAAATATGCGAATCCCTGACGCGTGACGACGTTGAGGTGATGGCGCAGTTTTTACAAGAGAAGACTTTAAAAAAAGGTGACATCATTTCCGATATGGGTGATATCGGTGATTCCATGTTTTTTATTGTCGAAGGAAAAGTCGGGTTCACAGCAACGGACGGTCAGGATGAAGCTGAGATTGGTCAGCAAGGTCCAGGAAATTTGATTGGCGAAATGTCTTTCTTCGATAACGTACCTAGAATGATGAGAATGTCAGCTTACTCCAAGAAAGTTAAGTTGTTGCAGCTAACTCGCCCTATGTACCAGCGTCTGAAGGTTGAACACCCATATATTGCGGTAAATATCATTGAAAACGCAGTGGTCAGTCTTGACCGTTTGATTCGTGCGCTGAGCAACGATGTTTCTCAGTTTGAGCACTACATGAAAGGTTTTGGTCGCCACTAATAAAAAATAACGGAATTTCAAGTTATTAGGCTTGTCATTGACTAATAACTCTGTATAATTCCGTTTTTTGTTTCTGTCATCGGTTATGGAAACAAACTCTACGATAAACCGATTATCAAAGGATAAAAATATGTTAACAGCTCAAGATAAAGCTGCTATCGTTGCTGAATATGCGACTGGTGCAGGCGATACTGGTTCTCCAGAAGTTCAGGTTGCGTTACTAACTAACCGCATCCAATATCTAACAGAACACTTCAAATCACACAAACAAGATAACCATTCACGTACTGGTTTGTTGCGTTTGGTTAGTCGTCGTCGTAAATTGTTGGATTACTTGCACAAGAAAGACGCGCAAAGATATTTCACGCTAATCAAAAAACTTGGATTACGTAAGTAATAAGGTTATTTTGATCGATAAAAAAGCCCGCATTTATGCGGGCTTTTTTGTTTCAAAAAATGATTTATCACATGTTGTTAAACCGTCTCTTTGCTGTAAAATGGACGAGTTTTATTTTGTAGAAAATTAATATAAGACTTTAACTGGAAACCAAAATAAGCCTGAATCCCAAGTGTTCTGACGATTGTAGTGTTGATCAAGTCAGGTCACTTGGGATTCAGGTTTCGGTTAAAGCCAACTTGAAAAGGAAATGACATGGCAAAGCACGTAAAGACTTTCCAATACGGTAAACACCAAGTTACCTTTGAAACAGGTGAAATCGCACGTCAGGCAGATGGTGCGGTTATGGTTTCAATGGGTGACACCCAGCTTTTGGTTACTGTTGTCGGCGCTAAGAGTGCAAAAGAAGGGCAAGACTTCTTTCCTCTAACTGTTCAGTATCAAGAGAAAGCGTATGCAGCAGGGAAAATCCCTGGTGGTTTCTTGAAGCGAGAAGGGCGTCCTTCAGAAAAAGAAACGTTGACCTCTCGTTTGATTGACCGTCCAATCCGTCCTTTGTTCCCTAAAGGCTTCATGAATGAAGTGCAAATCATTGCAACGGTTGTATCGTTGGATGAAGCAGTAGGGACAGAAGTTCCAGCCATGCTAGGGACTTCAGCAGCACTAGCTATTTCTGGTATCCCATTCGACGGACCAATCGGCGCGGCAATCGTTGGTTATAACGAAGAAGTCGGTTATATGTTGAACCCATCTGAGTTCGAGTTGGAAGAGTCAGATTTGGAGTTGAGTGTTGCCGGTACTTCAGAAGCGGTATTGATGGTTGAGTCAGAAGCGGCTGAGTTGTCTGAAGAAATCATGTTGGGTGCGGTCATGTTCGGTCATGAACAATTCCAAGTTGCCATCAATGCAATTAACGAATTCAAAGCTGAAGCCGGTAAACCAGCATGGGATTGGGCTCCAGCAGCAGAAAATACTGAGCTGAAAGAAAAAGTTTATTCAGCGGTTCGCGCGGATGTTGAAGCGGCCTATAACATTGCTGACAAAATGGAACGCTATGCAGCGAATGACGCAGCAAAAGAAAAAGTCATGGCGGCGTTGGTTGCGACGGAAGAAAATCCTGCCGGTGCAGATGCTGGCGAAATCGAAAAATTGTTCGGTAAGCTACAAAAAGACATCGTTCGTGGTCGTATTATCGCGGGCGAACCTCGTATTGATGGTCGTGATACCAAAACGATTCGTCCGATCGCTTGTAAGGTAGGTGTACTACCTAAGGTTCATGGTTCTGCGTTGTTTACACGTGGAGAAACACAGGCACTGGTTGTTACAACGCTTGGAACTGAAAAAGACGCGAAAATTGTTGATGAGCTAACCGGCTCTTATCATGATCGTTTTATGTTGCACTATAACTTCCCTCCGTATTCTGTTGGAGAGTGTGGTCGTGTAGGTTCACCTGGACGTCGTGAAATTGGTCATGGTATGTTGGCGCGTCGTGGTGTATCTGCCTTGTTGCCGACATCCGAAGAATTCCCATATACCATTCGTGTTGTGTCTGAAATTACTGAATCAAATGGTTCGTCATCTATGGCAACCGTTTGTGGTACTTCCATGTCATTGATGCACGCAGGGGTTCCAATAGCAGCACCTATCGCGGGTATTGCGATGGGCTTAGTGAAAGAAGAGTCTGGTTTTGCGGTTCTATCTGACATTCTTGGTGACGAAGATCACCTAGGTGATATGGACTTTAAAGTAGCCGGTACTGACCAAGGTGTAACGGCACTCCAAATGGATATCAAGATTTCCGGTATTACCGAAGAGATCATGAAAATCGCTTTGGATCAGGCAAAAGATGGGCGTCTACATATCCTGAAGGAAATGTCTGGTGCAATCAATCACTCTAACCAAGATGTTGCTAGCACAGCACCACGTTTCACATTGGTAAAAGTGAAGCCTGAAAAAGTGCGTGAAATCATCGGTAAAGGTGGCGCGACGATTCGTGCTTTGACCGAAGAAACTGGAACAGTTATCGAAATCGATGATGATGGAAACGTCAAAATCGCTGCAACAGATCAGGAATCTGCTGATTTGGCGAAAGCACGCATTGCTGAAATCGTTGCAGAACCAGAAATCGGAAAAACTTATGATGCGACTGTCGTTAAGTTGGTTGATTTCGGTGCTTTCGTTAGCTACATGCCTGGTAGAGAAGGGTTGGTTCACGTTTCTCAAATCGCTGAAGAGCGTGTTGAGAATGTGGCTGACTACTTGTCTGAAGGACAGCAAATCCGTGTGAAACTGACAGATATTGACAAGCAAGGTCGCGTTAAATTGTCTATGAAGGATGCTGACAAGTAATTGTCAGAATTCTATTGAGATAATTTAATCTTCTTGTCAGGTTTCCTTCCCTTGAAAACGGGGAAACTTGCTATAATAAAACGGTCTAAATGGCCGTTTTTTTATGTCCGAATTTTACGGTAAAGATTCGGAACTTCAGCATAAACTAATCACTACTAAGAGAGCACTATGTCGAAAACTATCGAGTGTCATTCTGCGTTTGAATTTATCCGTCAGCACAGCATCGAATCCTTAAATATCAATGTTCAGCACTTTAAACATAAAGTGACGGGTGCAGAACATTATCATTTGGCTGCTGACGATCCGCAAAATGTCTTCATGGTCGCCCTACGTACTGTGCCAATGGATTCGACCGGGGTCGCACATATCCTTGAACATACCGTGTTGTGTGGTAGCGAAAAATATCCGGTAAGAGACCCTTTTTTCATGATGATTCGTCGTTCACTGAACACCTTCATGAATGCATTTACTTCCAGTGATTGGACGGCCTATCCTTTTGCGACAGAAAATAGAAAAGACTTTCAAAATCTTCTGCAAGTCTATATGGATGCAGTGTTTTTTCCAAATTTGGATGCGTTAGATTTTGCTCAGGAAGGACATCGTTTCGAGTTTGCTGAACCGGAAAATCCAGCATCGGATTTAACCTACAAAGGTGTTGTCTTCAACGAAATGAAAGGGGCGATGAGTTCTCCAGTTTCGACACTATGGCAGACATTCACAACGGAACTTTATCCAACCTCAACTTATCATTACAACAGTGGTGGTGAGCCAAAGGACATTCCGGATTTAACGCACCAACAGTTGGTGGACTTCCATAAACTGCATTACCACCCATCCAACGCTGTATTCATGACGTATGGCGATATCACTGCCGCTGAGCATCAAACACAGTTTGAAGCTTTGGGGTTATCTCGATTTAAAGACAAAGTCGATGTCATTAAAGTGCCTTCAGAGCTGCGTCTTACTCAGCCGAAAAAAGTCGTTGAGCATTATGCGCTGGATGAAGAGTCGCTTGAAAAGAAAACTCACATCGTCTTAGGTTGGTTGTTGGGTGAAAACAAAAACGAACTGGATGTCCTAAAAGGTCATTTGTTGGAGGCCGTTTTACTGGACAATAGCGCATCGCCACTTCGTAAAGTGTTGGAAGAAACCGATCTGGCTTCTGCGCCGTCACCATTATGTGGCTTAGAAGACTCCAATAAAGAAATGGTGTTTGCTGTTGGTGTGCAAGGCAGTGAAGCTGAACATACCGATGCGGTTGAGGCTTTGATTTTGAATGAATTGCAGCGCATTGCCAAAGAGGGTGTTGATGCCGATCAGGTAGAAGCAATGTTGCACCAATTGGAATTGTCTCAACGTGAAATCGGTGGAGACAGTTATCCTTATGGACTGCAATTGATTCTGCAATCACTGGCAGGTGCGATGCACGACGGAGATCCCATTGCACTACTGGATACGGATAAGGCTCTGTTGACGTTGGGTGAAGCCGTTAAACATCCACGATTTATTCCAGACTTGGTTCAAGAGTGGTTGCTGGACAATCCTCACCGTATCTGTCTGACGCTTGTTCCTGCTGCGGAATTGTCCGCGAAACAGGATGCCGATGAAAAAGCCAAATTGGCGAAGGTCAAAGCGGGTCTGAGTGAAGCAGAAGCACAAGCGATTGTTGACTTGGCAGCGGCGCTGAAAGAGCGCCAAGAGCAAGAAGATGATCCTTCTATTTTGCCGGAAGTGACTAAGGATGATGTTCCTGCAGACATCAAAGTGGTTCCCGCTAAGGTTTTGGCAACCGATAGCAAGCCTTACAGTGTTTATGAAGCGGGTACCAACGGGATTGTGTACGAACAGTTGTTGATTGATTTACCAGACCTTACGGACGAAGAAAAAGCGGTGTTGCCGGTTTTCCATAGTTGTTTGCCGGAATTAGGTTCTGGTGGCAGGGATTACCTGCAAACGCAATCATTGCAGGCAGCCGTTACGGGCGGTTTAAGTGCTAAATCATCCATTCGAGCCAATATTCATGATGTAGACAATTATCACAGCCATACCATTTTGTCGGGCAAAGCACTTAACCGTAACCATTCAGGCTTGGCAGACTTAATGCAGGAAACGCTGCAAACAGCACGTTTTGATGAAACTGATCGCATCAAGGATTTGCTCGATCAAATTCGTAGCTCTATCGACCACGGTGTTACCGGAAGTGGGCATAGTCATGCAATGAGAGCAGCGATGCAGAATTTTTCTCCCGTTGCTAAGTGGCAGTTTGATCGTACCGGTTTTGAAGGCATTAAAGCGATCAAAGCACTGCATAAATCAGTAGAGGAAGGTGCAGGCTTGGAAAAAATGATTGGGCATTTTGAGTCCATTCGCAGCAAGTTGATGTCGGCATCAAAACAAGCGTTGTTGGTGTCGGATGAAACGGTTTTGGATGAAGCTTATTCCACCATGCAATCGTCTTGGGATGGTTTGATGCATAATGCGTCGACCAGCGCATTCCAATTGACGGCTTCACACCAAAAAATCAAACAGGCCTGGATCACCAGTACACAAGTCAATTTCTGTGCAAAAGCCTATCCAGCTGTGACGTCTGCACACCCTGACGCGCCAAAGCTTTCAGTGTTGGGTGCATGCTTGCGCAATGGCTTCCTGCACTCTGCAGTACGTGAAAAGGGCGGTGCTTACGGCGGTGGTGCGGCATTTAACGCTGAAAGTGCTTCTTTCTGCTTCTATTCCTATCGTGATCCTCGTTTGTTGGAAACCTATGAAGACTTCGATAGTGCATTGGGCTGGCTGCTTTCAAACGAAGCCACTCAGGCACAGGTTGAAGAAGCGATTTTGAATGTTATCAGTGCCATGGATAAACCTGGTTCGCCAGCAGGTGAAGCGAAAAAAGCTTTTTACCAACAGCTTTATGGTCGAAGCCATGATATGTTGATGGCATATCGTGAAGGGGTTTTGTCAACAACGTTGGCAGACCTACGTGAAGTTGCACAAAAATACATTTTGCCGGAAAAAGCATCTTTTGCGGTGTTGACCTCGGATGCGAAAAAAGAGCTGTTACAAGAGCACGCGTTTGATATTTTCAAACTTTAATTGAGTCTGTGTGATGAAAAGAAGATCTTTTATTAAATTGTTGGCAGGTTTGAGTGCTGCAGGAACCGCGTTGACCTTATCCGGCTGCGGTGAGACATTGATTCGCCCAGATGATAAGCAAATGTTGGCAATGCTGCAATTTGAAATGCCGGACTATGAACCGACCAACGAAAATGTGCTCAAGAAAGTACGCCAATGGATGGCCACGCAGGGTGTTCAGGGTGAGAATACCTTGAAGTTTGTTGCGATGGAAAATGATAATTTGCAGGCAAAAGGTGTCGTGACGGTTCATATCAAGAACAAAGAACTGAAGGTGTCATTTAATGCCGATATTACCGTTGTGAATGCAAACTTGATTCGCTTTAGCGCAACGCACTTCAAGGATATGCCAGGACCTCTGGCAGGTGAGTCTGACAGCACACAGGTGTTTTTCAATCAAGTGAAAGATCAGGTACTGACGTTATGTGATCGCTTGGAAAATTATTTGGGTGCAGATGTTGGAAGCTCAATAGCGAACTTCCAGCAACAAGATTTAATTTAAAGGCTTAATTTCAGACAGCTAATTAAGCTTCTAAAATTTCGAAAAACTGTAACTGCCATAAATCCGAAAGTAGTTTTTGATTGCCTTCCTGATTAAGGTGAGGCACCAATTCATCTTGCAGGATGCGGCGTTGATTGGCAAGTAGGCGTAAGAACTCCGGTGTTGCTCCAAAATCCTGCCAAATCGCGCTGTTGATATAAAAGGTAACACCATCTTCCGTTTGCAAATAAGCGAAACGACAAACCGGGTCGCGCACAATACCTTCCGCTTCATGCAAAACATCAATCAAAGTTTCAATATCTGATTGTTCTTCTTCCGTCAAAGGTTCTGGTAATTGTTGTGAGGCGCTTTGATCCAACTGGGTGGCAAAACGCCCAAACCATTGTTTCAATGCCGCTTCATCCTGCAAAACAGATTCCAAAAGAACCTTGGCTTGTTGCCAGCTACCTTCGGTGATTTCTCCTGGGGCAGAGCCTTGCCAGTTCGGGTCTTGGTATAGTGTTTGGAAAGCATTGTTTTCCGCTAGGTAATCCCCAAAACTGTCCCAAAGCTCAAGTCCTTTATAGGTTCGGTAGCCGATAGACCACGTCATGCAGTCATCTGTCAAACCAACGCCGTGATGTCCCCATTTGGGTGGAACATACAGCAGGTCACCCGCTTCGCAAACATAGTCATCCTCGACCACAAAGCGTTGCATCAAGCGTAAATCGACGCCTTCAATATAGTTGGAAAGCTCGCAATCCTGAGATGTCAGTTTCCAGTTGCGTTGACCTTGTGCCTGAAGCAGGAAAACATCATAGTGATCGAAGTGAGGACCAACGTTACCGCCAGTAGCAGCATAACTGATCATAATGTCGTCCAAGCGCCATTGTGGGATGAAATCAAACTGTTCAAGCAGTTCGCCTACCTCTGGAATCAAGCGATCCATTCCTTGGATGAGAAGCGTCCAGTTTTGTTCTGGTAACTCACTATAGACAGTTTCTTCGAAAGGGCCGCGCTTGAGCTCGTAGTCTTGTTCGCCATGTTGGATGACGATGCGACTTTCCACTTCTTCTTCCAAAGACAGTCCAGCCAGTTCCTCAGCGGAAATAGGGGAGACGAAGTCCGGAAAAGCATTTTTGATTAGCAAAGGTTTCTTTTGCCAATAGTCTTTTAGGAAAACATCTAGAGTAATGTCGCTGAAGTTAAGCATGGTTTTGTCCTGTCTAAAAATGAAAAAAAATCTGCCAGGTTGGGGGGCTTATGGTGCCCCCAACCTGGCAGATTTTAATTGCGAAAAGTGTGTTTAAGCTTAACGGCCTTTTAACATGGTTAGCGCCAACTCAATGTTAGCAGCCTGTTGTTTTGCATTACCGATATAAGTAGCAGGGGTCATGTCTTTTAATGCCTGTTTTGCTTCTTCTGGAAGCTCTAAGGTATCAACGAAATCTTGCATGATTTGCTTGTTAACACGACGACCGCGCGTTAAGTCTTTTAGTTTTTCGTATGGTTTTTCAATACCATAACGACGCATAACGGTTTGAATCGCTTCCGCCAAGACTTCCCAGTTTTGATCCAAGTCAGCGGCCATGGCTTCGGCATTCACTTCAAGCTTGTTTAGGCCTTTTAGCGTAGCTTGTAGTGAAATCATAGTGTGTGCAACACCAACACCTAAGTTACGCAATACGGTAGAGTCTGTTAGATCACGCTGCCAACGGGAAATTGGTAGTTTTTGACCTAGGTGGTCGAAAATAGCATTAGCGATTCCCAAGTTCCCTTCAGAGTTTTCAAAGTCGATAGGGTTAACTTTATGTGGCATGGTAGAAGAACCGATTTCGCCGGCAACGGTTTTTTGCTTGAAGAAACCGATTGAAATATAACCCCAAACGTCACGGTCGAAATCAATCAAAATCGTGTTGAATCGCTGCATTGCGTGGAAGTATTCAGCAATGTAATCGTGTGGTTCGATTTGGATAGTATATGGATTCCAAGCCAAGCCTAGGCTTTGCACGAACTGTTCTGACAACTCATACCAGTTGATAGCAGGGTAAGCGGCCAAGTGTGCATTGTAGTTACCTGTCGCACCATTGATTTTACCCATGATTTGAACGTTCATCAGTTGTTTGACTTGACGTTGCAAACGGTAAGCGACGTTAGCGAACTCTTTACCGGCTGTTGTTGGAGACGCTGGCTGACCGTGTGTACGAGACATCATTGGGATGTCTGCCATGTCGCTTGCCATGCCAGCAATCTTGTCGATCACTGTCTGCATTTCTGGCACGATGACATTGGCACGAGCATCTTTCAACATTAAAGCGTAAGCCAGGTTGTTGATGTCTTCTGAAGTACAAGCAAAGTGAACGAATTCACCAATAGCATTCAACTCGGCATTGTCGCCAAAGTGTTCTTTGATTAGGTATTCAACCGCTTTAACATCGTGATTGGTGGTGCGTTCGATTTCTTTAACGCGCTGCGCCATTTCCAAAGAAAACTCATCAACCAATTTCATTAGGTGGTTTTCAGCATCGCTGCTTAATGCCGGAACTTCTGGAATACCTGGATGGTTTGCCAGCATTCTCAACCATGAGACTTCAACCTTAACACGGTTTTTGATCAAGCCGTATTCGCTGAAAATTTCTTTTAGATTCGATAAACGCGCGCCGTAACGGCCGTCAACAGGTGAGATAGCGGTCAATTCCGAAAGTTGCATGCTCTAGTTCCTTACTTCAATCAATTCATTATTTTTAATGCCGCGTATTATAGCGCAAAACAACTTATCTTTGCGCGTTAGCTTTATGTTGAATGTAGGGTTGTTAAAGAGTTGGTTTTACAGCCGTTTTAAAAGCAGTGGTTAGTGAAAATTTACTGCGAAGGTTGAAAAAATTTGCTATAGTTTATTCAAAAGTTAGTCATGGCTAAATATTTTGATTTTTGAACAAAAACTTAAAGTAATAGATGAACTAGTCAGTCAAACAGAATAGAGATTAATGAAAATAGATATAGCGAATAAAAACAATAAATTATGAGTACATCTGTAAAAGAAACTTTAAATTCAAAACAATCGTTTTGGTTTTTTATCGGCCCGGCATTTCTGGTGTCAGTCGGTTATATGGACCCCGGGAATTGGGCGACTTCTTTGGAAGCAGGTTCCCGTTATGGGTATGCATTGTTGTGGGTGATTACACTGGCTTCTCTGATAGCTGTTTTGATGCAATTGCTGAGTGCAAAATTGGGCATTGCCTCCGGTAAGAATTTGGCGCAAATGATTCGTGTTGAACACCCAGGGAAGGGCGGTACATTTTTACTCTCAACGGCAGCATTGGCAATGGTGGCGACTGACTTGGCTGAGTTTCTCGGCGTTGCGGTGGCATTGAATCTGTTGTTCGATATTCCATTGGTGGTGGCCATTTTCCTGACAATTTTCGATGTGTTGTTGATTCTATGGCTGGAGCGTTTTGGTTTCCGCTGGGTGGAAATGACCATTCTTGCTTTTGTTGCAACCATCGGCTTAGGTTATGTTGTTGAGCTTTGGCTAGCGCAGCCTGAATGGGCGGATGTGGCAAAGGCCATGTTTGTACCGAATGCCACCATTATGGATACCACAGCATTATTTATTGCAATGGGGATACTGGGGGCAACGGTGATGCCGCACAATCTGTACCTGCATTCTCACCAAGTTATGACGCGACGTGACGAAGGCTGTTCCGAAGAAACCTGTAGACGTTTTTATAAGATGATGCGTTGGGATACGATTCTGGCGCTAACCGCTGCATGGATTGTGAACTCGGCAATCTTGATTATGGCTTCGGCGGCTTTTCACGAGAAGGGATTGCTGATTACCGATATTGATGAAGCCTATAAAACGCTAGGACCATTATTGGGTGAAGCAGCAGCCTTGACCTTTGGTATTGCGTTGTTGGCTTCGGGTATTGCCAGTTCAACAACCGGAACGCTGGCTGGGCAAATCGTGTTTGAATCTTTTTTCAAAAAACGTCCGGTTAATATTTTGAAGATACGTTTGTTCATTCGACTTGGAACAATGATTCCGGCGGCGATTGCGATTCTATTAAGTACAACACCCTTGAAGCTTCTGGTTTTGTCTCAGGTTATCTTGTCTATGCAATTGCCTTTTGCGGTGATTCCTCTGGTTAGGATGACTTCCAATCCAATGATTATGGGCGACTTGGTGAATGATGCAAAAACCAAAATCACTGCTTGGTCGGCAACGGCATTGATTGTCGGATTAAATATCTGGTTGTTGGTTATGTTGGCGGTAGAAGCCTTTAAATGATTGATTAGCATTTATACCAAAAGAGCTATTCATAGACCCAACCTGGTAGTTTTCGTTGAAAATCTGCCAGGTTGGGTTTTTTATTGCCTGAAATGCCGCATTCATGCGTCTTGGTTCTCGCCATTAGCGATGGCTGTGGTAAAATAAGCTAAATTTATTTTTGAGGAACCTACTATGTCACAATCCATGTTAGAAGCCTATCGTCAACACGTCGCAGAACGCGAAGCAGAAGGTATTCCACCACTACCATTAGATGCAAAGCAAACCGCTGAGTTGGTTGAACTGATTAAAAACCCACCTGCGGGAGAAGAAGCGTTTGTTGTAGATTTGTTGACCAACCGTGTACCGCCTGGGGTAGACGAAGCTTCTTACGTAAAAGCCAGCTTTTTGGTGGATGTGGCGAAAGGGAGCATTTCAGTTGACTTGATTTCATCTGAACAAGCGACGTTCCTATTGGGCACCATGTTAGGTGGCTACAATGTACAACCTTTGATTGAATTGTTGGATTCAAGCGATAAAGCAGTTGCTGAAGCTGCGGTGGCTGCACTTTCCAAAACGTTGCTGGTTTATGATGCGTACCACGATGTGGTTGAGAAATCTAAAACCAACGATTATGCCATGCAAGTAGTTAAAGCTTGGGCAGATGCCGAGTGGTTTACCTCTAAACCTAAAATGCCAGAAAGCATTACCGTTACCGTTTTTAAAGTGGAAGGTGAAACCAATACGGACGATCTTTCTCCTGCAACTGCAGCATGGTCACGTCCTGATATCCCGTTACATGCAAAAGAAATGCTGGCGGCGAGAATGGATGATGTCGATGGTACGATTGAATCATTAAAAGCAAAAGGTCACCCAGTTGCTTATGTTGGTGATGTTGTTGGGACTGGTTCTTCCCGTAAATCTGCGATGAACTCTGTTATGTGGTTTTTCGGTGATGATATTCCTTATGTTCCAAACAAACGCCAAGGTGGTGTTGTATTGGGCGGAAAAATCGCTCCGATTTTCTTCAATACAGCCGAAGATTCCGGTTCACTTCCTATTGAGTGTGATGTAGAGCAAATGAACATGGGTGATGTGATTACCATTTATCCATACGAAGGTAAGATCACCAACGAAGCAGGTGAGACTATTTCAACGTTTGAACTGGCACCAGATACCATGCCGGATGAAGTCCGTGCCGGTGGACGTGTTCCATTGATTATTGGACGTGGTTTGACAGACAAAGCGCGTCGTGCGCTAGGAATGGAGCCTTCTGATGTATTCATCCGTCCTCAAGACAAATCTCAAGCTGCGCATGGTTATTCTTTAGCGCAAAAAATGGTTGGTAAAGCTTGTGGTATCGAAGGGGTTCGCCCAGGTATGTATTGTGAGCCTCACATGACAACCGTTGGCTCTCAAGACACCACGGGTGCAATGACGCGTGACGAAATGAAAGAGTTGGCGTGTCTTGGTTTCTCTGCGGACTTGGTTATGCAATCTTTCTGTCATACTGCGGCATACCCAAAACCAGTTGATATTAAACTACAACACAGCTTGCCAGACTTTATGACAAGTCGCGGTGGGGTAGCTTTGCGTCCAGGTGACGGGGTTATCCATTCATGGTTGAACCGTTTGTTGCTGCCTGATACGGTCGGTACCGGTGGTGACTCTCACACGCGTTTCCCTATTGGTATTTCCTTCCCAGCAGGTTCAGGGTTGGTTGCGTTTGGTGCGACTCTGGGTGTGATGCCTTTGAATATGCCTGAATCAGTTTTGGTTCGTTTTAAAGGTGAAATGCAACCAGGTATCACGCTACGTGATTTGGTGAATGCTATTCCTTACCAAGCGATTCAAGACGGTTTGTTAACGGTTGAGAAAAAAGGTAAGAAAAACATCTTTAACGGCCGTGTATTGGAAATCGAAGGTTTGGATCACCTAAAAGTCGAACAAGCGTTTGAATTGTCTGATGCTTCCGCTGAACGTTCGGCAAACGGTTGTGTGGTCAAATTGGCTGAAGAGCCGATTATCGAATACCTAAAATCAAACATGGCTTTGATTGATTGGATGGTTGAAAACGGTTACCAAGATGCACGTACGCTATTGCGTCGTCGTGATGAAATGCAGGCTTGGATTGACGCGCCAGAGCTGTTGGAAGCAGATGCCGATGCAGACTATGCTGCCGTGATCGAAATCGACCTGAATACCATCAAAGAGCCGATTGTAGCGTGTCCGAATGATCCTGATGACGTCAAGCTATTGTCTGCGGTGTCTGGCGACAAAATTGATGAAGTCTTTATCGGTTCTTGTATGACCAACATCGGTCATTACCGTGCAGCCGGGAAAGTGCTTGAGAACATGAAAAATGTGCCAACCCGTTTGTGGATTGCACCACCAACCAAAATGGACGAGCGCCAGTTGATTGAAGAAGGCTATTACAGCATTTACGGTAAGGTGGGTGCGCGTACTGAAATGCCGGGTTGTTCTTTGTGTATGGGTAACCAAGCACGTGTTGCCGATGGTGCGACAGTTTTTTCAACTTCAACGCGTAACTTCCCGAACCGTTTGGGGAATGGTGCGAACGTTTACCTTGGTTCTGCCGAGTTGGCTGCGGTTTGTGCGGCGGTAGGGCGTATTCCTTCGTTGGAAGAATATCTGGAAGCGGTTGCGATGCTGGATACCATGGCAAAAGACGTCTATCGCTATTTGCAGTTTGATGAAATGGCGGATTACGAAGTTGAGTCGCCTAAAAAGCTATCCGACATTGGTGTCGCCGTCGCTTAAGCGTACTGAATATCAAAGTAAAAAGAGCCCGCAAATGCGGGCTTTTTTTTGGCTAGGAAATCCAATGATTATTCGGTTTTTTCACTAGGCAACTCTGAGGAATGGCAGTAGAAAACCTGATCTCCTCCATGCTTTTTGGCTTGGTACATCGCCTTGTCTGCTAAACGCAATAGGCTGCTGACGTCTCGAGCCTGTCTAGGTGCCTCGGAAATACCAATGCTGACTTGTGGGTAAATGACTTTTCCAGTGATTTCAATCGGTTGATGAATTTTATCAAGCAGTTTGCCTGCAATACTTTCAATATCAAACTCCGCGTCCAGCACCACAAAGCTGATGATAAATTCGTCTCCCCCCAACCTGGCAGATTCTGCAACCTGACCTTGCTCATAAAGCGGGTTTTTATTGAAGCCTTCAACAATCTCTTTTAAGCAGTCGGCAACGTGTTTAAGAACTCTGTCGCCGGTTTCATGACCATAATGGTCGTTGATGTGTTTGAACTTGTCGGCATCTACCAAAAAGAAGAAGAGTTTGGCTTTTTTGCGAAAGATAGTTTCCAACGCCAATTCCGCAGAGACAGTAAAGTAGCGACGGTTGTTAAGCTCCGTTAGCGAGTCAACATACGCCAAACTTTCAAGTTGCGCTTGCCGTTCTTGCAAAGCTTTTACCAGTGCAGCATTTTCCAGATTCATCGCAAAGCTGTCTTTGATCCGTTTGTAGAACTGAAAAGAAGCGGTGTACACCAAAAAAGTATAGAACAAGGTCATGACAAAAAAGATCAATGAATAGTCTGGTGTTTTGAACAGTGCCCAATAGTTCAGTGCCAGCATGGATGGTAGAGAAAACAGAATATGCGACATCACCATATTGCCATGTGTTGATAGAGAGATGAGCGGCATGCCGCCTAATACCATCAACAGCATGAGTTGCATGACAAGAGGGTGGTCTAAGCTGTAAAAGCATGACATGCATGCCCATACGATACCGGAAAGGAATGTTATGCCATAACTATAGGGAATTAACGTTCTGGGTGGAAATTTGGCACGATAATGCAACCATAAAAGATAAAACCGCAGGCTAATCACGATCAAGCTGATGATAAGCCAAACCCACGGCCAGATACTTTTATCAACGTTGACCAACACATAGGAAATAATTAATACGACCAAAATCGAAAAACTAAGCGTTAACCACATTCCGCGCATCATTTCGCTGAACAGGCGTGCGTTTAACTCAGTTTTCACTTCCCTTGGATTCGGTTTGAAGTTATCCATAACCACTCCTTTTTTCTTTCAGTATAGACCTCGAAGAAATCGGGAAAAATCCGTTTTTAGTCAGTTTTTGATATAAGGCAATTTACGAACAAATTACTTAAAAAAGAAAAGAAAAAGCCCCTTATATGTTTGGTATAAGAGGCTGAGAGGAGTAATATTATGAGTTAGTGATTCGTTAATAAAGCTGGCTGAGGTATAACGACAGCTTGCTGGCGGTTTCGGTAGAAATATCGCCCATCATTTGTTCAATTAACGATTTACGACCTTCATAGTTTTTCTCATTTGTGTTTTTGATGATATCGCGCTCAACATAGCCAGTATCGCCCAGGCCATCAATTAGACCGTTTTTCACCGCAGCGTCACCTAACCAAACCAAACCTGTAAAGGTATCTTTGTTGATTTTTAGACGGTCACCGCGACCTTTTTTAACGGTTTCGATAAACTGGTCATGACTTTTATCCAAAATGTTTTTCTGGAAAAAGGCCCGCCCGGTTTTATCTTCAGGTGAGAAAGGATCGATGAATGTTTTGTGTTCACCCGCATGCATAGAACGGTTTTCGATACCCAGCTTGCTCATCAGTCCGGTAAAGCCAAATGTATCCATACGGACGCCGATAGAGCCGACGATAGAGCCTTTATTGGCGAAAATTTTATCTGCAGCAACGGCAACATAGTAGCAACCTGAAGCACATAGGTCTTGCACAACAACGTAAACCGGCTTTTTATACTTTTCTTTTAAACGGGTGATTTCATCATTAATCATTGCTGACTGAACCGGACTACCCCCCGGTGAATTGGCCTTGATGATGACTGCTTGTGTTTTAGGGTCAGAAAAAGCATCTCTCAATAATGGGTTGATTGCATCAGCACTGGTTTTGGAACCAGGCATGATTGCGCCTTGCAAACTGACGATACCGACATGTTTAGACGAAGTTGACAATTCATCAGCGGGCGAAATTTGCTTAACCAGCGTACCAAGTGAAATCAACACATATAGAACAATGATGATTTTAAGCAAGTTGCTCCAGCGGCGACTCCAACGCTCTTGTTTGATAAAGTTCTCTGCTGCGGTAGCGAGCCTGTCGAATGCTTTGTTTTGTTCCATAGTAAAATCCCTGTTCGCTAATTTCGATATAATATGTGTAATTCAATAAGTTCAACTATTCTACTGGAAACATGTCGCAAAACGAAAACTTTGACCTGACTCTCTTTTTGAAAAACCTCACCGAACGTCCAGGGGTTTATCAAATGCTGAACGCCGAAGGCGAGATCATCTATGTCGGTAAGGCAAAGAACCTAAAGAGACGGGTCTCCAGTTACTTCAATAAAAACCATCAAGAAATCAAAACTCGTGCTTTGGTGGAGCAGGTAGCCAGTATTGAAGTGACGCTTACCGATACTGAGTCAGAAGCGTTGATTCTTGAGAACACTTTGATCAAACGCTACAAGCCGCGTTATAACATTTTGTTCCGTGATGATAAGTCTTATCCCTATATTTTTGTTTCAACTGCAAAACAGTTTCCATCATTAAGTTATCACCGTGGCGCCAAGCGTAGAGTGGGGCGATATTTTGGGCCTTTTCCAAATGCGTCGGCCGTGCATCAAACTTTGGACAGTTTGCAAAAGATTTTCCCGGTAAGGCAATGTAATGAATCCGTTTTTAACCATCGCTCACGACCCTGTTTGCAATATCAAATTAAACGTTGCACCGGGCCTTGTGTTGATGGCTTAGTTACTAAAGAAGCTTATGATGAGGATGTGCAACATACCATTGCTTTTCTCGAGGGTAAAAGCTTTGAGTTGATAGATGAGTTTGCCGATAAAATGCAGCAGGCATCTGAAGAGCTAGAGTTTGAAAAGGCGGCTTCTTACCGAGACAAGATTTCCTCTCTGCGTGCTATCCAAAGCCAGCACCTGATTAACCAACCGGGCAGTCAGGATTCCGATGTCATTGCGTTGGAAAGACAAACAGGACAAACCTGTGTTTCTCTGATGATGTATCGAGGCGGTAACCTGTGGGGAAGCCAGAATCATTTTCCCAAAATGGATGCGGACTCAACCGAAGAAGAAATACTCTCAGCATTTATTAGCCAGCACTATTTGGATTTGCCATTGCCCAAAGTGATTCTGTTAGAACACAAAATGGAAGAGCAGGCCAACCTGGCAGATTTATTGTCTCAGCAAGACATGGGTAAAGTCGAAATTAAACAACCGACGAACAAAGTAACCAAAGGCTTAATGTCTCTGGCGAAAACCAATGCTGCTTCTGGTTTGAAACAACACATTACCCAAAAAGCCTCGCAGATGGATCGCGTCAAAGCGCTCCAAGAAGTGTTGTTGCTTGCGCACTTGCCAAATCATATTGAGTGTTTTGACATCAGTCATACTCAAGGGAATCAGACGGTTGCCAGTTGTGTGGTCTTTAGTGAAGGCGTGCCTAATACCAATGCCTACCGTAAGTTCAATATAGAAGGCATCCAACCGGGTGATGACTATGCCGCAATGCGCCAAGTGATTAGCAGACGTTACAGCCGTTTGAAAAAAGAAAACAAACCGCTTCCGGATTTGGTGTTGGTTGATGGTGGTAAAGGGCAGTTGAACCAAGCCATTGAGGTCTTTAAAGAATTG
The DNA here is from genome assembly GCF_013340845.1 of Hydrogenovibrio marinus. Classification (NCBI taxonomy): domain Bacteria; kingdom Pseudomonadati; phylum Pseudomonadota; class Gammaproteobacteria; order Thiotrichales; family Piscirickettsiaceae; genus Hydrogenovibrio; species Hydrogenovibrio marinus. The sequence continues at coordinate 1,229,346 of NZ_AP020335.1, forward strand.
GATTTGGAAAGTGTGCCTTTGGTTTCCGTCGCCAAGGGAGAAGGGCGCAAAGCCGGACTGGAAATACTTTACACGCCAGAGAATTTTGAAGGCATCGATCTTGAAGCGGACGACATCGCTTTACACTTGATTAATCATGTTCGAGATGAAGCCCACCGATTTGCGATCACCAGCCACCGTGCTCGTAGGCAAAAAGCACAGACCCACTCCAGAATTGAAGACATTCCAGGCGTTGGTGCTAAGACACGCCAGAAACTATTGCTACATTTTGGTGGTATCACCGATGTCAAGAATGCAGCTGTTTCAGAGTTACAAAAAGTACCGGGAATCAGTGGCAATATGGCGCAAACCATTTACGATTTTTTCCATGGTGACGTTTAAACAAAGAGGATGACATTTCTACCTTGCAGAGGAATGGTTTGTTATTCGGCCAAAAAGCTAAGTTTCCCCTCAGTAAGCCGGATGACTATGATAAGATTCCTTAAAATTCACAAATTTAAAACGAAAGAATGCAATATTTAAGATCACTCCCTATGTTAATGACCTGGACAAGAGTTGCCTTGATTCCGGTTTTTTTAATCTGTTATTTTTCTCCTATTCCTGACGCGCGTTTCTGGGCGGGCTTGGCATTTATGATTGCCGCCATCACCGACTGGTTTGATGGGTTTCTAGCGAGAAGGCTGAATGTCAGCAGCAAACTGGGTGCATTTCTTGACCCAGTGGCAGACAAGTTGATTGTCTCGGCAGCGTTGATTGTCGTTTCGGTGGAATATCAAAACCTATGGGTGACTTTATCCGCTATCGTTATCATGATGCGTGAAATCAGTATCTCTGCATTACGCGAGTGGATGGCAGAAAACAATGCACGCGAAGTGGTCGCGGTTTCCAAGCTAGGAAAGATAAAGACAGCTTCCCAATTAGCGGCTTTGACGTGGTTGATTTATGGCGGCAGCTTGTGGGGCATTAACTGGGGTGAACTTGGCTTCCCAATGCTTTATTTTGCCGCAGCCTTAACGATTATTACTTGGTGGCAATATTCTGTGGCGGCACTTCCCGTTTTAAGGGATGCAGCTCAAGACGAAAATCACTAAAACGCTTAGTGCAAACGAGCGGTGAAAGCCGCTCTATTTGCAGGATAGGCGCCTTCAAAATTTCTGAAAAAAAGCTTGTAATTTTTTTGACACATCCTATAATACGCCCTCATTACGAAGCGGGAATAGCTCAGCGGTAGAGCACAACCTTGCCAAGGTTGGGGTCGCGAGTTCGATCCTCGTTTCCCGCTCCAATGGCGCGATAGCAAAGAGGTTATGCAGTGGATTGCAAATCCATCTAGCCCGGTTCGATTCCGGGTCGCGCCTCCATTTTTTATAAAGTCTTTATAAAAAACAAATCAAGCATTCGTAATACAAATCCAACGCTTCGGCGAACCACCTATAAGCCCAGGTGGCGAAATTGGTAGACGCAAGGGACTTAAAATCCCTCGGTGGCAACACCGTGCCGGTTCGATTCCGGCCCTGGGCACCATTACTTCTTTTTTTAAAATCAAACTTCTTTCTTTTGAATAACTTTCTGATGCTAGCAAGTTAGCGGCAAGTTATCGCTATGAACGATAAGATTAGTAGACAATTTGTGCGTGAATGGATGAGAACCAAGGGATAATTATCCCCTGGAGATAGCGAACAACTTTATGAGTTGTATTTGATTGTTGAGTGGATCTGTTGCGTTTGATTTTTAAAGTGTCGCCATATCTATTACAAAGCGATATTTAACATCTCCTGCAACTGTTCGGTCATATGCGGTATTTACATCTTTCATGTCAATCAGTTCAATATCACATGTGATATTGTGTTTTCCGCAGAAGTCGAGCATCTCTTGAGTTTCAGGTAAGCCCCCAATAAGCGAACCTGCCATGTTACGGCGTTTAAAAATGAATGGCACGCCACTAACATTCGTAAGCGCTTCAACCGCACCTACGATGACCATTGTTGAATCAAGCTTCAGTAGATTCATATAAGGATCGGTATTGTGACCTACAGGAATTGTGTTTAGAAGAAAGTCAAAAGTGCCTGCGGCTGCTGACATTGCTTCAGCATCAGTAGAGAGTAGAACTTCATCAGCGCCTAGCTTTCTAGCATCTTTTCCCTTTTCGGGTGAGGTTGTAATCATGACAACATGAGCGCCCATAGCATGGGCAAACTTAACGCCCATGTGGCCAAGTCCACCTAGTCCTATCACACCGACTTTTTGCCCTGGCCCAACTTTCCAATGACGAAGAGGAGAGTAGGTCGTAATACCTGCACAAAGTAGAGGAGCCGAACCAGCTGCATCTAGGTTTTCTGGAATATTTAGAACGAATCTCTGGTCGACGGTGATGGTATCTGAATAGCCGCCATAGGTAACATTGTGTTTGGTGCCGCCTATTTTGTCTTCACTGTTGTAGGTTCCCGTCCAGCCGTTTTCACAATATTGTTCTAATCCGTGATTACATGGCTCACAGTGGCGGCAACTGTCGACTAAGCACCCAATGCCGACAAGGTCACCTTTTTTAAATTTACTTACATTATTGCCAACAGCAGTGACACGACCAACAATTTCATGTCCGGGTACAAACGGATAAATGGTTCCTCCCCACTCATTACGGGCAGAATGGATGTCTGAGTGACAAATTCCGCAATATTGAATATCTATTACAACGTCTTCAGCAAGAGGGGCTCTGCGCTCAAAGCTAAATGTTTCTAATTTATCTGTAGGACTATGATTTGCATATCCATGTGCCGTAATAGTCATTTTTATACTCCCTTACCTAAATAATCTTGATCTGTAACATGTTCCATCCAATCTACGACTTTACCGTTGCTTTCTCCTGTAATAGCGACATGAGACATTGCTTGATCGGGAGCGGCGCCGTGCCAGTGCCTTACATTTGCTGGGAACCAAACAACATCACCAGGCTCTAATTTAAAGATCTCTTGACCTTCAATTTGAGCACGCCCTTCGCCAGAAAGAATCATAAGAGTTTGTCCTTTGGGGTGCGTGTGCCAAGTTGTTCTAGCACTGGCTTCGAAATTTACAATAGCGCTACTGTAACTTCTATCGCCTTCAGGTTGAAACATGGAATCAATTGTGACATTACCCGTAAAGTAGTCGGCAGGGCCATCAACAGCTTTATGCTCACTGTGTTTAACTAAAACCATCATGTTCTCCTTTTTAGAGTTATTAGCATAAGCAAGGTTTGAGGCATTAAATGACACTGCAGTAGCCAAAGAAAAGAACAGAAATTTTCGCCTACTAAAATGTGCCTTACTTATGTCTTTCATGTTGAACACCTCTTAGTCGAATGTAAGAGTGATTGCTATGGCATTTTTTAAATAATGCTTCGCGCCACTCATTTTTATTGTGTCAGTAAAGTCGCTAGCAATGATTGCTAGACACTTAAAATGTTGCAGGGTCTATTACATAGCGGTAACGAGCTTTTTTATCCACCACGTCTTTCCATGCTTGGTTGATCTGATCAGCAGAGATAATTTGTATTTGTGGGTGAATATTGTTCTCTGCACAGTAATCAACCACTTCTTGGGTTTCTTTCATGCCACCGATGAGTGAAACGTTGAAGTTGACTCGGCTAATTGAAAGCCCGATAGCACTTAGTGTTAATTCAAATTTTTCAGGCATACCAACTTGAGTGTAGTAACCAAAAGGCTTTACAACAGACACATAGGATGCGACATCATATTGATAGGGGATGGTACAAATCATGTAATCCAGCTTACCTCTATAGGGCGCTAGGTTGCCTATATCATCCACAACAACAGCTTCTTTTGCTCCAAACCCAAGGATATCGTCAACTTTATCGGGGGAAGTAGTGAATGCATATACTTCTGCACCCTTAGATACCGCGATTTTAATTGCCATGTGTCCGAGTCCTCCGATACCTGCAACACCGACTTTATCGCCTTTCTTTAGATCAAATTTCATGATTGGAGAATAGGTGGTGATACCCGCGCATAAGAGAGGAGCAGCTTCCTGAAAGCTAATGTTTTCTGGGATGTGAACGACAAAGTGCTCATTCACAACAATATTGGTTGAGTAACCGCCTTGAGAAATACCTGTAGGCGAACTGGCTTCAGGGTAACCATAGGTAAAAGTTGTATCAGGACAGTATTGCTCTTCACCTTGCTTAAAGCTTTCACATTCAGGGTTACCACTTACCATGCACCCAACGCCGGCTCTGTCACCAATCTTAAATTTAGTAACGTTTTTACCTACTGCTGTAACGACTCCGGCAATCTCGTGACCGGGAACCTGAGGGTATTGCTGTGGACCCCAGTGGCCTTTCATTTGATGGATGTCAGAGTGGCAGATGCTTGCATATTTGGTTTCAATCAAAACATCATTATCTCCTACTGGTCTTCTCTCAAATGACCATGGTTTTAGAACACCTGAAGTGTCTGTAGCGGCGTAGCCACGTGATTTAATATTTCCATTATGTAATTCTTTTGTAGAAGCCATAGCTGAAGTCCCCGATAACATTAAGGCTGCGCCAGATGCAGCTGTTGTCTGTATAAATTCTCTTCTGGTTAAACCGTTACATTTATCACACATAATAAAATTTCCTGGTCATTTGATTTCGTAGTATGATTTACACGTACTTGCTAAGGTATTGTGATTTAAGAAAAGTTTTGGCAAATGTCTCTTAAAGTCGTATCGATAACTTTATAGGTTTAGTTAATGTAGGCGGTAGCACAATTCTCGAAATTGTTTGCCTAATTCTCCAATCCTAAAGCAATTTAAAAGGAAATGCTGTGAGTACAGATCAATTGACTAGTAGTCGTCAGGAATTGATTCAATATATCAATTCGTCCTTCAGCGGCGAAAGCTTTATCCAAACTTCAATTAAGCCTTTAAGCTTTTTTTTCCATGAAAATCCTACAGAAATGCTTTCTATTCTTTATGAACCTTCACTATGTGTGATAGTTCAAGGAGAGAAAGAGGTTGGTGTTGATGACAAGTTGATTCGTTATTCTCCGAATCAATATTTACTCGCGTCGATTCATACGCCCGCTCAGGTACGAATCACTGATGCTTCGCCGGAAAAACCCTATATGGGGTTTACGATTACCTTTTCGATGGAACAAATATTTGAAGTTCTAAAGGACATTGAGACAGAAGAAATACAAGCTGTAGAAACACGGAGTGGACTGTATTTTGGAGATTTAAAGCCTCAATTACTTGATGCTGTTGTTAGGCTTGTTAGAACAATGGATGCAGTAGAGGATCAGAAGGTATTGTCACCTCTGTTCATCAAAGAAATTTTGTACTTTGTGATGAAAGAAAAGGGAGGAGACTTTATTCGACAATATATTAAAGATGACCATTCCACAAAAAGGACTGTTGAAGCAATATGTCTGATAAAAGAGCATTTTTCAGAGAGTCTCAATGTGAAAGAGCTTGCTGAAAAAGTAGGTATGAGTGAATCTTCGCTATATTCAACATTTAAAAAAATCACGTCATTAAGCCCACTACAATTTCAAAAAACACTACGTTTGCAAGAAGCCAGACAACTTTTGACAATTCAAAAAGTTCCTGTGAACGAAGCTGCATTTAAAGTAGGGTATGAGAGCCCGTCGCAGTTCAGTCGTGAATATTCTCGAATGTATGGCAAATCACCTAAAGCTGATGTGAAAAATGAAAAAACAATGGTGTAGCTAATTCAAGCTTTCAGTGTTACAGACGTATAGTTATTTGTAGTTTTGCTTCAAAAATGGTTAAGAAGTTTTATAAGGGTAATTTTATAAGCGTTCATTTTTGTTAATGTAATAGTGTTACTGAGCAGACACTATAATGTTTGAAATGCTTAGTTTAGTGATGTTGTGGTAAAGAGCGTTTTCTCAAAAGGAGAGAAGTTTGTGAATATTCGTTTCAGTGGTTTACTGAAGATCGTTGCGGTTGCACTTGTCGTTATACTGTCTTTTTTTGCTTGGAATTACTTTCATAACAATTCGAAATCTGATGGTGTGATGGGTAGCAACGGCCGTATTGAAGCAGTAGAAGTTGATGTCTCTACCAAGATTGCGGGAAGGTTAGAAAAGGTTCTTGTAAAGGAAGGCGATTTTGTTAAAGCAGGTCAAATTGTTGCTTTAATGGATACAAAAACACTGGAGGCCGAGCTTCTGCAAGCCAAAGCTCAATTTCGGCAGGCTAAAGACTCTGTTATAACAGCTAAGAATCAGCTAGTGCTGAGACAAAGTGAAAAAGCAACTGCAGTAGCTGTAGTATCTCAACGTAAGACAGAATTAAATTTAGCAAAAAAACGCACTGAGCGAGTGATTAGTCTGGTTAAATCGGGACACACTTCTGAGCAATCAGCTGATGACGCGCGCGCTGCTGTTGATAGTGCTGAAGCTGCTTTAAATGCAGCACATTCCCAGGTTGCCGCAAGTGAGGCAGCCATATCAGTTGCGGTATCTCAAATAGATAGTGCTGAATCTTCCGTGAAAGCAGCTCAAGCCGTAATCAAAAGGGTACAAATAGAAATTGATGATGCTTCTTTAAAAGCACCTGTAAGTGGAAGAATTCAATATATCGTAGCCCGTTCGGGTGAAGTTCTTGGAGCTGGCGGCAGAGTCCTAAATTTAGTTGATTTAACGGATGTCTATATGACATTTTTCTTGCCAACACTTTATGCTGGTCAAGTCTCAATGGGAACTGAAGTAAGAATTGTCCTTGATGCCGCGCCTGATTATGTCATACCAGCGCACATTTCTTTTATCGCTAATGTCGCACAATTCACCCCAAAAACAGTCGAAACAGAAAGAGAACGTGAAAAATTGATGTTCCGTGTGAGGGCGAGGATTTCTCCTGCGTTATTGCAAAAGAATATCCAAAGAGTCAAAACAGGGTTGCCTGGCGAAGCCTACATAAAGATTTCACCTAACGTCCCTTGGCCTGATCGCCTCCAAAAAAATCTAGTTGAGTAGGGGCTTTTAGTGCAATGACCAAACATAGCGAGTTGGTTGTCAAACTTACGGAAGTGAGCTTGCAATATGGACAGACGTTAGCACTTAACAAGGTTTCTATTGAGGCTTATGCTGGCAAGGTTATGGGTTTGATTGGCCCGGATGGTGTTGGGAAGTCAAGCTTGCTATCACTCATTTCTGGTGCAAGGGTTATTCAGAGCGGTACAATTAATGTTCTAGGTGGTGATATGTCAGATAGCAAGCATCGCCATAGAGTATGCCCTGACATCGCTTACATGCCGCAAGGTTTAGGAAAAAATTTATACGAAACGCTTTCCGTTTTTGAAAACATAGATTTCTTTGGAAGCTTATTTGGTCACGCTAAAGGGGAGCGAGAAAGGCGTATTAACGTGCTTTTGACAGCGACAGGACTCCTTCCATTTAAAGACCGATTGGCCGGTAAACTGTCGGGAGGAATGAAGCAAAAACTTGGGCTATGTTGTGCACTTATTCATGACCCTGATCTGTTGATTTTAGATGAACCAACAACAGGGGTTGATCCACTATCCCGCCGCCAATTTTGGGAGCTAATTGATCACATTCGTGTACAGCGTCCAACGATGTGTGTTTTAGTCGCGACTGCTTATATGGAAGAAGCGGCAAGGTTTGACAGCTTAGTGGCAATGGATGATGGAGTGGTTTTAGCGACTGGCTCGCCAAGAGAACTATTGGATAAAACCAATAGTGAAACATTGGAAGAAGCGTTCATTCGGCTGTTACCTTCTTCCAAAACATTGGGTTATAAACCGATAGAAATACATCGCCGCAGCTTGGATGGTAATAACGATATTGCAATTAAGGCAGAAAATCTAACGATGCGCTTTGGTGACTTTGTTGCAGTGGATCGTGTTAGTTTTTCAATTCATCGCGGTGAAATATTTGGTTTTCTCGGTTCCAATGGTTGCGGGAAGACGACAACCATGAAAATGTTGACGGGCTTGTTATCTGCAAGTGAAGGTGAGGCTAAGCTGTTCGGCAAGATAGTCGATCCTGATGATATTGATACACGCCGTCGAGTGGGATACGTTACACAATCTTTCTCGTTGTACTCGGAGCTTAGCGTGAAGCAGAACCTTGAGCTTCATGCTCGGCTCTATGGCATTGCAGAAGCCTCGGTAGAAACACAAGTTAATGAGATGGTAAAAAAGTTCGGTTTGGAAGAACAGATGAATAGTTTGCCAAACTCGTTGCCATTGGGGGAGCGTCAGCGGCTTTCGTTGGCGTCAGCAATGATTCATGGTCCTGAAATGTTGATTTTGGATGAACCTACTTCTGGGGTTGATCCATTAGCGCGGGATGCGTTTTGGCGTATCTTAATTCATCTGGCGCAAAATGAAGGTGTGACCATCTTTATTTCCACGCACTTTATGAATGAAGCTGAACGATGTGATCGTATTTCGCTTATGCATGCCGGGAAAGTTTTGATTAGCGATACACCTGAGGCAATAACGCAAGGAAAGCAGTCAAAAACTCTAGAGGAAGCGTTCATACATCACCTTGAAGAGGCCGTAGGCGTTAAAGAAGCTATACCAGATGATAAGACTGGTGATTCATTTGCCCATAATCAAAGTGAAACGTCAGGTACGAGTTCTTTGTTTAATCGTTCATCATTTAGCTTGCGCCGATTATTTAGCTATACACGAAGAGAAACGCTGGAGTTAATTCGAGATCCCATTCGTATGTCTCTAGCAGCATTTGGCAGCATCATCCTAATGCTTGTACTAGGGTATGGTTTAAATATGGATGTTGAAAACCTGAAGTTTGCAGTGTGGGATCAAGATAAAAGTAATGCAAGCCATGATTATGTCTTGAATATTTCAGGGTCAAGGTATTTTATCGAAGAGCCTCCTCTCCATAGTTATGCTGAGCTAGATCAAAGGATGAAGGCCGGAGAAATTAGCCTAGCACTTGTTATTCCTAGTGGTTTTGCGAGAGATCTAGCCAGAGGAGATTCCGTAGAGATCGGTGCCTGGGTTGATGGAAGCATGCCGCAAAGGGCTGAGACGGTGCTTGGTTATGTACAAGGCATGCATGCATATTGGATAGCTGAAAAATTACGAGAAGCCTATGGTGATAGCGCTGTTGCTTCTCAAGTGAATATAGAAACACGGTTTCACTATAACCCAGATATAGAAAGCTTACCTGCAATGGTACCTGCGGTGATTCCCATCTTATTAATGATGATTCCTGCCATTTTGAGCGCTTTATCCGTTGTACGCGAGAAGGAGTTGGGGTCGATTATTAATCTCTATGTGACACCAGTCACAAGATTGGAGTTTCTATTAGGGAAGCAGCTGCCTTATATTGCATTATCAACTCTAAGTTTCATATTACTGGTGTTACTGGCTGTGTTTTTATTTCAAGTGCCGGTTTCAGGTAGCTTTTTGACATTGGCGGTTGCAGCGGTGCTTTATGTTACAGCATCGACAGCACTGGGATTACTTATGTCTACTTTTGTCAAAAGCCAAGTGGCCGCGCTTTTTGGTACGGCAATAGTCACAATGCTGCCTGCAGTTCAATTTTCGGGATTAATTGATCCTGTTGCATCATTAGAAGGTGCTGGTCGTTTGATTGGAGAGGTTTATCCAACAACGCACTTTGTTACCATTTCTCGAGGAACTTTTTCTAAGGGGCTTGAATTTGCAGATTTGCATATGGCCTTTATACCCTTAATCATGGTAATTCCTGTATTAATAGGAATTACAGCTGTTCTGTTAAAAAAGCAGGAGAGATGAAGTGAGAAAACTTCGTAATATTTTTAATTTGGGGGTTAAAGAGCTGCGCAGCCTGTCACGAGACCCGATTATGATATTTTTGATCGTTTTTTCCTTTACATTTTCAGTTTATACAAAAGCGACATCAATGCCGGAGAGTTTAAATAAGGTTGCTATAGCCGTTGTTGACGATGACCATTCCAAACTGTCCAAGAGAATTATAGATGCGCTGTACCCACCATATTTTCTGCCTCCCGTAATGATTACTGAAAATCAAATGGATGCGCGTATGGACGCGGGTGTTGATACATTTTCTTTACACATCCCAAGCGGGTTTGAGCGAGATGTGCTGGCTGGGAGAGACGTTGCTATTCAACTTAATGTTGATGCGACACGTATGAGCCAAGCTTTTACAGGTGGCGGCTATATTCAGTCAATTGTAAACTCCGAAATTACGGAGTACCTTCAAGGATATAGAGCAAAGACTGCTATGCCTGTGGAATTAACTTTAAGAGCAAGATTTAACCCGGAACTGAATAACGGATGGTTTGCTTCTGTAATGGAGATTATTAACAGCATTACTTTGCTTGCAATCGTGCTGACCGGAGCAGCATTGATCCGAGAAAGAGAGCATGGAACAGTTGAGCATTTATTGGTTATGCCCGTTACACCTTTTGAAATTATGATTAGTAAAGTATGGTCAATGGGAATGGTTGTTCTTTTATCTTCATTCTTTTCGTTAACTGTCGTAGTTCAGTCGCTGTTGGGTGTCCCAATTGAAGGTTCGTTAGTGTTATTTTTTAGTGGCGTAACACTCAATGTATTTGCGGCAACTTCGCTAGGAATTTTTTTGGGTACTATTGCAAGATCTATGCCTCAATTTGGCTTGCTGATGTTTATGGTTTTACTGCCGTTGCAAATCCTTTCGGGAGCTATGACGCCATTTGAAAGCATGCCTAAGCCTGTTCAGCTGATCATGCAGTTAGCGCCGAACACACACTTTGTTTCAATGGCTCAAGCAATCCTATATCGTGGCGCTGATTTTTCAATCGTTTGGCCTCAGTTGCTTTCACTCTGTGTGATTGGAATCGTGCTTTTTTCTTTATCACTGGCTTGGTTCAGAAATTCTTTGGGGAAAATGATCTGAGAGAATCACTTATAAACCTTTCCTGTTTAGCTTTTTGCAATGATTCTTCGTTTATGAGTTATTTTGCTTTGAATCCTGTTATACGTAAAAATCCAATAAGTTGATGACTAACGCCTGAATTAGGCTAGAATAAATTTAATTGAGCTTAGGAGGCTGTCATGCTGGATTACTTTGCGTTGTTTATGCTGTTTTTTGTTGGCATTACTTTGTTCTACGGCATCATTGCCATTCATGATATTCCCTACGAAATCGCAAAACGTCGTAATCATCCACAGCAAGATGCAATTCATGTAGCAGGTTGGGTGAGTTTGTTTACCTTACACCTTCTTTGGCCGTTTTTATGGATATGGGCAACCTTGTATCGTGAAGACAGGGGGTGGGGCTTTTCCCAAAATGATTCATCTCAAGGCGCTAAAACAGAGCACCTCATTAACTTGGAAAAACAAGTTGGTGAACTGCAAACTGAATTAAACATTTTGAAAGAGCAACTGCATCACGAGCGCCAGGTTTCGCAAGGAGGAGATCAATAATGGATATGTTATTGGTTGCAACCTACGTGGCGATTGCAGTTGCGGTTTTTAAGATATTTAAAATCCCTCTTAATAAATGGACTGTTCCAACCGCCTTTTTGGGTGGCGTTCTCCTGATTGGCGGACTGTTGACGCTAATGAACTACAGCCATCCGTATTCATCTCAAGCAAGAGAGTATTTTTACACGACGCCAATTTCTCCTTCGGTTAAGGGGCGAGTTGTAGAAGTTGATGCTAAGGCAAACCAGTTCATGAAGCAGGGTACGCCTTTGTTTAAGCTTGATTCCGAGCCTTACGAAGACAAGGTAAAAGAACTTGAGGCTAAATTGATTGTTGCTGAGAAAAATCAAAAACGTGCACAAGAAATGATGCGAAAGGGGCTTGGAAAACAATTTTCGGTAGATGAAACAACCGCGACAGTGGACTCTTTGACAGGGGCATTGAAAAAAGCACAGTTTGATTTGGAACAAACAACGGTTTATGCACCGACTGATGGCTATGTTTCGCAGTTGTTTTTAAAGCCAGGTATGTACGCTGTTCCAATGCCGTTAAGACCTGTAATGGTGTTTGTAAACTCTGATGCGCATTTGTTGGTCGCCTGGTTTCGTCAAAACAGCATGATGCGGTTGCAACCAGGATTTGAAGCCGAGGTTGCTTTTGATGGGTTACCGGGAGAAGTTTTTAAAGGAAAAGTCTCCCATGTTTTACCCGTTTTAGCGGAAGGGCAGCTTCAAGCAAATGGTTATTTGCTTTCGGATACGAATCATCGTCCTGGACTTATACCTGTGCAAATAGAAATCACCGATCCTCGCTTTGAAAAATACCAAGATAAAGTGTTGGGTGGAGCTTATGGACAAGTAGCGGTCTATTCAGATCACTTTCACCACTTATCGGTTATTCGTAAAGTACTGTTGCGCATGAGCTCTTGGATGAATTATGTATTTCCTATGCATTAGTGCGTATTTTACTGGCGACGTTCAATGATTAGGCGTTAAACTATTAAGAATTGTATAGAAAAATAAAAGTGCAATGACGAAACGAAATAATTTTTTAGCGGGTGTAAAAAAACGGATACTGCGCCAGAATATCTGGCTTGTTTTCTTCCTGTTGTTTTTAATGGTGCCAGCTCTGGCGATTACGATCATCAAAAACCATGGTCCAAAAATAGAGGCTCAGTCTTTTAATAACCTGTCTTCTGTTGCCGAGTTAAGAGCTTATCAAGTACAAAGTTGGCTAGAAGAGCAAAACAAAGTCGCTAATGTCGTTTCAAGTAATAAAGTCTTAATGGATTATGTCCAAAGCCTTCTGAAAAAACCAAATGACGAAACGTTAAAACATAGTATTTTGGCGTTGTTTGGCGCGCTGAAGGAGTTCTATGGTTATGAATCCATAGAGCTTATTTCTTCTAGTGGACAATTGATGTTGAAGCTAGGAGAGGGAAGTAGCAACCATTTCAACCATGCAGTCATAGCCGAGCTTTTTAGCAAAAGCGTTAAAAACAGGCGTGATGTCCGCAGTGGTATTTTGAAGGATAAAGACGGTACCTTGGACACAGGTGCGGTTGTTCCTTTAATCTATGCCATTGATGGCAAGCCTACCATTTTAGCTATGGTCGTTTTATTTTCGGATTTATCTGACCACGTTTTTTCCCATATACAAAAGTGGCCTACCTTTAGCCGAACAAGTGAAAGCTTGCTAATTCACAATGAAAACGGACATGTCGAATATCTTTCTCCAATGAAGTTTGCTGGAGAAGGAAGCTCTTCTCAAAACAAATTTTCGGTTAGCGATCAAAATCTTGTATCTGCAATTGCCTTAAGGGCAGGTATTTCCGGTAAGACCAAAGGCATTGATTACCGTGGCAAGGCTGTTATGGCTGCCTATTATCCCATCAAGGGCACACATTGGATGGTTGTTTCTAAGGTTGATGTCAAAGAAGCACATGCATCTTTAGACGATTTGGTTTTCTGGATCAGTGTTGTTTCGTTCATTGCATTTTTAATTATAGGGGCTGCATTTTGGGTAGTTTTATCCAAGCAAAGACATCTAGATAACTATCGCCTGTTGACGCAAAAAACCGAAAATGAGCGTGTGTTACAGCAGTTTTATGATCTGCCATTTATCGGAATGGCAATCTTATCGGCAGAGGATTTTCGCTGGTCGCGTTTTAATCAACGTTTCAAGTTGATGCTTGGTTACTCTGAAGAAGAGTTAACGGCACGATCATTTTTCGATTTATTACCTTATGGGGAGGTCGCTCTTTTCAAACAGCGTTTTACTGAGCTTGCTAGCCACAAGTTAGACGGGTTTACTCAAGAAACGCGTTTGGTGGGTGCAAACCAGGAATTGGTTTACGTTATTGTCAGTGTTCAGTGTACTCGCCGTACCAATGGCGATGTTCAGCATTTCTTGTTGACTGTGCAAGACATGACGGAAATTAAACAGCTAGGTGACCGTTACCTTGAGCGTCAAAACCACCTGAATATATTAATTAATACAATTCCTGATTTGATTTGGCTAAAAGACATTAATGGTGTTTATCTAAGTTGCAACTCTAGGTTCGAATCACTTTATGGCGCTAAAGAAAATGATATTGTCGGCAAAACGGACTATGACTTTGTCGATAAAGAGTTGGCAGACTTCTTTAGAGAGCATGATAAAAAGGCAATGCAAGCAGGTCGTTCAACCGAAAACGAAGAGTGGTTAACCTTTGCAGAAACTGGTTATCGTGGCTTGTTCTCGACCATTAAAACACCGATGCTGAATAGCCGTGGGCAGGTGATGGGCATACTAGGGGTTGGACGCGACATCACCAAACGTAAACAAGACGAACTGAGACTGGAAAGGCTTGCAAGAATCCATTCTGCGCTAAGCCAAACGAATGAAGCCATTATCCAATGCCATACTGAACAGGATTTATATGACCGCGTTTGCGAGGTTATTGTTAACAATGGTGATATGAAAATGGCTTGGATAGGTAAGCTGGATATGGTCTCTGGTTTAGTTAAGCCTGTTGCCTGGTCAGGTATGAATTCAAATTACCTTCAGGGTCTTGAAATATCGGTCAAGAATGAGGAGTTAAAAGGACCTACAGCAATCGCAATTATGACCAACGCGCCTTATTGGTGTGAAGATTTTCAGAAAGATCCACATACAGCCCACTGGCATGAACGAGCAAAAAAATTCGGCTGGCAGTCTTCAGCCTCCATCCCTCTAACACAGCGTTCTCAAGTGGTTGCAACATTGAATATCTACTCTGATGTTGTCAATGCTTTTGACGATGAAATGAAAGACCTCCTGTTGGAAATGGGGGCGGACATCAGTTTCGCTCTTTCATCCTACGTTGCGGAACAAGAGAGGGAAGTCATTGAGCATGAAAGACAGGAGGCATTGGAGCGCTTACAGAAAATAGCGGGGCGCTTACCTGGTGTGATTTATCAATTTCAGTTGTATAAAAATGGGCGAAGTTGTTTCCCATTTGCAAGTGAGGCCATGGAACACATTTTCCGCGTTAAGCCGGAAAGCATTTTTGAAGATGCGACGGCTGTTTTTGATCGCGTTTACCCTGATGACTTGGAAGGCCTGAACCTTTCTATTCAAGAATCAGCAGAAAATCTTGCATCTTGGCAGTATGAGTTTCGTTTAATTTTTGATGATGGTGAAATAAAGTGGTTATCAGGTAATGCTATACCTCAAAAACAGAGCGATGATTCGATTCTGTGGCATGGCTTTATCACAGATATAACGGAAAGAAGAAAAACGGAAGAACAAATCGAGATGGCCTCAAAAGTATTCGAGCAGAGCCGAGAGGGTATCATGATTACAGATGCAAACTTGAAGCTGTTGATGGTGAATGACGCTTTTAGTGATATCACTGGCTACTCTAGAGAAGAAGTGTTGGGAAGTGCGCCAAGTGTTCTTTCTTCTGGAAAGCACACTAAAGAATTTTACAGCCAAATGTGGAAGCAAATTGAAGGGGAAGGTCACTGGCAAGGGGAAATTTGGAACAAGCATAAATCAGGTCGTTTTTACCCTGAATGGCTGTCCATCAGTCAGGGTAAGAATAAGGACGGCGAGGTGATGCAATATATTGGCGTGTTCACAGATATTTCAAAAATGAAAGAATCGGAAGAACATATTCACCGCCTTGAACACTTTGATTCACTTACCAATTTGGTCAATAGAGAATCTCTTATCAAAAGGCTGACAAAAGCGATCAGTCAAGCAGAAGAAAATCATAAAAATGTCGCGGTGCTATTTATCGACTTGGATCACTTCAAAAATATCAACGATACCTTGGGGCATTATGTCGGAGATAAGATGTTGATGGAAGTCGGGCGACGCATTTCAGATCTGTTAGGGGCAGAAGATCAGCTAGGACGACAAGGTGGTGATGAATTCATCGCAGTGATGCCTAATGCAGATGAAAGTGAGGCTGCGCACATGGCAGAAAATGTCTTGAAATCTGTCGCATTCGAAATGTCATTAGAAAACCTGAACCTGCAAATCACGCCATCGGTGGGGATTGCTATTTATCCTCAAGACGGTTCTGATGCAGGAAGTTTGTTGAAAAATGCCGATACCGCAATGTATCAAGCCAAAAGTGACGGACGAAACAACTACCGATTCTTTACTCATGAGATGCAACAGCATGCGGCTAAAATTATGTCCATTGAAAGTGCCTTGAGAACTGCGCTTGTCAGAAATGAATTTGAGATGTATTACCAACCGCAAGTTTGTGCTCATACGCATAAAGTGGTGGGTGCCGAAGCTTTGATTCGTTGGGATAACCCTGAATTGGGAAGAATTTCTCCGACCGAATTCATTCCTGTTGCGGAACAAAGTGGACAAATCCTTGATATCAGTAATTGGGTCATGGAAACCGCAATTGAGC